>NZ_LT906479.1:1225876-1532345 GCF_900187015.1 Serratia ficaria | reverse complement strand
CAGGCGACCGACCTTGACGAAGTCTTCTTCCGTCGCGTTGCGGCTGCCCATCAGGGTGGCCTCCTTTTTGTGAAACTCCGGGTCGGAGAACCGCAGGTCGCCTTTGAACAGCCCGACAAAGACGATGCCGCCGCCGTGGCGGATCACATTGACGGCGTTGTTCATCGCCTGCGGATTGCCGGTGGCGTCGATCACTTTAGCCGCCAGCATGCCGTCAAACTGCCCGCGCAGCGCCGCATCGAACCCGTCGGCCGCCGGATCGAGCGTCGGCAGCCCCAGCACCTGTTCGACATGCCGCCGCCGTTCGGGGCGGGTGTCGGCCACCACCACCCGCGCGCCGTCGGCCTGGGCTATCGCCGCCACGCCCAGGCCGATAGGCCCGGCGCCGACCACCAACAGGTGCTCATCCGGCGACAGCGCCGCGCGGCGCACCGCATGGGCGCTGATGGCGAACGGTTCAATCAGCGCCGCCGCCTCCGGCGCCACGTCGTCCACCGCCAGCAGGTTGCCGGCCGGCACGCTGAGATACTCGCAGAAAGCGCCGTCCTGATGCACGCCGATCACCGAAATGTTCTCGCAGCAGTTGGTCTTGCCGCTCAGGCAGGCGCCACAGCGGCGGCAGGAAAGATAAGGGATCACCGCGACGCGCTGGCCCACTCGCCAGCCGGCCGTTTGATCGCCGAGGCTGACAATCTCGGCGCATATTTCATGGCCCAAAACGCGCGGGTAACTAAAGAAAGGCTGCTGACCGGACCAGGCGTGAATATCGGTTCCGCAAATTCCCACGGCAATCATCTTTATTACCGCTTCGCCCGCAGCGGCAACGGGTAGCGGGCGTTGGCGATAGCGCAATTCCGTCGGTTGCTCGCACACTAATACCTTCATTGTTTTCATAACGTCCCCTTTTGCTCGGTAAGAACGTTATTAAATAAAAAAACCGCCGGGCTTCGCGCCGCAACAAAAATCTGTGAGGGACGACAAAATAAACCGCTTTAAATTGGTTTTAAATAGATAAAAAACACCCGAGACTCAGCATGAGCAGAACCCAGAACCTGCGCCACAATGTGGTTAACCAGATGATCGACGGCATCAGCAACGGCCACCTTGGTTCACCGCTGCCTTCCCAGGCGGCGTTGGCCGAGATGTACAATATCAGCCGCACCACCGTGCGCCATGCGCTGGCGCATTTCTTCCAGCGCGGCGTACTGGAAAAGGTCGGCGACGACTATGTCGTGGTACGCCGGCCGCAGGCGGAGGACGGTTTCGACTGCCAAAGCCTGTCGCTGGACGAGCAGGGAAAAAAGTTCGAAAAAGCCTTTTATCAGATGATCAATCAAAAGCAGCTGCGCGCCGGGGACGCCTTCAGCGAGCTGCAGCTGGCGCGCGCGGTCAACGTCAGCCCGGTGGTGGTGCGGGAGTTCCTGCTGCACTTCAGCCGCTACAACCTGATCGACAGCGTCAGGCGCGGGCAGTGGAGCATGAAGAAGTTTGACCGGCGCTACGCCGAGCAGCTGTTCGAGCTGCGCCAGATGTTGGAAACGCACGCCCTTTCCCACTTTATCAATCTGCCGGGGCACGACGAGCGCTGGCTGCAGGCCAAAGAGCTGCTGAGCCGTCACCGCCAGCTGCGGGAAAACATCAGCGACAACTATCGCCGTTTCTCGCAGCTGGACCGCGACTTCCACCGGCTGATCCTGTCCGCCGCCAACAATCCGTTTTTCAACCAGTCGCTGGAGATCATTTCGGTGATTTTCCATTTCCACTACCAGTGGGACGAAACCGACCTGAAGCAAAGGAATATCGTGGCGATCGACGAACACATGACCATCCTCAGCGCGCTGATCTGCCGCAACGATCAGGAAGCCATCAGCGGTCTGCACCGCCATCTGGACACCGCCAAACAGTCGATGATCCGCTCGATAAATCAGGCCGGCGCCTGAGCCGCAGGGGTGTTTTTTATCGATAAAAAACACCCCTGCGTCATTTAAAACCGATAAAGAGCAGCAAAATACCGGCCGCCGCACGGAACCGCGACAAAACCGCCAGCCAATATATTTCGCCATCTAGGCTTACTGCCGAACACCTGCTACTGCCCTCGTCAACACACCGTCCAGGGGAATACCCGGAATAATAAATATTATTAATGCGAAATTCTGGAGGACAAGATGGAAAGAAGTCGCGCCATTAACCGCGGAAAAGAAGCGGCCGATCCTTATTCGGCCGGCCCGATCCCGATGCCGCCGGCCGGCATGCTGGTCCGCTCGGCGAAAATAAAGAAAATTCAAACCACGGCCATGCTGCTGTTATTTATGGCGGCAATAATTAACTTTCTGGACCGCAGCTCGCTCTCAGTGGCGAACTCCACCATTCGTGAGGAAATGGGCCTGAGCGGCACCGAGATCGGCCTGCTGCTGTCGGCGTTCTCATTGGCCTACGGCATCGCCCAACTGCCCTGCGGGCCGCTGCTGGATCGCAAGGGACCGCGCATCATGCTGGGCTTGGGCATGTTCGTCTGGTCGGTATTCCAGACGCTGTCCGGCATGATCCACAACTTCACCCAGTTCATCTGGGTGCGCATCGGCCTGGGGATCGGCGAAGCGCCGATGAACCCCTGCGGCGTGAAGGTGATCAACGACTGGTTCAACATCAAGGATCGCGGCATGCCGATGGGGATTTTCAATGCCGCCTCCACCATCGGGCTGGCGATCAGCCCGCCAATCCTCACCGCCATGATGCTGGTCTTCGGCTGGCGCGGCATGTTCATCACCATCGGCGTGCTGGGGATAGCGCTGTCGATCGGCTGGTACATGCTGTACCGCAACCGCCGGGACGTTAGCCTGAGCGCCCAGGAACAGGCCTATTTGAACGCCGGCAGCGTCAGCGCGCGGCCGGAGCCGATGAACTTCCGCGAGTGGCGCGCGCTGTTCAAAAACCGCACCATGTGGGGCATGATGATCGGCTTCAGCGGCATCAATTACACCGCCTGGCTGTATCTGGCCTGGCTGCCCGGCTACCTGCAGACCACCTACCACCTGGACCTGAAAAGCACCGGCCTGATGAGCGCCATTCCGTTCCTGTTCGGCGCCGCCGGCATGCTGTCGAACGGCTTCGTGACCGACTTTCTGGTGCGCCGCGGCATGGCGCCGCTGAAAAGCCGCAAGATCTGCATCGTGGCCGGCATGCTGCTCTCGGCCTCCTTTACCGCCGTGGTCCCACAGGCGACCACCACCTACAGCGCGGTGCTGTTGATCGGCATGGCGCTGTTCTGCATCCACTTTGCCGGCACCTCCTGCTGGGGGCTGATCCACGTCGCGGTGACCTCGCGCATGACCGCGTCGGTGGGCAGCATCCAGAACTTCGCCAGCTTTATCTTCGCCTCGTTCGCGCCGGTGATCACCGGTTGGATCCTGGATACCACCCACTCCTTCAGCCTGGCGCTGACCCTGTGCGCATGCTTCACCGTCATCGGCGCGCTGTCGTATGTCTTCGTGGTCAAACACCCGATCGTCGACGGCGCAGCCTGACGCTCCCCCAAGGCCCGCTCCCCGCTTGGCGGGAGCGGCGTTCAATCCAGCGCAAAGAAATCCAGCCCCAGCGCCGCTTTAACCTGCGCCAGCGTCCGCTGGCTGACCTGATGCGCGCGCCGGGTGCCCTCCTGCAGCACCCGCAGCAGCTCGCCCTTGTCGGCGATGAAATCCGCCCGGCGGGTGCGGATCGGTTCGAGCAGGCTTTGCAGGCAGTCTTCCAGCAGGCGTTTGATCTTCACGTCGCCCAACCCGCCGCGGCGATAGTGCGCCTTCAGCTCCGCCACCAGCGCCGCGTCCTCGCAGAAAGCGTCCAGGTAGGTGAACACCATATTGCCCTCCACCTTGCCGGGATCGCTGACGCGCACATGGCCGGGATCGGTGTACATGCTCATCACCGCCCGGTGCACCTCGTCGGCGCCGGCGCCCAGCGCAATGGCGTTGCCGCGCGATTTCGACATCTTGCCCCGGCCGTCCAGCCCCGGCAGGCGGTCGACCTTGCTCAGCAGCGGACGGCACTCCGTCAGCACCGCCTGGCCGGTGACGTGGTTGAAACGCCGCACGATTTCATTGGTTTGTTCGAGCATCGGCAGTTGATCTGCGCCGACCGGCACGTGGGTGGCGCCAAACGCGGTGATGTCCGCCGCCTGGCTGACCGGATAGATCAGAAAACCGGCCGGCAGGCTGCGGGCGAAGTCTTTTTCGACGATTTCGCTTTTTACCGTCGGATTGCGCTCCAGCCGCGCCACGCTGACCAGATTGAGGTAGTACAGGGTCAGTTCGGTCAGCGCCGGCAGCGCCGACTGCAGGCAGATCGTGGTTTTCAGCGGGTCGATGCCCACCGCCAGATAATCCGCCACCACGTTCAGCACGTTGGCGCTGATTTTTTGCGGGTTGCTGCCGTTGTCGGTCAACCCCTGCAGATCCGCCACCATCACCGTTTGCCGATGCTGATGCTGCAGCTCAACCCGCTGGCGCAGCGAGCCGACGTAGTGACCTAAATGCAGAGGGCCGGTGGCGCGATCGCCGGTAAGAATGGTGTAACTCATTGCCTTGCTCCTGAAGGTAAATACACCGCCGGATCAACGCAATAAAAAATGCCGCCCGAACCGGCGGCATTGAAAATAGATGTGAATACCCGTGCCGCCTCAGTAGAGGCGCCACCATGACTGGCTATGGAGGGAAAGCAGGGGCGTATTCATGCGACTAAGGTATACCCCAATCGATAATGATGTCAACGGTGGCGCCCGAGTCGGTTAAGAAAGCGTTACATTCCGGCGCTGGCGTTCCTGGCCCGGCGCGCTAGGGTGAAGGGACTCAACCTGAAAAAGGAACGCGTGATGAAGATCGGATTTGCCGGATTGGGAGGGATGGGCAGCGCCATGGCGGCCAACCTGTTGCGGGCGGGCTTTGCGCTGAAGGTGTGGAACCGTTCGCCGCAGGCGGCGCAACCGCTGGTCGCCGCCGGCGCACTGCAGGCGCAGCGGCCCGAAGAGCTGGCCGAGGTGGAGGTGCTGATCACCATGCTGGCCAACGACGCCGCCACCCAGCAGGTGGTGGTGGACAGCGGGCTGCTGCAGCGGCTCAGGCCGGGGACCACCCACATCAATATGGCGACGGTCTCCGTCGAGCTGGCCAGGCGGCTGGCGGCCCAACACCAGGAGCGCGGCGTCGGCTACGTCGCCGCGCCGGTGCTCGGCCGGGTCGACGTGGCCGCCGCCGGCAAGCTGAACATCCTGGCGGCCGGCGATGCGCGGCTGCTGGCGCAGGTGCAGCCGCTGTTCGACGCGCTCGGCCAGCAAACCTGGCATTTCGGCGAGCGCCCCGAACAGGCCAACATCGTCAAGATCGCCACCAATTTCACGCTGGCCAGCGCCATCGAGGCCATGGCGGAGGGCAGCGCGCTGGTGCGCAACTACGGGGTTTCCAGCGCCGACTACCTGCAGATGCTGACCAGCACCGCCTTCGCCTCGCCGGCCTACCAGGGCTACGGCGCGCTGATCGCCGCGGAGCGATATTCGCCGGCCGGTTTTAAACTGGCGCTGGGGTTGAAGGATGTCGGGCTGGCGCTGGAAGCCGGCGCCAATAGCCATACGCCGATGCCGTTCGCCGGCGTGCTGAAGGATAACTTCCTCGACGCGATGGCGCAGGGCGATGCGGATTTGGACTGGGCGGCGCTGGCCAAGGTGGCGGCGCGAAGAGCGGGACTGGCGTAAAGCGACGGGCCCGGCAAGCCGGGCCCGTCGGCGTCAGAAGCGGACGTCCGCCGTCGGCAGCGCATTGATCGCCACGCCGAAGCTCTCGATGTTCGACAGCGTGGCGTTATGGTGCTCGCGGATCTGCCGGCCGCTGGCGTGCGGCTTGTCGTGGCTGGTGTGGGCGTCCGCCGCCAGCGTGACCGGGTAGCCGAGACCGGCGGCGCGGCGGGTGGTGGTATCGACGCAAAACTCGGTGGAGTAGCCGCAGATCACCAGCCGAGAGACGCCGTTGGCGATCAGCAGCGGCCCGAGGCGGGTGCGCAGGAACGAATCCGGCGTGGTTTTCTCCACCCGATGATCGCCCTCCTCCACCTGCAGACCGGCGTGCAGCCGCCAGGCGTCGCTGCCGTGAGGCAGCTCTTGGTGCGCGGTTTGGTGCTGAATGAAAATCACCGGCGCGCCGGCCTTGCGGGCGCCGGCGCTCAGCCGATTGATACGCTCCACCACCGCCCCGGCGTCCGCCGGCGGTGGCGTGAACAATCCCTCTTGCACATCGATGACCAACAGCGCTGACTTCATGACGTTTCCTCGCTTAAAAAGACCGCTTCAGCATACCGGCTGCCGCGGGCGGAAGATATGATCGACGCCCTGTTCGCGCAGCTTGCCGATCAGATCGTGCCCGCCGTTCGGCGTGGCCTGCGCCAGCTGGCGTTCGGCTTCGAACACCGGGCTGGCCCAAAAGATATTCACCGGGTCGCCATACTGCTTCGGCAGCGTCAGATGCTCGTGGTACGGGTAAAACGACGACGATAACACATAGCCTGCGTAGCCCAGCGGCGCCACTTCGGACTCCAGCGTATGCCCCTCGCCGAACCAGGTCAGCCTGGCCCAGGGCGCATGCGCGAAGCCGGCCAGCGCGCTGGCCATCTGCACCGCGTTGTCTTCGGTCATATACTGGCTGTCGATGGCGATGCCCATTTCCATGCGGCGATAGCGCGAGGCGTCGTCGTTGAACAGGATTTCCACCCAGGGCATCGGCCGAATGCTGACGCCCATGGTGAGGAAATAATAGATGCCGTCGCGCTCATGCTGGGTGATGGCCATCGGCGGCCATTTGCCCTGATCGATGGCGTAGTATTTTACCGACGGACCAAAATGCGGTTCGTAACGCGCCTGATAGTCGCTCTGCATTTTCGGCCAGGGGTTGCCTTCTTCCCGCTGCCAGCTGCGCCAGAATTGACGGGTGTTTTCCGCCAGCGCGTACTGGGTATTGGTGGACGCCGAACCGAGCGGATAAGCCAGCGGGCTTTCCTTGATGCAGCTGGCGGAATAGCACACCGAATGATCGATATACAGGCTCCAGCCGGGGATCACCGCCAACAGTTGGCCGTAGTACCACAGCGCGGCGCCGTCGTCGCTTTCGGTCCACACCACCATCAATCCTTCGGGATTGAGCGGCGCTTCCCCCTCCAGGTTGCGGCAAAACTCGGCCGCCAGCATCGGCGGCTGGCCCTGTTCCAGCGCGGCGCGATCTTCCTGCAGCGGCGCGGCGGCCAGGTTGCGCAGCCAACAGGCGCGCACCTGAAAACGTTCGCCGGTTTCTTCGGTTGGGTAGATATAGAAATAAGCTGCCCGATGATCTTGCTGAACCACCGCGACCAGCGTCTGGTTCTCATTACTGACTTCAGCAAGTACGTATGACTCGTTCATATCACCTCAATAGGGTCAGGGCGCAGGCAAAAGTGTGCTGCGCGCTAAAATGGAATTTGGCTTTTCCCAAGTGTAAAGCGCATTACTGGCCGAATCACCCGTAAAAGTCTCAAAAGCGACCGTAAGCGGAGAGAAACATTGGGTTATTGCTAATAACTATAGTGCGCGTCGGCTCAGGAGGCGCGGCTAATTCGCCGCTGGGCGCGCTGATAAGAGCCGTTGCGCATCGACCCGCGCAGCACTTTGCCGACCCCGGCGACGCCGGTGCGCACCAGCCGCCGCCGCAGCGCGCCGGGATGAAAATCAAACTGCCGCTGCGCCCAGGGCGGCAGCAGATCGATCCCCGCCTGCATCACCAGCGCGGCGAAAGGCCGCGCCAGCGCACTGGGCGCCGGGGCGGCCAGCAGAATGCGCGCCACTTCCCGCGTACGCGCATCGCACGCCAGCTGCGGCCGCATCCGCTGCAGATAATCCTCCACCTGCGCGCAGGAGGTTGGGATATCGCGCGCGCCCAGCGCGGCGGCGATGCGCGCCGCCTCCCGGTAATACCGGTCCTGCGAATCGCGGGAGAGTTGCGGGTTGCGGTAGCGCAGATGGCTCGCCAAAAAGCGGCTGCTTTCCGCCACGTGCACCCAGGTGAGCAGGTCGGGATCGCTGGCGGCATAGGGGGTGCCGTCGCTGCCGACGCCATTGACCCGCAGGTGTATGGCCTTGACTTTGGCGATCAGCCTTTCGGCTTCGGCGGTGGGCCCGAAGGTGGTGACGGAGACGAACTGACTGGTGCGGCGCAGGCGGCCAAGCATGTCTGCGCGAAAATTGGAGTGATCCCACACCCCGGCCAGCGCCAGCGGGTGCAGCATCTGCAGCAGCAAAGCGCTGACGCCGCCGCACAGCATCGAGGTGAAATCATTGTGCACTTGCCAGATGACCGACTGCGGGCCAAACAGGCCGGGATCGCCCGGCGGATTTTCGAAGTCCACTCCGCCGAGCGCCAGCCCGGTCAAGCCTATTACCTGTTTTTCAATCGCCGCGCGCACCGCTTCCATCTGCCTGACCTCGTTTACCGCCCGGGGCCAGTGTAACACGCGGCCCGCGGTCCCGATCGCCCGGCCGGCGCCGAACGGGAACCCGCGACAGGCGGCGCGGCGAATTCGCCGTTGCCAGACGCCGGGGACGGGCTTAAATTTATTGGTTATGCATTCATTAAATAACGGACATTGCAATGATTACCATCAGAGCACGCGCGGCGCAAGACAACGCGCAACTGGCAGAGATCTGGCAGCGGTCGGTGCGCGCCACCCACCACTTTCTCACCGAAGACAATATCGCCCAGCTGTACCCGCTGGTGCTTAACGACTACCTGCCGGCGGTCAGCGTCTGGGTAGCCGAAGATCGGCCGGGGCATCCGTGCGGCTTTATCGGACTGGACGGCAACAAGGTGGAGATGCTGTTTATCGACGCCGAACAGCGCGGCAAGGGCGTGGGCCGGGCGCTATTGGCGCACGCGGAGACGCTGCACGACGAACTGCAGCTGGACGTTAACGAGCAGAATCCGCAGGCCAGCGGTTTTTATCGCCATTACGGTTTCGAGGTCACCGGCCGCTCGGCGCTGGACGGCCAGGGCAACCCTTTCCCGCTGCTGCACATGAAGCTGGAAAAACGCTAATATCGAACCGATCGGCATCTACTCGAAAAAATACAAAAGCCTGAAGGATCTGCCGGACAACGCCAACATCATCACCGTGCAGCGGGCGGACGTGAACAAGCCGGAGATCGTGGCGTTGGTGAAGGCGCTGCACTCCAAACCGATCCAGGACTTTATCCGCCAGAAATACCAGGGCGCGGTGATCCCGGTTAATCAGTAACCCCCGCCCCACGGCCCGGCGCAAGCCGGGCCCATCCGATACTTATACCTTATTGCCAATCTGGCTGAGACGCGGCCACACCAGCATCAGCGCATCCAGCAGCCGCAGCAAATCCTCTCGCCCCGCCCCTTCGCGCGCCTGCACCGACATACCCTCTATGGTGCAGATAATGTATTTGGCCAGCAGTGCGGTATCGGTTTTCGCCAACAGTTCCCCCTGCTGCACCTTGCGGTCAAAACAGTCCTTCAGGCTGGCTTCCTGCGCATGATGTTTGCGGCGCAGCATTTGGGCGACGTCATCCGAGGAAGATGACAGCGCAGCGGAGGCGCACACCATAAAGCAGCCGGACGGGGTGTCCGGATCGGTAAATACCTCGGCGGAAGAGCGCACGTAGGCTTCGACGATCTCCGCCACCGGCAACTCCTGTTCCAACAGCTGGTTGGTGCAGGTGGCGTATTTTTGCAGGTAGCGCTCGACCGCCGCGCGGAACAGCCCTTCCTTGTTGCCGAACTCGGCGTACAGAGTGGGCGCCTTGGCGCCGGTCACTTCGACCAGGTCCGCCAACGAGGTGGACTCATAACCGTGCCGCCAGAACAGTTCGAGTGCGCTTTCCAACGCACGGTCACGATCAAACTGTTTCGGTCTGCCGCGGCTTTTCTTGGCGCAGACCTCTTCATCGATGCTCATAGACCCTCTCTTATCCCGCCCCGCAGCAGGGCTGACAAATTAAATTAACGATCATTATAAAAAAATATTGCGCCGCCGTCGAGAAGCGATTAGCATTTAGTTATCGATCGTTAATAAATATTGACGACAGACAGACAAAACGCCATATCACCCTTATCGGATAGGAATTAACATCATGAAAAACTTAAAAATAACTCTGGCAGCCATCGCCCTTGCCGGCGCATCCTTCGGCAGCTTCGCCGCCGATCTGGTCAACAGCCAACCGCAGGATCAGCAAAAAGTGGGCGTGATCAGCGTCAGCGGCGCCTCTGATATCACCTCGCTGGAAGCCGGCCTGGCGGCCAAAGCCGATCAAGCCGGAGCCAAATCCTTCCGCATCATCGGCGCAGGCGGCAACAACCAGCTGCATGGCACCGCAGTAATTTATAAATAACAATGCGTTAAGCGTCATTCATCGCCACGGTACCCGGGCAAAGCCCATGAGATGAACGACGAAATAGCACAAATTAATTAACGAGCATTAAAAAAATACTTGCAAAGCGTCGAACCGGCGTCTAACATTAAATTATCGATCGTTAATTAATTTAACGACCAAACAGAACAAACATCATACAGAACAGAGATAGGAAATAAGACCATGAAAAACCTGAAAATTACCATCGCCGCTATCGCACTGGCCTCAGTTTCTTTCGGTAGTTTCGCCGCTGAACTGGTTAACGCTCAGCCTGCCGACCTGCAAAAAGCCGGCGTCGTGACCGTTAGCGGGGCTTCAGACCTCAGCAGCCTGGAAAACAAACTGGCGGCCAAGGCGGACGAAGCCGGCGCCAAATCCTTCCAGATCATCGCGACCACCGGCGACAACAAAATGCACGGTACGGCGATCATCTACAATTAATGCCTGAACCGGCGACAGTGCAAAGAGGCGGCGTTAGCCGCCTTTTGTTTTATGCCCCGCCCGCTGCGCCACCGTCATTGAAATCGCTTACGTCCCGCTATTTTGCAGATCCTTCAGCATGCAGACGTTGCAGCCATGGTGCCCGGTATTGCCGCGCCTCTCCGTCAGCAACGAAAAGCCGAGCGCCTGATACAGACCCAACGCCTCTTTCAACTGTTCGGTGGTTTCCAGATAACAGTAACGATAGCCGGCCGCCCGCGCCGCCTTCAGCGCCTGCACCACCATATAGCGCGCCATGCCCAGCCCGCGCACGCCGGGTTTGAAAAACAGCTTTTGCAGCTCGCAATAGCCCGGATCGCCGCCGGCCAGCGGCGCGATGCCGACGCCGCCCGCCACCTGCCCATCCCGCTCCACCACCCAATACCTGCCGCCGTTTTCGCGGTACAGGCCGGTCAAGCGTTCAAGATCCGGGTCATGCAGGCTGACCCCTTCCATTTTATCCATGCCGTACTCGCGAAATACGTCGCGAATAATCTCGGCCATCGCCGCGTCGTCAGCGGGCGCGATCGGCCGCACTTTCAGCCTGGCGTCGCGCTGCTGGCGGGCGCTGCGCAACGCCGCGGTCATTTTGCGCAGCGCCGCGGTGGTGCTCGCCAGCTCGTCGTCGTCCAGCTGCGCCAGCGCCGCCTGCATAAACGCGTCGGCGTCGGCGTCGATGGCCGCCAGCATCCTGCGCCCGGTTTTACTCAATCGGTGCAGGCTATGCCGCTTGTCGTCGGGGTGATCCAGCGTGTCGATCATGCCGGCCGCCACCAGGCTGCGCAGCGCCCTGCTGGCGCTGGCCTTGTCGATGCACAGGCGGGCCGCCAGCTCGGTGACCCCCAGCGGCCGCTCACTGGCTTCGATCATCAGGTGGATCTGCAACGGTGAAAAACGCGTGCCGTTGCTTTGCTTGTTCAGCATGCCGAACTCTCTGACCAGATTGCGCGATAATGCTCTGAAATCCCTGATATTCACTGCGCTATTCCCCGTAATTCCGGCGGCGCGCGCCCTCGGCCGCACGCCGCCATTGGTTGATAGTGTTATCTAATTTTCGTCATAACGATAACGCATAATCAACGACGGATGAATATCCAGTCGCGCCAGCGAATATGTCAAAATATTTCAATATTCAGCATTAAATATCAATTAAATTTAAATAAATGAAATTAAAAACCAGTAGTTAAATAATTAATGGATTGAAATCTCGACAGAAAACCAATCATTACGCTAGAAAAGCCAACATATAAAAACCAAGCAAATGAATTAAAACAAAAAACAAGTAAAGTTAACGCCAACAACCTTACCGCTATCGGTACAACAACGGTTACATATTTCCGCCGCGTCTCTCCCACCTCCCAACGCCTTTTCCCTTTTGCCGAAATTAGCCCATGCTTTAAACGGACGCGGAGAAAACTCACCTCTTTCTGGCTAACCGGGATGCTGGCTCATGACGAAAAAAACCACGCTGCTGCAATTCTTCCACTGGTACTACCCCGATGGCGGCAAGCTTTGGCAAGAAGCCGCGGAACGCGCGCCGCATTTGGCCGGGCTGGGCGTCACCGATCTGTGGCTACCGCCCGCTTACAAGGGCGCTTCCGGCGGTTACTCCGTCGGCTACGACACCTACGATCTGTTCGACCTGGGCGAGTTTGACCAAAAAGGCAGCCGCGCCACCAAGTACGGCGATAAGGCGGCGCTGGCCCGGGCCGCCGCCGCGCTGCGCGATAACGGCATGCGGATCATTTACGACGTGGTGTTCAACCACAAGATGGGCGCGGACGAAAAAGAGCGGGTGCACGTTTATAAAGTGGACGCCAACAACCGCAACGATATCGACGACCAGGGTTTCGATGCGCTGGCCTACACCCGCTTCACCTTCCCCGGCCGGCAGGGCGCCTATTCCAAATTCATCTGGGACTATAAATGCTTCAGCGGCGTCGACTACGTTGAGCAGCCGGACGACAAAGGGGTGTTCAAAATCGCCAACGACTATGGCGACGACGGCTGGAACGACCAGGTCGGCGATGAGAAAGGCAACTTCGACTATCTGATGGGCGCAGACGTCGAGTTTCGCAACGGCGCGGTGGCGGAAGAGCTGAAGTACTGGGCGCGCTGGCTGATGGAGAGCCTGCCGTGCGACGGTTTCCGCTTGGACGCCGCCAAACATATCCCCGCCTGGTTCTTCAAGGAATGGGCGAGTCACGTGCGCGACAGCGCACAACGCGATCTGTTTATCGTCGCCGAATACTGGTCGCACGATCTGGCGGCACTGCGGCAATATATCGAGCTGGTGGACGGCAAGGTGATGCTGTTCGACGTGGCGCTGCACCTGAAATTCCACCAGGCGTCGAAACAGGGCGACGGCTTCGACATGGCGCAGATATTCACCGACACCCTGACCGCCGCCGACCCGGCGCACGCGGTGACGCTGGTGGCCAACCACGACACCCAGCCGCTGCAGTCGCTGGAAGCGCCGGTGGAGCCCTGGTTCAAGCCACTGGCCTATGCGCTGATCCTGCTGCGCGAACAGGGCGTGCCCTGCGTGTTTTACCCCGACCTGTACGGCGCCAGCTATAAGGATAAAGGCCGCGACGGCGCGGAGTATCAGATTGACATGCCGGCGATCCCGGCGCTGGAAAAGCTGATCCAGGCGCGCCAGCGCTTCGCCAACGGCGCGCAAACCGACTACTTCGACGATCGGCACTGCGTGGCCTTCAGCCGCAGCGGCACCGCGGAAGCGCCGGGCTGCGTGGTGGTGCTGACCAACGGCGCGGAAAGCGCCAAAGCGGTGACGCTCGGCGCCGATCTGGCGCACACCGCCTGGCGCGATTTTCTCGGCAACCGTCAGGATGAAATCACCACCGACGAACGGGGCACCGCCAGCTTCCCGGTGAACGGCGGCAGCGTCAGCCTGTGGGTATTGGCGGAAAATCTGTAACCCTTTCGCCGTCACGGCGAACAGACGTGACGGCGGCAAAACTAATTTTTAGCTTTCTGGTCTAAATTACGCTAACAACAGCGCAAACCATTCACAGCGGAGCCTAAATAGGGTACAAGGCTGCATGAAAATTCCAAAACGACTCCAGCCATTGGTAGATGATGGTTTAATCGACGACGTCATCCGCCGTTTAAAAAGTGGCAAAGAAGCCGACGTATTTATCGTGCGCTGCGGCGAAGAGATCCGCTGCGCCAAAGTGTATAAAGAAGCAGACAAACGCAACTTCAAGCAGGCCGTGCATTACCAGGAAGGCCGCAAGGTGCGCAACAGCCGCGACGCGCGCGCCATGAGCAAAGGCTCCAGGTTCGGTCGCCGGCAGCAGGAAGAAGCCTGGCAAAACACCGAAGTGGACGCGCTGTACCTGCTGGCCAAGGCCGGGGTGCGGGTGCCGCAGCCGGACATTTGCCTGGACGGCGTGCTGCTGATGGAACTGATCACCGACGAAGAGGGATTGGTGGCGCCGCGCCTGAGCGACGTCACCCTGACGCCGGAGCAGGCGCGGGCCGACCACGCGCTGATGATGAACTACGCGGTGCGCATGCTGTGCGCCGGCCTGGTGCACGGCGACCTGTCGGAATTCAACGTGTTGATGGACAAAAACGGCCCGGTGATTATCGACCTGCCGCAGGTGGTGGACGCCGCCGCCAACAACCACGCCAAAAGCATGTTCGAGCGCGATATCAACAACATGTCGCAGTATTACGGCCAATATGCGCCGGAGCTGCTCACCAGCAAATATGCCAGGGAAATCTGGGCGCTGTATCAGGAAGGCAACCTGACGCCGGAAAGCGCGCTCAGCGGCAAGTTCGTCGAGAGCAATAAACGCGCCGACGTGGGCTCGGTGCTGGAAGAGATCCAGGCCGCCAGCGAAGAACATCAGCGCCAGCTGATGGCCCGCAACGAAGAAGATTAAGGGCCCGGTCGGCCGACCGGGCTACTCGATTCTGAACACCTCCGGCCGCTGTGGCGTCGCCGCTTCGTGATAGATATCCGCCAGATAGCCGGCGATCTCCTCCTCGTTCAACGCCCAGGGCAAAACGATGTCGTAACAGCGCGCGTATTTGCGCTCCGGCAGGGTGACGTTGAACAGCAGCCACGCCTCACCGACGCGTTTTACCCCCATCAGGCGACCGAACACGTTAAAAATCATCATGCGCATTTTCCTCCATGGCCGGTTTTAGGCTATAACACTCTGACTCAGCCGCATTGAAAAGGACACCGCGTGACGGAAAATACCCCGCAGTTCTGGCGTGACCCGCAGCTGCCAGAATGCGGCTCGGCGCCGACAAAGTATTGAACGGAATCACCCTGCGCCCGATTATCGGGCTGCGGCCGCCCGCCAGCGCGGCAAACCGAAGGTATTCACCGCCATGCCGGCCAGCACCAACAGGGCGCCGCCCAGCTGCGGCGGCGACAGCGCTTCGTCCAGCAGCAGCCAGCCGCTGAACAAACCGACCAGCGGTACCAGCAGGGCCAACGGCGCCACCCGCCAGGTTTCATAGCGCCCCAGCAGGCTGCCCCATACCGAATAGCCGAACAGCGTGGCGGCAAACGCCAGATAGGCGATCACCAGCAGCGTGTTCAGCTGCAGGTGGCTCAGGCTGGCCAGCACCACCTGCCGGCCATCGAACAGCCAGCTGCAGGCCAGAAAAGGCACTACCGGGATCGGCGCGCTCCACACCACCAGCGGCAAAATGCCCTGCTGCGGGAAACCGGACAGGATCTTTTTATTGGTCAAATTGCCCAGCGCCCAGGAGAACGCCGCCGCCAGCGTCAGCAGCAGGCCCGCCAGCGGCACGGCGGCCACGCCGGCCTTATGCAGGCTGGCCTCCGCCAGCACCAGCATGCCGAGGGTGGCGATCGCGATGCCGGCCAGGTGGTTGGCCCGCAGCCTTTCCTTCATCAGCAGCACGCCCAGCAGCAAGGTGAAGAACACCTGCGCCTGCAGCACCAGCGAGGCCAGCCCGGCCGGCATTCCCACCTTGAGCGCGAAAAACAGGAAGGCGAACTGCGCAAAGCTCATGGTCATGCCATACAACAGCAGCCATTTCCACGGCAGCGCCGGCCGGGGGATAAACAACATGGCCGGGAACGCCACCAGCAAAAAGCGCAGCCCGGCCAGCAGAAACGGCGGCATGTCCTGCAGGCCATATTTGATGATGACGAAATTCACGCCCCAAATAACCACCACCAGCAGCGCCAACAGCCGATCGCGCAATATCATTTTCGCCCCGCTTATCTCACTGAAAACCCACGTTGCTTTTCAGATTACAACCAAACCGGGCGAATAAACACCGGCGCGTTTACTCCGGCATCAGGCCGATAAAGGTGGTTTTCTTGCGCGGGCCGGTCATCAGCGCTTCCAGTTGCTGCACGCACTGCAGGTAATGCGGCGTTCGCTTATGCGCCGCCACCGCCTGCTCGTCGCGGTAGGCTTCGTAGATATAAAAACGCGTCGGGATGTTTTCATCCTGCAGCACGTCGAAGCGCAGGTTGCCCGGTTCGTCGATCGCCCCCAGATGGTTGGCGCGGAAGACCGCGATAAACTCGGCGATCTTGTCCTGTTTAACGTTAATCTCTACCAGAGTGACGTGCATGACGGCTCCTTGTTTGAACTGCGCACAATAAAATGGCTCTTTCAAACCATAGGTTTATTCGCGCCATTTTCCCCTTTGCGGCGGCAATTTTGCCGCCCCGCTCACAAATCCAGCCGGCGCCGGCCCTCCGTTCCCCTGCGGGATGAGGTGACATCTATAGTTAAGATCCCACCCCTGAGAGTGTGAGCTATGGATAACTATTTGATGGCGTTGGACGCGGGAACCGGCAGTATTCGCGCGGTAATCTTCGATCTGGCGGGCAACCAGGTAGCGTACGGCCAGGCCGAGTGGCATCACCTGGCGGTGGCGGGCGTGCCCGGCTCGATGGAGTTTGATCTCAGCCGCAACTGGCAGCTGGCCTGCCAGTGCATCGGCCAGGCGCTGCAGCGCGCCGGTTTGTCGCCCCAGGCGATCCGCGCCGTATCCTGCTGTTCGATGCGCGAAGGCATCGTGCTGTACGATCGCAACGGGGTGCCTATCTGGGCCTGCGCCAATGTCGATGCGCGCGCCAGCCACGAGGTCAGCGAACTCAAAGAGCTGCACGACAACAATTTCGAACGCGAGGTGTATCAATATTCCGGCCAAACGCTGGCGCTGAGCGCCATGCCGCGCCTGCTGTGGCTGGCGCATCATCGGCCGGATATTTATCGCCAGGCGGCGACGCTGACCATGATCAGCGACTGGCTGGCGAACATGCTGAGCGGCGAACTGGCGGTGGATCCTTCCAACGCCGGCACCACCGGCATGCTGGATTTGGTGAGCCGCGACTGGCGGCCGGCGCTGCTCGACATGGCCGGGCTGCGCGCCGATATTCTCTCGCCGGTGAAGGAAACCGGCAGCCTGCTGGGGCGCGTCACCGAGCAGGCGGCGCAGGAGAGCGGATTGCTGCGCGGCACGCCGGTGGTGATGGGCGGCGGCGACGTGCAGCTCGGCAGCCTGGGGCTGGGCGTGGTGCGCGCCGGGCAAACCGCGGTGCTGGGCGGCACCTTCTGGCAGCAGATAGTCAACCTGCCGGAACCGGCTACCGATCCGGACATGAACATTCGCATCAATCCCCATGTGATCCCCGGCATGGCGCAGGCGGAGTCCATCAGCTTCTTCACGGGTCTGACCATGCGCTGGTTCCGCGACGCCTTCTGCGCCGAAGAAAAGCTGCTGGCGGAACGGCTGGGCGTCGACGCCTACAGCCTGCTGGAGGATATGGCGGTCAGGGTGCCGCCGGGCGCCTACGGCGTGATGCCGATATTCTCCGACGCCATGCATTTCAAAACCTGGTACCACGCCGCGCCGTCGTTCATCAACATGTCGATCGATCCGGAGCGCTGCAACAAACAGACCCTGTTCCGCGCGCTGGAAGAGAACGCCGCTATCGTTTCCGCCTGCAACCTGGAACAGATCGCCCATTTCTCCGGCGTGCGGGCGCAGTCGCTGGTCTTCGCCGGCGGCGGCGCCAAGGGCAAGCTGTGGAGCCAGATCCTCAGCGACGTCACCGGCCTGCCGGTGCGGGTGCCGGTGGTGAAGGAAGCCACCGCGCTGGGCTGCGCGATTGCCGCCGGGGTCGGTGCCGGGCTGTACGAGTCGTTGGCCGCTACCGGCGAGCGGCTGGTGCGCTGGGAACGGGAATATCAGCCCGACATGGCCAATCATGAACTGTACCTGCGCCAGAAAGAAACCTGGCGCCAGGTCTATGCCGATCAGCTGACGCTGGTGGACCACGGCCTGACCACTTCGCTGTGGAAAGCGCCGGGCTTGTGATCGCCGGGCCTATTGCGCCCGGCGGATAAGCTTATGACATTAATTCCTTTCCGCCGAATACGCGGCGTTGGCCGCGTATTCGCTTGCCGTGCGCGATTATTCCCCCTCAGAAACAGTGTAACCACCGCTAACGGATTTATCCGCCGCAACGGCCTGCGTAAATTGTGATCTCTGTCACTCCGCGCCTGGCGCGCGGTTAACGCATTCACCTGAGAAGAGCGGCGCTATGCTGAATAATAACGATAAACCTGCACCTTCACCCTGGCTGGCGGTGTTCTCGCTAACGGTCGCCTGTTTCGTGATGGTCACCACCGAGTTTCTGCCTATCGGCCTGCTGACCAACATCGCCCCCGCTCTCGGCGTCAGCACCGGCACCGCCGGGCTGATGGTCACCATGCCCGGCATCGTCGCGGCGGTGGCGGCACCGGTGCTTAGCCTGGCTTCGGGCCGGTTGGATCGGCGCCTGCTGATGCTGGGGCTGTCGCTGTTGCTGATGGTCTCCAACCTGGTGTCGGCGCTGGCGGTCAACTTCCCGATGATGCTGCTGGGCCGCGTGCTGTTGGGCATCTGCGTCGGCGGCTTCTGGTCGTTCGCCGCCAACTACGGCCGCCATCTGGTGCCGGAGGCCAGCCAGGGCCGCGCCACCGCGCTGATCCTGAGCGGCATTTCGGTCGGCGCGGTGTGCGGCGTCCCCGCCGGGGCGCTGATTGGCGATCTGTTCGGCTGGCGCGCCGCCTTCTTCGGCAGCGCAGTGCTGGCGGTTGGCGTGCTGTTGGCGCAGCTGCGGCTGCTGACATCGGTACCGCCAAGCCGGCCGGTAACGCCGCGCGATCTGCTGCTGCCGCTGCGCCTGCCGATGGCGCGCATTGGCCTCATCGCCATCGTGCTGCTGTTTATCGGCCACTTCGCCGCTTATACCTACCTGCGCCCGCTGCTGCAGCAGGTGTTCGTGCTCAGCCCGTCGGCGATCTCGCTGCAGCTGCTGGCCTACGGCGCCATCGGCCTGCTGGGCACCTTCCTCGGCGAGCGACTGGCCGAACGCAGCCTGCGCGCCACCTTTATCCTGATCGCCGCCATGCTGGCGGGCATACTGATCGTTTCGCCGTTCCTCAGCGGCATCGCCGGCGCCACGCTGATGGTGGTGGTCTGGGGGCTGGCCTTCGGCGCGGTGCCGGTCTGCGCCACCAACTGGATGTTCGCCGCGGTGCCGCAGGCCCCGGAAGCCGGGCAGGCTTTGCTGGTGTGCGTGATCCAGATTGCGTTGGCCTCCGGCGCGCTGCTGGGCGGCGAAGTGGTCGACTGGCAGGGCGTCAGCAGCGCCATGCTGTTCGGCGGCGCGCTGACGCTCTCCGCCGCGTTGGTATTTGGCCTGAGCTTGCGCTCCGGCATGATTGGCGCTAAACAGTCATAATCATTGTCTATCAGCAGAAACACCCCCCGGCGATCGTCGGGGTTTTGCATCGAGAGCCTATGGACCATCATTTACTCGCTATCCGGGTGTTCAACCGCGTGGTGGAAACCGGCGGCTTCACCCGCGCCGCCGACTCGCTGCGGATGCCGAAGGCCACCGTCACCAAGCTGATCCAGAGTCTGGAGGATCACCTGCAGACCAAGCTGTTCCAGCGCACCACCCGCAGCGTGTCGGTCACCGCCGAAGGCGAGTGCTATTACCAGCGCACGGTGAAATGGCTGGCGGAGCTGGAACAGATGGAAGGCTGCCTGACCGAATCGCAAAGTTCGCCGCAGGGGGTGCTGCGCATCGACGCCGGCGGCTCGACCGCCCGCCAGCTGCTGCTGCCGGCGCTGCCCGGTTTTTTTGCGCGCTATCCGCAGATACAGATTGATCTGAGCGTCAGCGATCGCATTATCGATCTGATTAGCGACAGCGCCGACTGCGTGATCCGCAGCGGCCCGCTGGCCGACTCCAGCCTGATCGCCCGGCGGCTGTTCGAACTGGACTGGGTCACCTGCGCCACCCCGGCCTACCTGGCGCGTCACGGCACGCCGCACCATCCCTGCTCCCTGGAGCAGGGCTATCCGCTGGCGCACTATCGCCATGCGCTCAACGACCGCATTCATCCGCTGCACTTTGTCGATCGCGGCAAAGAGATCGATATCCAGCAGCGCTATCCGGTCAGCGTCAACGAAGGCAATGCGCTGCTGGCCGCCGGGCTGGCCGGGCTTGGCATTATTCAGACCTTCCGCTTTATGGCGCAGCCGCATCTCGACAGCGGCGAACTGGTCAGCCTGCTGCACGACTGGCAGCCGCCGCCGGAGCAAATGTACGTGGTATATCCCTCCAACCGCCACCTGAGCGGCAAGCTGCGGGCGTTTATCGACTGGGCAGTGGAGACTTTCCAGGGATGAATAACTGATTAACCGTTCGGCACAGAGATGCGCCGCACGTTGTCATCCGCCGGTCTGTGGTATTATCCGCTGCAATACTGTGACTACCCTGCGGACAACCTCTCATGGCCTATATCCCAAAAAACTACGCAAAGCTGGAAACCGGCTACCGCGAAAAAGCGCTGAAACTTTTCCCCTGGGTGTGCGGACGCTGTTCGCGCGAGTTTGTCTATTCCAACCTGCGCGAACTGACGGTGCACCATATCGACCACGACCACAGCAATAATCCGGAGGACGGCAGCAATTGGGAGATGCTGTGCCTGTATTGCCACGATCACGAACACTCCAAATACACCGAAGCCGACCAATACGGCTCCAGCGTGGTGGCCGGTGAAGATGCGCAAAAGGACGTCGGCGTCGCCACGCACAACCCGTTCGCCGATCTGAAAGCGATGATGAAGAAGTGACCCCGAATAGCTTAATAAGCAGTTAACTTATTAAGCTATTAATTTACCAAAACCCCGCCGGCCGCCGATTTCCCAGAGAATTCCTACTTACCCGCTTAGTAAGTTGCCAGCAAAATAAGCTGCGCAGTTAAGCGCATACTCGCTTGGCAAGCCGCCGCAGTTGGGGCATATTGTTCACGAGTTGTCGTTGTTAACCTGTTTAATTATCAACCTGATAAGCGCATTAACTTAATAAGTTACCCGCTTAATAACTTGAGAGATGGCAGCATGATTGTTCTGATTGGCTCGCAGAAAGGTGGCGTAGGGAAGTCGACAAAAGCGGTGAATATCGCCGGATATCTGATCCTCAAGCAGGGAAAGACGGCGATCATCGTCGACGCCGACGACCAAAAATCAATCATGACCTGGTATAACGATCGCCAGAACGTCGACGGCCTGCCGCACATTCCGGTGGTCGCCGCCTCGGGCAAAATCAAGGAAACCCTGCTGGAGCTGGATCGTCACTATGACTACGTGATTGTCGACACCGCCGGCCGCGACAGCGCCGAACTGCGCTCCGGCCTGCTGGCCGCCGACCTGTTCCTCTCCCCGCTGCGCCCTTCGCAGATGGACCTCGACACCATCGGCTACCTGTCGGAAATGTTCTCCACCGCCCAGGAATACAACGAGAAGGTGAAAGGCTATATCGTGCTGAACATGTGCCCGACCAATATCTTCATCAACGAGGCCAACGAAGCGGCGCAGGTGCTGAGCGAGTATCCGGAGTTCACGCTGGTGAGCAACCGCCTGTGCGACCGCAAGATTTATCGCGATGCCTGGGGGGAAGCGATCACCGTGCATGAGGCGCATAACGAAAAAGCGCAGACGGAAATCGAAAGCCTGGTGAAAGAGGTGATCCTGTGAAAAAGCGCACGCCGACCCATCGCATGTCGGAAGACGAGTTCATCAACAGCGCCACCTCGCACACCCTGATCCCCCCCGCCCCGGCGCCCGAAGCCAAACCGGCCGGCCGCAAACGCACCTATAAGGCGATTTCGGTCAGCCTGACCGACAGCCACGTCGAAGCCATCGATGAGGTGATCGTGCAGGCGGCGCGCAACGGCATCGTGCGCATTACCCGCTCCGATATCATCAAGCTGGCGATCGACGGGCTGGCGGACAAAAGCGAAGAACAGCTGCTGCAGCTGCTGAAAAAACTGTAGCCAGCTGCCAGCCTGCCAACTTAATAAGTCGGCAGGCTATGACTGCGCCGCGGACCTCACGGCGGCAAAAAACCATTCCGCCGCAGAATTTCCTGCCCCTGCTCAGCCAAAATAAAGTCGGCCAGCCGCTGCGCCCACACATCCAGCAGGCACAGGCCGTAATCGGCCATCACCGCCAATGGCGGCTCAAACTGCCGCACCGCCAGCGCGGGGTAAGCGGCCAGCGCCGGCGCATAGCTGGCGTAACCGAGAAAAATGTCCGCCAGCCCGCTGTCGATCAGATATTCCGCCGCCAGCCGCCCCGACGGGATCGGCGCAGAATGCTCTCCCCCCACCAACGCCAAAGCCCGAAGACGCAGCGCTTCCCCCTGCCCCGGCTCTCGTCGTTCGATGCGTTCGAACAGCTGCTGCGCGTAATCGCCGGACGGATCGGCGCCCGGCGTCGAGGTGGCGAGCCGCCAGCGCGGATCGCATAACGTCTCGGCCAACGGGCGCTCGGTCAACGGCGGGATATTGCGCACCGTGGCGCACAGCCGGTTGCGGGCAAACACCGTCACCGGCTGCGCCATGCCCAACGCCGCCAAACGCTGCGGATGCGCCAGGTTGGCCGAGGCGAACAGCTGCGGTCGCTCGCCGTTTTCGATGCGCCGGCACAGCAGGCCGGCCGGGGCGAACACCGCCTCCACCGCCGCGCCGCTCTGTGCCTGAAACGCCGCCAACAGCGGCGCAAACGCCAGCCGCAGGCTGCCGGCGGCGTACAGCAGGATATCAGTCATGTTCGCGCTCCCGTAGGCTGCGATACAGCGGCACCAGCGTGGCGTACCGGCGGCCGTCCACCTCCAGCGGCACCCGTTCAATGGCCAACTCAAACAGCGGCGACAGGCATTCCGGCGTCAGCACTTCCGCGCAGGGCCCCAGCCGATAACGCCCTGCGCTGCCCAGCAGCAAGGCGCGGTCGGCCACCGCATGGGCGTGATTGGGTTGATGGGTGGAGAACATCACCGCCATGCCCCGCTCGCGCGCCAGCCGGTCCATCAGGCTCAGCAGCCGATCCTGATAATGCAGGTCCAGCGCCGAGGTCGGTTCATCCAAAATCAGAATTTCGCAACGCATCGCCAACGCGCGGGCGATCAGCGCCAGCTGCCGCTGCCCGCCCGACAGGCTGCCAAATTCGCGCTCGGCCAGGCTCAGCAGATCCAGCGACTGCAGCGCCTCTTTGGCCAGGCGATGATCCTGCGCCGACGGCGAACGAAACAGCCCGACGTGGCGCGCCCGCCCCATCAGCACGATGTCCAGCACCCGGTAGGCAAACGGCGGAGTAAAATGCTGCGGCACAAAGCCGATATCGCCGCCGCGCTCAACCTGCCCCTGCTGCAGCGGCACACCGCCCAGCAACAGCTGCAGCAGCGTGCTCTTGCCGCGCCCGTTGGGGCCCAGCACCGCCAACACCTCGCCGCGCCGCAGTTGCAAGCTCAGTTGCCGAAACAGCGGCTGGCCGCCGGGCCAGGCAAAACCCAGTCCCCTGGCGGTCAATAAGGCTTCAGCCATGCCACCCCCTCAGCTGCGCGCGGCGCAGCAGCAGCGCGAACAGCGGCGCGCCGATCAACGCCGTCAGAATGCCCAACGGGATCTCACTGCTGCTCAGGGTGCGCGCCAGATCGTCGATCAGCAGCATATACAGCGCGCCGAGGCACATTGAGGCCGGCAGCAGGCGGCGGTGATCCGGCCCCACCAGCAGCCGGGCGATATGCGGGATCACCAACCCCACCCAGCCGATGCTGCCGCTCACCGCCACCTGCGCGGCGACGATGGCGGCGCACAGCGTGAGGATCAGCCAGCGGGTACGCTCGACGTTGACCCCCAGCGCCGCGGCGTCCTCATCCCCCAACGACAGCAGGTTGATGCGCCAGCGCAGCGCCAACAGCACGCCGCCGGCCAGCAGCAGCGGCAAAAACAGCGTCAACAGCTTCGGTTTATCGGCGGTGGCGAAGCTGCCGAGCAGCCAGAACACGATGCTCGGCAGCTTCTCTTCGGTGTCGGCCAGGTACTGCAGCAGGCTGACGCAGGCGGAGAAAAAACCGCTGAGGATCACCCCGGCCAGCACCAACGACAAAATATTGCGCCGGGCGATGGCGCTGGTGATGGCGAAAATCAACAGCAACGCCGCCATGCCGAACGCAAAGGCCGACAGCAGCAACGCCGCCATCGGCAGGCTAAGCAAGATGGCCAGGGTGCCGCCGAAGGCCGCGCCGGAAGAGACGCCGATAATGTGCGGATCGACCAGCGGGTTGCGGAACACCCCCTGCAGCGCTGCGCCGCACAGCGCCAGCGCCGCGCCGGCCCCCATCGCCAGCAGCACCCGCGGCACCCGCACGCCGAGGATCACCTGGCGCTGCACCGCATCGACGCCGTGATGCTGGCCGATGAACGGCTCCAGCAGGATAGCCAGGCTGTGCGTCATCGGCACCTGATAGCGGCCGACACCCAGCGACAGCAGCGCGCAGCCCAGCGTCAGCAATACCAGCCAACCGAGCCTCATTACCCGCTCCGGCAACAGCCGGCGCGATAGTATTGGCGATAGTAAGCGTCAATCCGCTGCTGCAGATTGACGTCGCTGAAACGCTGCGGGTAGAGCGTTTTCGCCATCCACAGTTCGCCCAGCGCCATCGCTTCCGGCATCGGGTAACCCCAGGCCTTGGCGTATTCCGGCATCAGATACACCCGGTGATGTTTAACCGCGTCGATCGCCTGCCACTGCGGCGAGCCGAGGATCTGCTTCACGACGTCCGGGTAGCGTTCCTGCACGAAAATCACCGCCGGGTTCCACTTCAGCACGTCCTCGATCGACACCTGCTTAAAACCCTGAATATCCTTCGCCGCCACGTTCAGCGCGCCGGCGTGCTGCATCATCAGCCCGGTATATTTACCGGCGCCGTAGGTGGTGAGACCCGGGTTAGCCATATACACCCGCACCCGCTGGTCCGCCGGCAGGCCGCGTAGCCGATCGGCCACCAGCCCGCGCTGCTGGAACACGTCCTGGATCAGCGCCTCGGCCTGCGGCTGACGCCCCATCACCGTGCCGATCAGGCGAATGCCGTCCTGCAGCCCCAGGCTGTAGGCCCGGTCTTCATCGCTCAGCACCGGGTTCATTTTACCGGCCTGATCGGCCGCCTCGCGGCGCAGTGAAATCGCCACCACCGGAATGCCCGCCCGCTCTATCTGCGCGATCATCTCCGGCGGCGCATAGTTGGCGACAAACACCACCTGCGGATGCAGCCCGATCAGGCTCTCGATGTTGACCGTGGTCAGATCGCCCGGCATCGGCAGGCTCGCCAGACTCGGCGCCAGCCGCAGGTAGTTCGGCCCCAGCTGTTTTTTCCAGCTGCCGAGCACGCCCACCACCTGATCCATCGCGTCGAGCTGCACCAGCAGATTCAGCGTCTGGTGTTGCAGCACCACGGCGCGGGTGATGTGATCGGGCAGCGTGACCCGGCGATTAAGCTGGTCGGTGACCTGGCGATCCGCCAGGGCGGCGGTGGAAAAAAGAAGAAAAACCAGCAGCAGGCGCGGGAGTCGTTTGAACATGGGGGATTACCGGTTGACTAACGTTATATACATAATGATATAGCGATAGGCCGAATGAAACAATCAACCGCCTCCGGCAGCGCACGATAATAAGAAGCGCGACGGCGGCGGTACAGGCCGGGTAACCCGCGATGGATCCCCCCTCTCACCGGCCGGAGAGGGGGAGAGATTTACTTCAGCGTAAAACTTTGCGCCTGCACGTTGTCGGAATCCAGACCGACGAATACGTTGAACTTGCCCGGTTCTGCGCCCCACTTCAGGCTGGCGTTATAGAACTTGAGGTCGTCCTCGGTGACTGGCAGCTCCACCCGTTGCGACTGGCCGGCCTTCAGCATCACCTTTTTGAAATTGCGCAGCTCTTTCACCGGCCGGCTGACCGAGGCGGTCACGTCCTGCAGATACAGCTGCACTACGGCGGCGCCGTCGTATTTGCCGGTGTTTTTCAGCGTAACGCTGGCGGTGATTTTGCCGTTGCGCGCCAGGCTCGGGCTGGAAAGCGTCAGGCCCGACAGGCTGAAGGTGGTGTAGCTCAGGCCGTAGCCAAACGGATACAGCGGGCCGTTCGGCGAGTCAAAGTAACGCGAGGTGTACTTGCCCGGATTTTCTTTGCCGAACGGACGGCCGGTATTCAGGTGATTGTAGTACAACGGGATCTGGCCAACCGAACGCGGGAAGGTCATCGGCAGCTTGCCCGACGGGTTATAGTCGCCGAACAGCACGTCGGCCACCGCGTTGCCGCCCTCGGTGCCGCTGTACCAGGTCTCCAGCATCGCGTCCGCCTGCTGGCTTTCCCAACTGAGCGCCAGCGGCCGGCCGTTCATCAGCACCAGCACCAGCGGCTTGCCGGTGGCCTTCAGCGCGGCGATCAGGTCGCGCTGGCTCTGCGGGATGGTGATATCCGCGCGGCTTGAGGCTTCGTGCGCCATCCCCTGCGACTCGCCCACCACCGCCACCACCACGTCGGCCTTGTTGGCCGCCTGCACCGCTTCGTCGATCATCTGCTGCGGCGGCCGGGTGTCGAACGCCACCGCCGGCTCATACTCGTTCAGATAGTCGATAATGCTTTTGTCCTGCGTGACGTTGGCGCCCTTGGCGTAGAGGATCTGCGCCTTGTCGCCCACCGCGCGCTCCAGCCCTTCGCGCAGGGTGACCGACTGCTTGGCCACCCCGGCGGCCGACCAGCTGCCCATCACGTCGCGCTGGCTATCGGCCATCGGCCCGACCAGCGCAATGGTGGCCTGCTTGCTCAGCGGCAGCGTGTGTTTATCGTTTTTCAGCAACACCAGGGTCTTGCGCGCCACCACCCGCGCTTCGGCGCGATGCAAACGGCTTTCGGCGTTGGTGTCCTGCGGATCGGACCCGACCGGCCCCAGGTGCGTATAAGGATCCTTGAACAGACCCATGTCGTATTTGGTGTTCAACACGTCGCGGCAGGCGCGGTCGATTTCACTCTCCGACACCAGCCCGTCTTTCACCAACCCCGGCAGGTATTTGTCGTAGTACTCGTCGCTCATGCTCATATCGACGCCGGAGGTGATCGCCAGCCGCACCGCATCGCGGGCGTCCTCGGCCACGCCGTGTTTGATCAGCTCCTTGATCGCGCCGTGATCGCTGATGGTGATGCCCTTGAAGCCCCACTGGTCACGCAACAGCTCTTTCAACAGCCACGGGTTGGCGGTGGCCGGAATGCCGTTGATCGAATTGAGCGATACCATTACCCCGCCGCTGCCGGCGTCCACCGCCGCCTTATACGGCGGCAGGTAATCCTGATGCATGCGCAGCGGGCTCATGTCGACGGTGTTGTAATCGCGGCCGCCCTCGGTGGCGCCATACAGCGCGAAGTGTTTGACGCTGGCCATCACCGAGCCGGGTTTGGACGGATCGCCGTTCTGGTAGGCGTCGACCATCACCTTGGCGATTTTAGACACCAGCCAGGTGTCCTCGCCGAAGCCTTCGGATACCCGGCCCCAGCGCGGATCGCGGGTAATGTCGACCATCGGCGCGAAGGTCATGTTGAGGCCGTCGTCGCTGGCCTCCTGCGCCGCCACCCGCCCGCTGAGGGCGATGGCCTCCAGATCGAAGCTGGCCGCCAGCCCGAGGCTGATCGGGAATACCGTACGCTGGCCGTGCACCACGTCGTAGGCGAAGAACAGCGGGATCTTGAGGCGGCTGAGCTGCATCGCCTGATCCTGCATCGCCCGGATGTCGGGCCGGGTGACGGTGTTGAAGATGGCGCCGATCTGCCCCTTGCTGATGCCGTCGCGGATCGCCTCTTTCGGATTATCCGGGCCGACGCTGATCAGCCGCAGCTGGCCGATTTTCTCTTCCAGCGTCATCTGCTTCATCAGGTTGCTGACGAAGACATCGCGCTGCTGGGCGTGAATGCCCTGCGCTATCGGCGTTTCCTGCGCAAAAGCCGGGCTGATGGCCAGACCGGACAACATACTCACCACACAAAGCCATTTCATGTTGTTTTATCTCAGGCGTGTTCCCGCCGCAGAAGGCCGCAGGATGATTAATCAAAGTGAAGAAACAGTTTGCCACACTCTGTTTCATCGCAAAGGGAATTCGTATCGTTAATATTTACAAAGCATTACAGGCGACGGAAAGGGTTTTTCGCTGCCAGGCGCGGCTGTTGGCCGCCTCGTCGCCGAGGAAACTCACCAGCGCGGCTAATGTCGGCGGCAGCACCGCCCGTTCAGGATAGACCAAATAATAGGCCGCGCCGCTGACCACGCTGAGCGGGAACGGCGTGACGATACGCTGCGCCTGGATGTCTTCTTCCAGCAGGCACAGATCGCCGATGGCGATGCCGAACCCCTGCAGGGCGGCGCTCATCGCCAGATCCAGCGTATCGAAGTGCTGCGCCTTGCCGGAGGGCAGCGCGTCGCTCCCCGCCGCCTTCAGCCACATCAGCCAGTCGCGCCGATCGCGCGTCGGGTGCAGCAGGGTTTTGTCCGCCAGATCGGCGGGCAGCGGCGGGCGCGACAAATCCGGCAGATAAGACGGCGTGCAGACCGGGGTGAGAATTTCGTCGAACAGATGATGCGCCGTCAGCTTTTTGCCCGGCGGCCGGCCGAACGCCACCGCGGCGTCGAAATGCTCCGCGCCGAAGTCCAGCCCGTGCGACACCGATGCGGTCAGCTCGATGTGCATTTCCGGCCGTTCGTTCTGCAGCCGGATGATGCGCGGCAGCACCCAGCGCATGGCGCAGGTCGGGCACTTGATGCGCAGCGTGCCCGGCTGCGCCCCGACGCGCTCCAGCGCTTCGTCCAACTGGCCCAGCGCCTGCTGCACCGGCGCCAACAGCATGGCGCCCTGCGGCGTCAGCGTCAGGCCGCGCGCCCGGCGGATGAACAGCGGATAACCCAACCGCTGCTCCAGCCCGAGGATCTGGCGGCTGACCGCCCCCTGCGTCAGGTGCAGCGCCTGGGCGGCATGGGTAAAGTTGAGGCGTTGCGCCACCGCAACGAAGGTTTTCAACACGTCGAGCGACGGCAGCGTCATCGGCATGGCGGGCCTCGATTAGGTATGATTTGAATGCATGGCTAGTATGACAAACTTTCCCTTGTCCGCCTATCCGGCCTGATGCCTAATCGTTCGATACTTCCCTTCCTTGCCTGGAGCCCATCATGCAGAGCGCCTGCTCACATCGCTCAAAGCTGCCGGACGTCGGCACCACCATTTTCACCGTGATCGGCCAGCTCAGCGCCGAACACCAGGCCCTGAACCTGTCGCAGGGCGCGCCCAATTTCGCCTGTGAACCGCAGCTGGTCGAGGCGGTGGCGCAAGCCATGCGTGCAGGTCATAACCAATATGCCCCGATGAGCGGCGTGGCGGCGTTGCGCGCTGCGCTGGCGGCTAAAGTCGAAACATTGTATGGCGCCCGCTACGATGCCGACGAAGAAATCACGGTCATCGCCAGCGCCAGCGAAGGATTGTACTCGGCAATCAGCGCGCTGGTGCACCCGGGCGACGAGGTGATCTACTTCGAGCCGGCGTTCGACAGCTACGCGCCGATTGTCCGGCTGCAGGGCGCTACGCCGGTGGCCATCAAGCTGTCGCTGCAGGATCTGCACATCGACTGGGACGAGGTCGCCGCCGCCATCAACGCCAGGACGCGGATGATCATCGTCAACAGCCCGCACAACCCGACCGGCAGCGTGTTCGACGAGCACGACATCGCCCGCCTGACCGCGCTGACCCGCAATACCGACATCGTGATTTTGTCCGATGAAGTATACGAACACGTGGTGTTCGACGGCGATATCCACCACAGCATGGCGCGTCATCCGCAGCTGGCCGAACGCAGCGTGATCGTGTCGTCGTTCGGCAAGACCTATCACGTCACCGGCTGGCGCGTCGGTTACTGCATGGCGCCGGCGGCGCTGATGGACGAGATCCGCAAGGTGCACCAGTTCATGGTGTTCTCCGCCGATACGCCGATGCAGTACGCCTTCGCCGCGGCGCTGGACAACCCGCAAAGCTATCTGGGGCTGGCCGAGTTTTACCGGCAAAAACGCGATCTGCTGGCCGGCGCGCTGCAAAATTCGCGCTTTGAATTGCTGCCCAGCCGTGGCAGCTTCTTTATGCTGGCCCGCTTTAGCGGTTTCAGCGACGAAAGCGACAACGATTTCGCCGTGCGTTTAATTCGCCAGGCCAAGGTCGCGACTATCCCGCTGTCGGCGTTCTACAGCGACGGCACCGACACCGGCATCATCCGGCTGAGTTTTGCAAAAGATAACGAGACCCTGCGGGAAGGCGCGCGTCGTCTGAGCCAGGTGTAATTTTTGTTTGACCATGGGAAAGGGGCACTGACTATGAAAGCACTGAAAACGCTGATCGCCGCGGGATGCCTGCTGGCCGCCGGCTCCGCGCCGGCGGCGGAAAACACCCTGCGCTTCGGCCTGGAGGCGTTGTACCCGCCGTTTGAATCCAAATCCGCCAGCGGCAAGCTGGAGGGCTTCGATATCGATCTGGGCAACGCGGTATGCGCCGCCGCCCAGTTGAAATGCAGCTGGGTGGAAACCTCGTTCGACAGCCTGATCCCGGCGCTGCAGGCGCGCAAGTTTGACGCCATCAATTCGGCGATGAACGTCACCGACCAGCGTCGCCGGGCGATCGCCTTTACCGATTCAATCTACCAGGTGCCGAACCGGCTGATCGCCAGGGCCGACAGCGGCTTGCTGCCGGACGCCAAATCGCTGGCGGGCAAACGCGTCGGCGTGCTGCAGGGCTCGATTCAGGAGATTTACGCCAAGGCGCACTGGGCGCCGCAGGGCGTGGACGTGGTCTCTTATCAGGACCAGAACCAGGTTTATCTCGATCTGGCCGCCGGGCGCCTCGACGCCACGCTGGTGATGGCGCCGTCGGGCCAAAGCGGCTTCCTGTCGCAGCCGGACGGCAAGGGCTTCGCCTTTGTCGGCGACGCGGTCAGCGACGACAAGATCCTCGGCGAAGGCATCGCCTTCGGCCTGCGCAAAGACGATGCGGCGCTGCAGAAAAAGCTGAATGAGGCGATCGCCAAGGTGAAGCAGCAAGGCACGGTCGCCGCGCTGTCGAAGAAGTATTTTGGCGATATAGACGTGGCGGTGAAATAAAGCACCGGGGTGGAATTTCCGCCCCTGATGCTTTTAGCGTTCGAACACCGAGCTGTGCAGCGCGCGATCTTGCTGATGACGCTCCAGCGCCAGCTCGATCAGACGGGTGATCAGTTCGCCGTAGCCGATGCCGCTGGCGGCCCACAGCTTGGGATACATGCTGATGTTGGTGAAACCCGGCAGCGTGTTGATTTCGTTAATCACCACGTTGTTGTCCGGCGTCAGGAATACGTCGACCCGCGCCAGGCCGAAACACTCCAGCGCCCGGAACGCTTTCAGCGCCACCTCGCGAATTTTATCGCTCACTTCCGGTTCGATGGCCGCCGGCACCACCACCTGAGCGCCCTGCTCGTTGATGTATTTGGTGTCGTAAGAATAGAAAGCGTCGCTCAACACAATCTCGCCGCACAGGCTGGCCTGCGGTTCGTCGTTGCCCAGCACCGCACACTCGATCTCGCGGCCGACGATCGCCGACTCCACCAGCACCTTATGGTCGAAGCCGAACGCCAGCGCCACCGCCGCATCAAAGCCGGCGCGATCCTGCACCTTGCTGACGCCCACCGAGGAGCCCTGATTGGCCGGTTTGATAAACAGCGGCAGGCCCAAACGCTCGCTCAGCTGTTCAAAGCTGAACTTGCCGCGGTTGGCGCGCGTCAGGGTGACGAACGGCGCCACCGCCAGCCCGGCGTCGCGCAGCAGGCGCTTGGTCACGTCCTTGTCCATGCTCACCGCCGACCCCAGCACCCCGGCGCCGACGAACGGCATGTTGGCCATCCGCAGCAGGCCCTGCAACGAGCCGTCCTCACCCAGCGTACCGTGCACGATCGGGAATATCACATCGAGCTGGCCCAGCGGGCCGGCGCTGCCGGCTTCGATCAGCTGCTGTTTTTCCTGGCCCGGGATCAGCGCCACGTTTTTATTCGAGCGGTTCAGCGCGATCAGCGCCGGATCCTCCGCATTCAGCAGATAGTTGGAGGCATCGTTAACGTGCCATTGCCCCTGTTTGTCGATACCCAACAGCGTGACGTCAAACTTCTCTTTGTCGATAGCATCCACAATGTTCTTGGCCGACTGCAGCGACACCTCATGCTCAGCCGATTTACCGCCGAAGATCACCCCAACACGTAGTTTAGTCACGCCTAAAATCCTTCTGAAAAATCATGGCAAAAAAGTCGTTTATCACAATAAACGCATTGCCCGGCGGCGGCAATCGTTGTCACCAGGAATCTTCTTACGCCACGGAATGCCACATCCTCACCATCCAAAACGTATACACTTCGTATATTGTTCGTTTCAGGAGCCGCCGATGGGCATCGTAAAAATTTCAGACGCGCTGCATGACGATCTGCGCCTCGCCAGCCTGACCATGACGCGCTCGATCAACGCGCAGGCGGAGTACTGGATCAAGATAGGCATGCTGGCCGAGTTCCATCCGGAACTGACCTACCCGCAACTGGTGAAAAAAATGATGAAAGATAACGCGCTGACGCTGAAGGAGATTGTCGGGTGAAAGAGATTGTGATCAAAACGCCGGAAGAGATTGCCAAAATGCGTCACTCTGGCGCCCTGTTGGCCAAGGTGTTTGCTATGCTCGATGAGGTGATTGTCGAAGGCATCTCGACCATGGAAATCAACGACCGCGCCGAGGCGTTCATCGTTGATGAGCTGAAATCGCGCCCGTCCAGCAAGGGACAGTACGATTTTCCCTATGTGCTGAACACCTCGATCGACGAAGTGGTGTGTCACGGCATTCCGTCGGTCAGCAAAATCCTGCGTTCGGGCATGATTGTCAACGTCGACATCACGCTGGAAAACGGCGGCTATATCGCCGACTCCAGCAAGATGTACTGCATCGGCCAGGTGACGCCGCTGGCCAAGCGGCTGGTGAACAATGTGTACGAATCGATGTGGCAGGGCATCCGCGCGGTGAAGCCGGGCGCGACGCTGGGCGATATCGGCCACGCCATTCAGCAGCACGCCGAACGGGCCGGCTACGCCATCGTGCGCGAATACTGCGGCCACGGCATCGGCCGTGACATGCACGAAGAGCCGGCGGTGCTGCACTTCGGCCAACCGGGCACCGGCATGGCGCTGCAGGAAGGCATGGTGTTTACCATCGAGCCGATGATCAACCAGGGCGACCGCCGCATCAAGCAGAAGAAAGACGGCTGGACGGTGATCACCCGCGACAAGAAGCTGTCCGCCCAATGGGAGCACACCCTGGCGGTTACCGCCGACGGCGTGGAAATTCTGACGCTGCGCGACGAAGAGCGCCGGGCCGGGTATGCAGAACGTTATTAAACCACTAGCTTAACAAGCTAATAAGCCACTAATTTAGCATTGCCTGCGGCATGCGCATTGCGGCCAGCGCCCTGTGGGCCGCACTGTGCAAGACCCCGGGTATGACAGGGAGATCGGCATGACGCAGTCAGGCAACCAGGCGTTTCTCAACCAGCTCAAAGACATCGTCGGCGGCCCGCAGCTGCTGACCGGCGAACGCAGCACCGAACGTTACCGTAAAGGATTCCGCTCCGGCGAAGGCCAGGCGCTGGCGGTGGTGTTCCCCACCCGCCTGCTGCAGCTGTGGCGCATTCTGGAGGCCTGCGTGGCCGCCGACAAGATTGTCATCATGCAGGCGGCCAACACCGGCCTGACCGAGGGTTCGACGCCCAGCGGCAACGACTATGACCGCGATATCGTCATCGTCAGCACGCTGCGCCTCGACCACGTCCAGGTGCTGGACGACGGCAAACAGGTGGTCGGCTTCCCCGGCAGCACGCTGAATCGGCTGGAAAAGCTGTTGAAACCCTACGGCCGCGAGCCGCATTCGGTGATCGGCTCCTCCTGCATCGGCGCCTCGGTGATCGGCGGCGTGTGCAACAACTCCGGCGGTTCGTTGGTGAAACGCGGCCCGGCCTACACCGAGATGGCGCTGTACGCCCAGCTGGGCGAAGACGGCCAGCTGCGGCTGGTGAACCATCTGGGGATTAAGCTCGGCGATACGCCGGAAGAGATCCTCACCCGGCTGGAAAAAGGCGACTATCGGCCGGAAGACGTCGAGCACGGCGAGCTGCGCGCCTCCGACAACGAATACGCCAGCCGGGTGCGCGACGTCGATGCCGACACCCCTTCCCGCTTCAACGCCGACAAACGCCGCCTGTTTGAGGCCTCCGGCTGCGCCGGCAAGCTGGCGGTGTTTGCCGTGCGGCTCGATACCTTCGAAAAGGAAGGCAAGGAGCAGGTGTTTTATATCGGCACCAACGACACCGCGGTATTGACCGAACTGCGCCGCCATATGCTGAGCAAATTCGAGAACCTGCCGGTCGCCGGCGAGTACATGCACCGCGATATATTCGACATCGCCGAGGTGTACGGCAAAGACACCTTTATGATGATCGACAAGCTCGGCACCGATCAGATGCCGCGCTTCTTTACCCTGAAGGGGCGCATGGACGCCAGCCTGAACAAGCTGCCGCTGCTGCCGCACAACCTGACCGACCGGCTGATGCAGGGGCTGAGCCATTTTGCGCCCAGCCACCTGCCCAAACGCATGAAGGAATACCGCGAGCGCTTCGAACATCACCTGCTGCTGAAGATGGCCGGGCCGGGGGTGGAAGAGGCGCAGCAGTATCTGAGCCGCTACTTCTCGCAGGCTGACGGCGCCTTCTTCGCCTGCACCGCCGACGAGGGCAAGAAGGCGTTCCTGCACCGCTTTGCCGCCGCCGGCGCGGCGGTGCGCTACCATGCGGTGCACGCCGACAAGGTGGAGGATATCCTGGCGCTGGACATCGCCCTGCGCCGCAACGATACCGAGTGGTTCGAAACCCTGCCGCCGGAGATCGACAGCCAGCTGGTGCACAAGCTGTATTACGGCCACTTTATGTGCCACGTGTTCCACCAGGACTACGTGGTGAAAAAAGGCGTCGACAGCCATGCGCTGAAAGAGAAAATGCTCGAAATACTCGATCGTCGCGGCGCCGAATACCCGGCGGAGCATAACGTCGGCCACCTGTACCAGGCCAAGCCGGATCTGCAGGCGTTTTACCGCGCCGCCGACCCGACCAACAGCTTCAACCCCGGCCTCGGCAAAACCAGCAAGCGCAAAGGCTGGGCCGGCAACGCCCGGTAACATCTGCCGGCGGCGTATGCCATACCAGCGGCGACATCGAACCAGCCAAAGAGTGGGCCTCGCGCATTAAGGCCGGTATGGCGTACATCAACTCGCTGACCAACACCGGCCCGGGGCGCGCTGATTTTATGTTGCGCGCCCCGACAAACTTGATTATCTTTAATCCGTTATCCTTTCCCGGCACCCAGGAAAATTCATGATGCAGTTTGCGCACGCTACGGACCCGACAACCGCGACCCTTCCGGCCGCCGTTTCGCCGTGCGCACCCTCCGCCCCACCCGCCGTTTCTTCTGTCGTCTCCGCGGTCGCCGCTTACCCGCCACGCATCGTGGTTGTGCGCTAAGCCAAACCGACCGTTTACTTACCTCCGGCTTACTGTCAATTTTTTGCGCTCGGGCGTAGACCGCCGCGCATGCCGGAGCCTGTAATTTTCACGACAGGTGAAATGAAATGCGATTACCTTCTCACTGGGCCAACGCCGGCCTGGCTACGCTGTTCGTCCTGCTATGGAGCAGCGGCGCGATCTTCTCCCGCTGGGGTCTGGAGCACGCCTCCGCCTTCGCTTTCCTGTTCTTCCGCTGCGCCATCGCGCTGGCGCTGCTGCTGGCCATCGGCCTGTGGCGACGGCAATGGCTGCCCGCCCCCGGCACCCGCTGGCGCGTTGCGCTGATCGGGCTGCTGATGATCGGCAGCTACCAGATTTGCTATCTGCTGGCGCTGGAAAGGGGCATTACCCCCGGGGTGCTGGCCACGCTGCTCGGCGTGCAGCCGATCCTCACCCAGTTCATCACCGAACGGCGCTGCGCCGGGCTGCGCGGCCTCGGCCTGCTGCTGGCGCTGGCCGGGCTGACGCTGGTGGTGTATCAAAGCCTGATGGTGGCTCACTTCTCGCTTATCGGCATGCTGTGCGCCTTTATCGCGCTGGGCTGCATGACCGCCGGCACCCTGTTGCAAAAAGGCATGGCCCAGCCGCCGCTGGCGGTGTTGCCGCTGCAGTACGCCGTCGGGCTGTCGATGTGCGCGCTGGCGCTGCCGTTCGAGCCGCTGCGGGTGGCGTGGCGGCTGGAGTTCGTGCTGCCGCTGCTGTGGATGGCGGTGGTGATTTCGGTGCTGGCGACCTTCCTGCTGTACCGGCTGATCCAGCGCGGCAACCTGGTGCAGGTCACCAGCCTGTTTTATCTGATCCCGGCGGTCACCGCCCTGCTGGATTATCTGCTGCTCGGCCACGCGCTGGCGGCGATGAGCCTGTTGGGCATGGCCGGCATCGTGCTCGGCGTGATGCTGGTGTTCCGCCGGCCTTAAAAAGCAAAAGCCCCTCGCGCCGGCGGCGCGAGGGGCAACAACGAGCTCAGCTTAGAATAACCAGGAACCATACCCCCACAGCAGCACCGTCACCCCGAGCAGAAACTCCAGCAGCAGGATGCCGATGGCGAAGGTCGAGCTGGAGAAGATAAACCCTTCCTTGCTGTCGATATTCAGGAAGTGCGGGATGCCCAGATTGAGCAGATAACCCGAGTAGCACAGGCCGACGATGCCGACGAACAGGCACAGCCACACCACCGGATAAAGCGCCACTACCCCGCTGAGGAACATCGGGGTGGCGACATAGCCGGCAAACACCATGCAGCGATGCAAGCTGGGGCGCGATTCATAACGGCGCGCCATCCAGTGAATGACTTTCCCCATGATCGCCACGCCCGCCAACATCAGCAGGTAAAACGCCACGGCGGTATACAATGCGGTAAACATATCGAGCCGGATCGCATGCCCCTCTCCGGAGAGCCACCCCAGCTGAGTGGTGCCGATAAAGGCGCAGACCACCGGGATCGCCGCCAGTAACAACACGTGATGGGTGTATAGGTGCGAGACGCTTTCGTTCTCGCTTTTAATGTGTTCGAACTCGGTGCTTGGATGCGCCAGCAGTCCCCAAACATGATTAACCATGAGACACCTCCTCCATCGCCGTAGGTCGCGATCGGCGAACGAATTTCACACCTCTGACGGATTGCTGCCCGTACGAGGATTGCGGCCACGGGGCTCTCTCCCCTGCACTAATTATAGTCTTTTGCCGAAAAAACGTGCGGAAAGCCGCGAGACGGCGGCGGTTTGTCTTATAATCCCTCCAGTGAGCAAAGCCGTGAGGAATGCCATGTCATCTGCCATAACCCTGCGTCAGGCGGGAATTGTCGACGTTGACGCCGGGCGCAACGTCACCCTGATCGAACCCTGCAACCTGTACGGCTGCCGGCTCGGCGACGACGTCTTCGTCGGCCCGTTTGTCGAGATCCAGCGCAATGTCAGCATCGGCGCGCGCAGCAAGATCCAGTCGCACAGCTTTATCTGCGAATACGTCACCCTCGGAGAGGACTGTTTTGTCGGCCACAACGTCACCTTCGCCAACGACCTGTTTAAACAGGGCGCGCCCAATGCCGATCCGGCGAGCTGGGGCCGCACGCGCATCGGCGATCGGGTGGCCATCGGCTCCGGCGCCACCGTGCTGGCGGTAGCTATCTGCAGCGACGCGGTGATTGGCGCCGGGGCGGTGGTCACCCGCGACATCACGCGCCGCGGGATCTACGCCGGCAATCCGGCGCGCTTAATCCGGGAGCTGACATGATGGGCCCGGCCATTCAGATCGCCGCCGTCGGTCAGCTGCCCGCCGGCTATCTGGCAAGCTGCGACTTCAGCTTTCAGATAACCTGCTATGCCCAGCCGCTGTTCGACACCCCGATCGACCGCTGGCCGATCCGCCCGGTAGCGCCGTTTCGCAAGCACTATCCGCTGGCGCCGTTCGTCAATGAGGAAAGCGAGACCTTCCTCGCCCGCCACCGCGGCGAAGCCGTCGGCCATATCACCCTGAGCAAAAACTGGAATGGCTATACGCTGATTGAGGAGATCGCGGTCGGCGCCCACGTACGCCGCCTGGGGGTCGCCAGCGCGCTGCTGGACTGCGCCAAAGACTGGGCGCGGCGACAGGAAACCTCAGGTATGATGCTGGAGACGCAGAACAACAATCTGGTGGCCTGCCGCTGCTATCAGCGCTACGGGTTTATCCTCGGCGGCATCGACCACCTGCTGTACCGCGCGCAACCGGAAATCGCCGACCATGAAATCGCGCTGTTCTGGTATCTGCCGTTCAACAGCGAGATCGGCTACTGATGTGGGTCATCGTTTAGACTGTGTTTAATGCTTAACCACTCGCCAAGGGATGAGAACTGTTATCATTTATATGATAACCACGCGAAACCATTGGAGGGTTGAATGTACAAGGTTGTTTTACTGATGCTAGTTATAGCCATGAACGGGTGTACCCCGCGTCCGCCTGCCGACGCGCCGCCGAATACCGCGTCATCCCCGACGGATCCCCAGGTGAAGATCGACGACGCCACCTCAAGCAAGCTCGATGAGATCCTCGCGCTGCGCACCGGCTGGCCTGCCGGGCAGGCCGCTGGCCGCACCCGCGCGCTGATCGCGCAGCAATTCCTCGGCACGCCTTACGTCGCCAACAGGCTGATCGGTTCGCAGCATACGCCGGAGCAGCTGGTGATCGACTTCCGCGGGCTGGATTGCTTTACCTACATCGACTACGTCGAAGCGCTCAGCCAGGCCGATACCCGCGCCGGGTTCGTCCGGCGTCTGATCCGGACCCGCTATGTCAACGGCGAGGTCAGCTTCCAACAGCGCAAACACTTCTTCACCGACTGGGCGCAGCGGCCTGCGGCGGTGGCGAAAGACATCACCGCGCAGCTCAGCCCGCACGCCGTTACGCTGAACAAAAACCTCAACGAGAAAGCGGACGGCAGCCGCTATCTGCCGGGGCTGGACAACCTGCGCCGCAGCGTCACCTATATCCCCAGCGACCATGTCGACGCCAAGGTGCTGGCCCAGCTGCGCACCGGCGATTATATCGGCATCTATACCAACCTGCCGGGGCTGGACGTCACCCATACCGGCATCTTTGTCATGACCGACGGCGGCCCGGTGCTGCGCAACGCGTCATCGCGCAAGGAAAACATGCGGGTGGTGGATTCGCCCTTTATGGATTACGTGCTGGCCACGCCGGGTATCCTGGTGCTGCGCCCGCTTTAACGGTTATTAGCTATAGCCGTTTGTGCTGAACAAGCATTTGACTTGGCCGGCGGTTCAGGCTTAGCTGTCAGAACAAAACCAACTGATTTTATTGTTCTTTTCAGGGAGAAGTCGATGACCAAAAGCTGGCGTTTCACCCCTCTGCTGGCGGCTTTGGCCGCCGTGATGGCGCTGCAGGGCTGCGATCAAAAAACCGACCAGAATCACATCAAGGTCGGGGTGATTAACGGCGCCGAACAGGACGTGGCGGAGGTCGCCAGGCAGGTGGCGAAAGATAAATACGGTTTGGAGGTCGAACTGGTCAGCTTCAGCGGCTCTTTGCTGCCGAACGACGCCACCGACAAAGGCGAGCTGGACGCCAACGTGTTCCAGCACCGGCCGTTCCTCGAGCAGCAAAACAAGGATCACGGCTACAGGCTGGTGGCGGTCGGCAATACCTTCGTGTTCCCGATGGCCGGCTACTCGAAGAAAATCAAATCGCTGAAAGAGTTGCAGGACGGCGCGGTGATCGCCATTCCGCTCGACCCGACCAACCTTGGCCGCGCCCTGCTGCTGCTGGAAAAAACCGGCCTGATCGGTTTGAAACCGGGCAAGGGGCTGTTGCCCACCGCGCTGGACATCAGCGCCAACCCGCATAACTACAAAATCATGGAGCTGGAAGGCGCACAGCTGCCGCACGTGCTGGACGACCCGAAAGTCACCGTCGCCATCATCAGCACCACCTATATCAACCAGACCGGGCTGACGCCGACCAAAGACGGCATCTTTATCGAAGACAAAAATTCGCCGTACACCAACATCATCGTGACGCGCGAAGACAACCGGCATGCGCAAAAGGTGCAAAACTTCGTCAAGGCCTACGAATCGGACGAGGTAGCCAAAGCCGCGGAGAGCATCTTCAACGGCGGCGCGGTAAAAGGCTGGTAAACCGCGGTCATTTCACCCGGCGGCGTCCACCAGCCGGGTGATCCCCGCCGCCCCCGCATAGCACTCCAGCAAAAACGCCGTCACGGCGACAATGCCCGGCGCATGGCGAATATCATCATGCACCGTCAGCCAGATCTCGCGGCTCAGCGCCTGCTCCGGCGACAGCCGCTGCAACCCGGCGTCCTGCGCCACAAAATGCGGCAACAGCGCCACGCCGGCGCCGGCAACCGCCGCGGCGGCCTGGATCATCAGATCATTGCTGCGCAGCGCCAGCGGCCGCGAACCCGCCTGTGCCAACAGCCAGCGCTGCTGCGCCGGCGCGGCGCGATCGTCGTGATAGCCGATAAACGCGCGCTCCGCATCCGGCGTAACCTGCAGATAATCCGCGTCGGCGTACAGGCCAAACTCCACCGTGCCGATTTTCCTCGCCACCAGATCGCTTTCATTGGCGCGACTGAGCCGGACGGCGATGTCGGCTTCGCCGCGCAACAGCGAGCGGTTAGCGGTATCCGCCAGCAAGACGGGCCGCAGATCCGGATAACGTCTCTGCAGCTCGCCGAGGCGCGGCGCGATCAGCTTCACCCCCATTACCGGCGGTACACTCAATGTCACCTCGCCCGATACGCCCTGCCGCCCCCCCAGCGCCGCGCGCCCGACGGCAAACGCATTGAGCGCCATGGCGTCGCCCTGCTCGGCGATGCGTAACCCATCGGCAGTCATCAGGTAACTGCGTGGGCGACGATCCACCAGCTTCAGCTGCAACGACGCCTCCAGGCTGGCGATGCGCCGTGCCACGGTGGCGTGATCGACCTGCAGGCTGCGTGCCGCGCCGGACAGCGATTTTTCGCGTGCGAAAACCATAAAGTAGTGCAGATCTTCCCAGTTGAACATGGGTGTTTTCTCACATGCCAAGTGAATGTATAGGGAATTCTACCGCAAAGAGCACGAGCGCAAACTGTTTCCCGTTCGCATTATCAACAAAAGGAAACCGTTATGACCCCTTCTCTGCCGCTGGCCTATTTGGGCGTGATCGTCGCCACCTTTTTTTGGGGCACCAATTTCAACGTCGGCGCTTACATCATCGCCCATCAGCCGCCGATTAGCGCCTCGATAGAACGTTTCAGCCTGGCGACCTTGATGCTGTTGCTGGTGTTCGGCCTGCGCGGCCAGCTGCGCCTCAGCGCGCTGAAAAACAACTGGCCGGCCTATCTGGGCCTCGGGGTGCTCGGCTTTACGGTATTTAACCTGTGCACCTTCTTTGGCCTGCAATCCACCTCGCCGGTCAACGGCGCGCTGATCCTCGCCACCACGCCGCTGTGGACCATGGTGTTCAGTGTCATCTGGGAGCATGAAAAACTGAGCCCGGCGCGCGTCACCGGTTTGCTCTCCGGGTTTATCGGCGTGGCGCTGGTGATCACCCAGGGCGATATCCAGACGCTGTTGCGACTGGATATCAGCCCCGGCGACGGCATCATTCTGCTCGGCAGCCTGGCCTGGGCGCTGAATATGGTCGGCACCCGACGGTGGGTGCGCAACGCCACCGCCGTCGAAACCACCAGCTACTCGATGCTGTTCGGCACGCTGGCGCTGCTGCCGCTGGGCATGCTGTTCGAAGATCCCCGGCAAAGCCTGGCCGCCGCCCCGCTCGGCGTGCATGCCGCGGTGGCGTATCTGGCACTGTGCGGTTCACTGCTGGCCTATTTGTTGTGGTTCAACGGGCTGGAAAAAATCGGTTCGGTGCGCACCGCGATCTTCTTTAATCTGGCGCCGGTATTCACCATGCTGGTGGCTACCCTCACCGGCCATACCCCTAACCTCTGGCAACTGGCCGGGGCGGCATGGGTGATCCTCGGGGTGCTGCTGGCATCCGGCGCGCTGCGGCGTTTGGCGCCGGCGCATCCGGCGGCCAGGCAGCCATAGGTTTTCCTTATCTTCGCTATAAGAAAGCCCGATTTACCTTAACCTCGGGCCGGGAGCATAATGCGGCTATCTTCTGATTTATCACGGTAAACAGGAACCGCCATGATGCTTTCCGCCCCGCTACTGACCCTCACGGACGCCACGCCCGACGACATGGCCGCGATACAGCAGATTTACGCTCACCATGTGCTGCACGGCGCGGCGTCGTTTGAAGAAACCCCGCCGACGCTGGCGGAAATGCAGCAGCGGCGCAGCCAGGTGCTGCAAGCCGGCCTGCCCTGGCTGGTGGCCAAAAGCGACGGCCGCATCCTCGGCTACTGTTACGCGACGCCCTATCGGCCGCGCCCGGCTTACCGATATACGGTGGAGGACTCGGTGTATATCGCCGAAGGCCAGCAGGGCAACGGCATCGGCAAAGCGCTGTTGGCTGCGCTGATCGCCCGCTGCGAACAAGGCCCCTGGCGGCAAATGCTGGCGATCGTCGGCGATTCGGCCGCCAATCAAGGTTCGCTGGCGCTGCACCAAAAGCTGGGGTTCAACGACGTGGGCACGCTGAAAGCGGTGGGTTTTAAATTGGGAGAGTGGCGCGACACCCACATCATGCAGCGTGCGCTGGGCGAAAGCGGCGCTACTGCGCCGCGGTGAACATGGCGGGGGCAGGACGCCCCCGTTTTTGTCAGGCTTTCAAACGCGCGCGGATGGCGCCCAGCGACGACACCAGCAACAGCACCGCAGCGCCGGCGATCAGGCCGAACGCCACGTTCAGCAATGCCGGAATGACGCCCTGCAGAATATGGCCAAAGGTCGGCACCACGGTGGCGTAAGACGCCCAGTCCTCGAACAGGTGGTGCACCGGCGGCAGACCGTGGGTCAGGATGCCGCCCCCGACCATAAACATGGCGATGGTGCCGACGATCGACAGCGTTTTCATCAGGTATGGCGCGGCGCTGACGATGCCGCTGCCGAGCGTGCGGGCCAGCGCGCCGCTTTTGCGGCTCAGGTACAATCCCAGATCGTCCAGCTTGACGATGCCCGCCACGATGCCGTAAACCCCCACCGTCATCACGATGGCGATGCCGCACAGCACGATCACCTGTTGGCTGAACGCCGCGCCGGCGACGGTGCCCAGCGTGATGGCGATAATCTCGGCGGACAGCACGAAGTCGGTTCGCACCGCCCCTTTTACCTTGCGTTTCTCATAAGCCGCCACGTCCTCGTTGGCGTCCAGCGTTTCCTGTGCCTCCGGCGTCGATTTGGCATGCGCCAGGCTGTGGTACACCTTCTCGAAGCCTTCGTAGCACAGGTAGGCGCCGCCCACCATCAGCAGCGGCGTGATGGCCCAGGGCGCAAAGGCGCTGATCAGCAGCGCCAGCGGCACCAGAATGGCCTTATTGATCAACGAGCCCTTGGCGACGCTCCACACCACCGGCAGTTCACGGTCGGCCTTTACCCCACTGACCTGTTGCGCGTTCAGCGCCAGATCGTCCCCCAGTACCCCGGCGGTTTTTTTCGCCGCCATTTTGGTCATCAACGAGACGTCGTCCAGCAGTGAAGCGATGTCATCGATTAAAGTCAGTAAGCTACTTCCGGCCAAAGTGGTTCATCCTTTTTAAATTCATGGGTCATTATCCGTTTAGCATAGCGGTAAACCCCCATAAATGTGTATGAGATGATGGCGGAAAATACGTTGATCACTGACCTGGCGTCAAAACTTAGCCGGCTTTCAGGCTGCTCTGGGCGCTTTTCAACGCCTCTAATGCGCATTGCTGATCCAGATGCCCGCCCGGCGCGCCGCCGACGCCGATGGCGCCGACGACTTCTTCGCCCGATTTCACCGGCACGCCGCCGGCCAACAGCAGGAACCCGGGGATATCGCGCAGGTTGGCCGCACCGGCGTTCGCCTGGGCGCCCTTCATGACGTTTTCTGTCGCATTGCGGGTCGTCAGGGCGGTAAACGCCTTCATTCGGCTGGCTTCCACCGTGTGGGGGCCGGCGTTGTCCATTCTCTTGATCACCAGCGGCGTGCCGGCGCGATCCACCACGGTCACGGCGACGTTGTAGTTGCCGGCGCCGCAGGCCCGGATAGCGCTTTGCGCCAGCCGATCGGCCAGTTCGAGGGAGAGGGAATGTTGCGACACCACGCCGCCGGCCGCGTGGGCGAATGACGCCAGGCCGCCGATTAACACCAGGCTTGAGATAATGCGTTTCATATTGACTTGCTCCTTGCTTATTCCTTATGGATATCAGGGATAGTAAAAGGAGCCGCTTCGGCGGGCTATTGGCGCGATTACCTACGGCGCTAGGTAGTTATACCTAGACACCGGCGGTTTTAGGGCTTTTTCCGCAGCGCCAGCTCGCCGTAGACGTTCATCAGTTTGGGCAGCGAATTGACGTCGAGCTTGGCGAATATATTGGCGCGATGCGCCTCGACGGTGCGCGGAGACAGCGAAAAGCTGCGGGCGATCTCTTTGCTCGAACGTCCTTGCACGATCTGCTCGAAGACGTCGTTTTCACGGGCGGTCAGGGTAGCCAGCCGGCTTTGCATCAGCCGCAGTTGCCGTTGCCGCTGCTGCAATTGCCTTTGCTGTTCCAATGCGCTGCCGACCACTTCAAACAGCAAATCCGCATCGATCGGTTTGGTGAGGAATTCGAAGGCGCCGTTTTTGAACGCCCGGCGGCAGAGATCGATATTCGCGTGCCCGGTCATGATGATCACCGGGATCTCCAACCCCTGCCGCCTCCACTCGTCCAACAGCGTCAACCCGGTCTTGCCTGGCATCCTGATGTCCAGCAGCATACAGCCGGTCAGCGCATGCAGTTCACCGACGCTCTGTTCGAAAGACGGGGCGCTGTCGTACGCCTGCGTCTGCCAACCCACGGTGCCCAGCAGCGCGCTGAGCGAGGAACGAATCGCCGCTTCGTCATCAATCAGATAAATATACTGTGTCATCGTCACTCCTGAGCATGCACGGGCAGCCAAATCCTGAAGCAGGCGCCCTGCCCCGCGATATTGCTCGCCTCGATGCTGCCATTAAGGCGCTGTACCAGCGTGTCCGTCAGCGCCATCCCCAGCCCGATGCCATTGGCGCGCGTGGTGAAAAAGGGCATGAACACCTGCTGCAAAGCCTGCTCCGACAGCCCGGGGCCGCCATCGGTGAGGGTCAGCGCGATGCCGTCGTCAGCGGCGCCGGCCTCCAGTCTGATCCATGCCGTGCCCGCGGCCTTGTCGGCTTGCGCCTGCACCGCGTTGTTCAGGATATTGTGCAGAATTTGCTCTACCCACAGCGGCGGTGCGAACAGCAGGGGCAAACCGTCGGGAATGCGGCTGCTGACCTTGATCCTGTTGCGGCGGATTTCGTTGTCCAACAGCGTCGTCACCCTCGCCCAAAGCGGCCCCAGCGCCACCGGTTGGTAATCGACCTGCTCGCTGACCAGTTTCTGCCGGAATTGCTGCAGCAGCGCGTCCGTACGCTTAATTTGCACCACGGCGGCCTCCAGCAGCGGCGGCAGCTGTTCGACCTGCTGGTGCCGCAGCAGACGCAATGCGGTTTGGTTATAGCTTAAAATGGCGGTGAGCGGTTGGTTAAGCTCATGCACGATGCCGGCGGTGAGTTCCCCCAGGGTATTCAGGCGCGTAAGTTCGGCGTAATGGGCGCGTAAATCGGCAATATCGCGCCGGCGCTGGTTGGCGCGATATTGGCTGACCAGATACAGCGCCAGCCCCCAAAACAGGGCCGGCGACAGGATTGTCGGCCAGGGCAACGCAGCCCAGTCGGGGTTATCGCCGGCGGCGAGCACGAAAGGTTGCGACTGGCTGGCGATCACTTTTTCCCACTGCCAATAATAGCGCCGCTCCGCTACGCCCCGCTCGAACAGCGGCCGATCGTGCCAAAGAACCGCCAGGTGGCCGAAGGCATTTTTCCCCGCCAGCTCGCCGATCAGCCGGTTCAGGTCGATCAGCACGGATTGTTTTTCGGCGTTGAGCCAGTAGCGGCCATTCGGCTCCACCACGATAGCGCGCCGCGGCTCAATGCTCGGATGCGGCCGCCAGCGAATAATTTGCGGAAAAATGCGCTGCACTTCCCAGCGGTATCGGCTTGCCGGCAATAGCGGAATGATCGCGTCATGCTGCGACAGCTTCACCGTCACATCGCGATAAAGAATGCGAAAGTTCGCGCTTTTCTCTTCATATTGCTGCTGCAAAAAATAAGCGCTCAGCCCAGCGCCGGACAGCAACGTAAGCAGCGTCCAGCCTATTATTTTCACCATACCCCATGCGTACCCTGCGCAGATCCCCTTGACATTTAATAGCATAAAAGGCGCGGCGATGGGATTCGGCAGCGCAGGGCACGGCTAAAAAAATCAGGCCGGATGCCGTCTTGCCTCTATCCCGCTGCCGGCACGTTCAGCTGCCAGGACAGGCCAAAGCGATCGTTGAGCCAGCCGAAACGCGCGCTGAAGCCGTAATCATCCGGCGGCATCAGCACCTTGCCCTCTTCCGCCAGCCGGGCGAACACCCGCTCCAGCTCGGCTTCGCTGGCCAGATTGACGAACAGCGAAACCGCCGGGGTAAAGCTGAAATCGTGGCTGATCGGGCTGTCGATAAACACCAGGTTCTGCCGATCAAAATCGATGGTGGCGTGTTTAATCAGCCGCTTGCCGTCGGGCGTCTCGTCATAGTGCTGCAGCTGCGTCACCCTGAAGCGTTCAAACAGCTCGCTATACAGCGCGATCGCCTGCTGGGCCGCGCCCTGAAACATCACAAAGGTTGAAACCTGGCTCATCGGGTTTGCTCCGCTAACGATGTGGCATTAATGGAGGATAGCGGATAAACGCAGCTGCGCACCGGCGATATTGGCGCGCAGGATGTGATGGCCATCGCGAGAGAGGATTTGTCATCAAGCGGCCCGCGGCAAGGGCGGCAGGCCGTGAGCGGATTACTCGGTTTCGTTTTTCGCCAGACGGGCGTCTTTTTGGCGGCGGTAGTCGCGGGCGGCGGCCGGGATTGGCGTCACCTTGCCGGTTTCAATCCAGCTGCGCAGGCGGTTGGCGTCGGCAAAATGGGTATATTTGCCGAACGCATCCAGCACCACCAGCGACACCGAGCGGCTGCCGATCATAGTGCGCATCGCCAGACAGTGGCCCGCTTCATTGGTGAAGCCGGTCTTGGTCAGCTGAATGTTCCATTTCGGGTTATACACCAGGTGGTTGGTGTTGCGGAACGGCAGCTGATAGTTAGGATCCTTGAAGCTGGCCGTCCGTTCGGTGGTGGTGCTGAGCTGACCAATCAGCGGATACTGCTTGGTGGCGATCAGCAATTTGGTCAGGTCGCGCGCGGTCGAGACGTTATGAATCGACAGCCCGGTCGGCTCCACGTAATGGGTGTTGGTCATGCCGAGCGATTTGGCCTTGGCGTTCATCGCTTTGATGAAGGCGTTGTAACCGCCCGGATAATGGTGCGCCAGGCTGGCGGCGGCGCGGTTTTCCGAAGACATCAGCGCCAGCAGCAGCATGTCCTTGCGGCTGATCTCACTGTTCAGACGCACCCGCGAGTAGACCCCTTTCATTTCCGGCGTCTGGTGGATGTCTACCGACAGCATCTCGTCCAGCGGCAAATGGGCATCCAGCGTCACCATCGCGGTCATCAGCTTGGTGATCGAGGCGATCGGCACCACTTCGTCGGGGTTGCGCGCATACATTACCTTGTGGGTCTGCATATCCACCACCATGGCGCTGCCGGACGCCAGCTCGGGCTGGGTGGCGTGCGTGGCCGCGGCGTTGTCGCTGGCCAGCGCGCGCGGCGCGAAGCCTGCGCCCGCCTGCAAAGCGAGCAGGGTTAGTACCAAAACACGTATTTTCACATGCATTACTCTGAAATGGGGGGCTTGAACTTAGCGGATTATATGTGAGGGTTCGGCGCTTGGCACTGGGATTATGCGTCGCATTTGTGACAAATTCTGTCGGCGCAAAAACGACGCAAACCGCGGGCGCTCAGGGACCAGCGCCCGCGATTGAAAAGTTACAGCGCGGGTTGCCATGCCGACTGCGGCAGCAGGTACAAACCGGCTTGCTGCTGCGCGCCGGCGCCGACGATGTGGCCGATGCCGGCCGCCATCACCGCCAGCGTCACGTCGAAGGCGTTCAGGCTGTCGCCGTAGCCCGCCGTCAGGTTGAACATCGAGCCGTTGGCCAGCAAATAGAGCGTTTTCCCCGCCAGTTGGTAAGCGTTAACAAACGGCATTGGCTCGCTGTGCGGCAGGTGTTGCAGGAAAGCGACGTCGATCTCTTCCGCCACGTGGCCGACGTTGAGGATAAACGCCCCGTCCTTCGCCTGCTGCAAATGGCTCGCCGACAGCACGTTTTTCGCGCCGGTGGCGGTGGCGATCACGTCCGCCTGGCCCACCGCCGCCGCCAGGTCGACCACCGGCCAGCCGTCATACCGCGCCTGCAGCGCCCGCGCCGGATCGATTTCCGCCACTGTCACCTGGCCGCCGTAGGCCCTGGCCGCCGCAGCCACGCCCTGCCCGACCAGCCCGTAACCGATCACCAGCACGGACTTTTCATGCAGGGTCAGGTGGGTGGTCTGGAAGAAGGTATGCCAGGCGGTCAGGCCGACCATATGGCGGTTGTGCAACCCCTCTTTCACCGGCAGGTCGTCCCAGTTGAAGATCGGGTAACGCGGCGCCATGCCGTTCAGGCGGCTGATGCCGGAACCGGTCGCCTCCAGACCGGCGATAATCTGCGGCCCGCCGGCGCTCTGGTGCAGGCGAGCGGTCAGATCCGCCCCCATTTCGCACAGGTGAGTCGGCCGCCAGGCCAGCGCGCGATCGAAAGACGCCGACCAGTCGGCGGCGCTCATGTCGCGCCAGGCGTGTGCCTGCGCGCCCCGCCGCTCCAGCCAGGCGACCACGTCGTCCTGTACCGTGGTCGGGTTGCAGGTGGTGAGGTAAACCGCCGCGCCCTTGTCCAGCAGGCCGGCCACCAGCGGCGCCATTTTCAGATCCAGGTGCATGTTGCACGCCAGCCGCACGCCGTTAAGGTCCGGCAGCGCCGCCACCGCCGCGCGGGTGCGCGGCATATGGCGCATCGCCCAGGTCAACTCGCTCTCAAAATCCTGATACATCCGTTGCTCCTCTATTGCGCCGCGCCGTCGGGGCACGGCAGAATTATTGGTCGGCCCGTCGGCTGAGCCGCCTGATCGCCTGCGGCGACAGGCCAAACAGGCGAATAAACGCCCGCCGCATGCGTTCCGGATCGCTGAAGCCCACCGCGCGGGCAATCGTTTCCAGCGCCTCGCTGCCTTCTTCGATGCGCAACCTGGCCGCCTCGACCCGCAGCTGTTCGATCACCTTGGCCGGCGTCTGCCCGGTTTCGGCGCGGAACAGCCGGCCGAACTGCCGCTCGCTCAGGCAGGCGGCGGCGGCCAGATCCGCCACCGCCAGCGGTTGCCGCAAGCGTTCACGCGCGAAGGAAAGCGCGGCGCGAATGCGATCGGACGACGGGTTCAGCTCCAGCAGCAACGAATACTGCGACTGGCCCCCGGGGCGGCGGTGATACACCACCAGCTGGCGCGCCACGCCGGCGGCGACCGTCTCCCCCAAATCGTCCTCAATCAGCGCCAGCGCCAGATCTATGCCGGCGCTGATGCCGGCCGAGGTCCAGATATCGCCGTCACGAATGAAGATCCGATTGCTGTCGACGCGGATACGCGGATAGCGCTGCTGCAGCTGCGCCGCATGGTACCAATGGGTGGTGGCGCGTTTGCCGTCCAGCAGCCCGCAGGCCGCCAGAATAAACGCGCCGGTGCAAACGCTGGCGATACGGCGCGTCCGCCGGCGCTGGGTCAGCAAGAAATCCGCCAGCAACGACGACTGCGCCGCCGCCTCGTTGCCGCGCCCGCCGGCCACCACCAGCGTATCGAAACGGGCGTTGTCGCAGGGCCGGGTGGCGATCTCTACCCCGGCCGAACTGGCCACCATGCCGCCCTGCGGCGAAATGGCCAGGCAGCGATAGGCCGGCGCGTCGGTGAACTGGTTGACGTTGTCGAACGCCGCCAGCGGCCCGGCGAAATCCAACAGGTTAAAACCGGGAAAAACCACGAAGCCGATAGTTTTCATGATGGCGCTTTTTGAGGGTTATCCGTCATATCAGCCAAAATCATGGCGGCTATTATTAACCAGGTCAAACTACAAAACTGAGGCGAATGTCATGTCTGCACCATTAGTGATTGTTTTTCCTATCTATCAGGGCGTTACCCAGCTCGACTTCACCGGTCCGCTACAGTTTTTGCGCCGCATGCCGGGAGCGGAAATTATCGTCGCCTCGGTGGACGGCGCCGATATCGCCTCGGAAGGCCTGCATTTCACCCGGCTGCAAAAGTTGCAGGAGGTGACTCGCTGCGACGTACTGTGCGTGCCGGGCGGCGGCGGCTGCGTCCAGGCGCTGCAGGATGCGCGTTTTATGCGGCAAATTCGTCGGCTCGGCCCGGATGCGCGCTACCTGACCTCGGTATGCACCGGTTCGCTGATCCTGGCCGCCGCCGGCCTGCTGCAGGGCAAACGCGCCGCCTGCCACTGGTCGATGCGCGACAGCCTGGCGCTGTTCGGCGCCATCCCCAGCAGCGCGCGCGTGGAACGCGACGGCAACGTGATCAGCGGCGGCGGCGTCACCGCCGGCATCGACTTCGCGCTGGCGCTGATCGCCGAGCTGCATGACGAGGAAACCGCGCAGATGATCCAGCTGTATCTGGAATACGCCCCGGCGCCGCCGTTCCAGGGCGGCACACCGGAGCTGGCGCCGCCGCACATTCTGGCCAGGGTTCAGGCGCAAATGGCGGACAGCCTGCGGCTGCGGCGGGAACAGGTGGCGCTGTTAGCCCAGGGGTGACGATCGGGCGTATACTTGCTCTTATGCGTCAGTCACATAAGGAGTGAGCGATGACCGATCTGGCCCATTACATTACGGAATATGGCTACTGGGCACTGTTTATCGGCTGTCTGGCTGAGGGGGAAACCATCACCCTGCTGGGCGGCATCGCCGCCCATGAAGGGTTGTTGCATTGGCCGCTGGCGATCGCCGTGGTGGCGTTGGGCGGCACGCTGGGCGATCAGTTGCTGTATTTCCTCGGCCGTCGCTATGAAGGACGGGTGATTTCCCGGCTGAAGGGGCAAGAGAAACGCATCGCCCGCGCCAGAAAATTAATTGCACGCCATCCGATGCTGTTCGTGATCGGCGTGCGTTTTATGTATGGCTTCCGCATTATCGGCCCGGTGCTGATCGGCGCCAGCAGGTTGCCGCCGTCGCGTTTCGTGCCGCTGAACGTTTTCGGCGCCATCCTGTGGGCGAGCATCTTCGTCATGCTCGGCTATTTTGGCGGTCAGGCGATCGAAGGTTTCGTCAGCGGTCTCGACAAAAAACTCTCCAGCCTGCTGTTCGTCGCGCTGGCGATCGCGGTGATTTTGCTGCTGCGCTTCTGGTGGCGCCGCCGCCATGCCGATTAACGCTAGCGGCTCAGCATCAGCTTCAGCCCGAGCAGCGCCAGCACGCCGCCGCTCAGCCGATCGAACCAGGCCTTGAAGCGCAGATAGATGCGGCGCGGGCGCGGCGAAGACAGCACGAAGGCCACAAAGGCGTACCACAGCACGTCCACCGTCAGCGCGATCGTCGGCAGCAGCAGATACATCAGCGGCGAAATCTCGTGGCTGAGCAGCGCGGCGAACACGCTGCCGAACACGATGGCGGTGTTCGGGTTGCCCAACTGGGTCAGCAGGCCGGTGGTGAACGCCTTGCGCATGCCCAGTGGCCGGCTGCCAACCGCCTCTACGTTCAACGGACGGCTGGCGCCGCGCAGCATGTTGAACGCCAGGTAGATCAAATAGGCGCCGCCCAACAGCTTGAGCGTGCCGTACAGCCAGGGCAGCGCCAACAGCAACGATTGCAAGCCCAGCAACGCCAGCAGCGCGAAGATAAAGCAGCCGACGCCCATCCCCAGGGCGACGGCCATGCCGGCGCGGCGCGAAGAGGCCACCGCGGTGCGCGCCACCAGAATAAAGCTTTGCCCCGGGCTCATCGCCCCCAGCGCGATCGCGCCGGTAATGCTCAATACCGATAACAGCGTCTCGTTCATCTTGCCCTCTGCCTCGTGATAGTCACGTCGTTCAAGGTAGCGCAGCGATGAAAATAAAAGCAACAGGTACGCGGACGTCACGCCGCCGGCGGCGCATCGCGCATCAGGGCCACCAGCTCGCGGGCGGCCTTGTCCAGCGGCCGGCTTTTCAGCCAGATCAGGTGCATCGGCAGGCGCAGCTCATTCTTGGTATTCTTGAATTTCAGTCGCACCAGTCGCCCCTGCGCCAGCAGCGGCGCGGTCAGCGACAGCGGGAAATTGCCCCAGCCCAATCCGGCCTCGACCATGTTCAACGCCATCGGCAGGCTGTCGGTGCGCCAATAAGATTCCGCCACCCGCGGCCGCAGATCGACCATCGGCAGATCGCGGCTGGCCACCATGATCTGCCGCACGTTGACCAGATCTTCCAGAAACAGCTCATCCGCCGCACCGCTCAGCGCCGGATGCTGCGGCGACAGCGTGGCCACCAGCGATTCGGCGCCGACGAAATGAAACTGCTCCGCGCTGTTGACGTTCAGCCCGCCGAACGCCAGACAAACGCTCACCCGGCCCTGATGCAGCATATGCAACACCTCATCCTGCGGCGCGGTCAGCACCTCGATATCCAGCAGCGGGTAGCGCTGCGACAGGGTTTTCACCGCCGCCAACAGCCCGGCGCCGTTGATGTCCGACGTCACGCCGATCGAAAGTCGGCTTTCCAGCCCCTGAGAGAGCTCGATGGCGTGCACCTGCAGCTGCCTGAGCTGGTCGGCGATCAGCCGCGCATGGGGCGCCAGCGCCAATGCCAGCGCGGTCGGCGTCGGTTCGCGGTGCGAACGGTCGAACAGCGGGAAGCCGAGCTCCGCCTCCATGTTGGCGATCGCCATGCTGACGGCGGAAGGCACTCGCCGCAGCGAACGCGCAGCGGCGGAAAACGATCCGCGATCCAGCACCGCCAGAAACAGCTCGATGTTGTCACTGGAAAAATTCATTGCGTTACCTGTCAGAATATCTGACAGCTCCTGACTTTTTCTATCAATACGATTGACGCTATCTTAGCCGTCGTCGCCAAACAGACAACAAAAAATAAGTCAGGAGAAAACAATGCAAGGCGTTAAACGCAAACTGGTGTATGTCACCGCCTACGAAATCATCGGCATGGCGATCTCGGCGCTTGGGCTGGCGCTGCTGTCGGGCCATGCGCCCAGCAGCACCGGGCCGCTGGCGGTGGTGATCACCAGCATCGCGGTCAGCTGGAACTTTATTTACAACTCGCTGTATGAAAGCTGGGAAAGCCGCCAGGTTTCGCGCACCCGCACGCTCAAGCGGCGCATCCTGCATGCGGTGGGTTTTCAACTGACGCTGGTGATGTATCTGATCCCGCTGATCGCCTGGTGGATGGGCATTACGCTGTGGCAGGCGCTGCTGCTGGATATGGCGCTGATCGTCATCATCCCGTGCTACACCTTCCTGTTCAACTGGGCGTTCGACAGGCTGTTTGGCCTGCCCGCCTCGGCCCTGCCGGCCGGTGAATCGGCCTGAATCCTCCCCCGCACAACGCGCCTGCCGTAAAACCCTCTTTACCTCGGCAGGCGCGCCAATATTTCCGCTCTTATTTCATCCCGCGAAATATAAGAACAACTCCCTGTAATTTGCACGGTAATTATTATTTTGTGATTTTAATCACTTTTTATTCCTCGCTATTTCCGTATTGATAGATTTATACATCTTATTGAATAATATATTCTTTTATATATGGATTAAAAAATAAACACAATTGCTCACGATTTATACGCAGGTTTTTTTGCCACATTTACGGAGAAAAGGTAGCATGCCTCGCCGTTATTTCATGGCGGCTGTACACACAATAAACAACAGAATGATGCCACGACCTCATTCTCATAACGATTGGCGGTAGCAATCGTTTGCTCTTCGAGCAGGGTTAACCATAGACAGGTAAACAGGACGGATGATGCAATCAGATAAAAAGTCTGCGCATGACAAGCACGCAGCCAGAAGACGTTGGTTAGACTCCCATGAATCCGGTTATCACAAGAGCATGGGCAACCGGCAAATACAAATGATCGCCATCGGCGGGTCGATCGGCACCGGTCTGTTCCTCGGCACCGGCGGGCGGCTGGAACTGGCCGGGCCGGCACTGGCGCTGGTCTATCTGGTGTGCGGGATTTTCTCGTTCTTTATTCTGCGCGCGCTGGGCGAGCTGGTGCTGCACCGCCCTTCCAGCGGCAGCTTCGTGTCTTACGCCCGTGAGTTCCTCGGCGAAAAAGCCTCTTACGTCGCCGGCTGGATGTATTTCCTGAACTGGGCGATGACCGGCATCGTCGACATCACCGCAGTGGCGCTTTACATGCACTATTGGGGCACCTTCGCCGACGTGCCGCAGTGGCTGTTCGCGCTCTGCGCCCTCGGGGTGGTCGCCACCATGAACATGATCGGCGTGAAATGGTTCGCCGAGATGGAATTCTGGTTTGCCTTGATCAAGGTGGTCGCCATCGCGCTGTTCCTGGTGGTGGGCGTGGTGTTTCTCGGCACCGGCACCCCGGTGGCGGGCCACACCACCGGCCTGCACCTGATCACCGAAAACGGCGGTATGTTCCCGCACGGCCTGCTGCCCGCGCTGGTGCTGGTGCAAGGGGTAATCTTCGCCTTCGCCGGCATCGAGCTGATCGGCACCGCCGCCGGCGAATGCAAGGATCCGGCCAAAATGATGCCGAAGGCCATCAACAGCGTCATCTGGCGCATCGGCCTGTTCTACGTCGGTTCGGTGGTGCTGCTGGTGCTGCTGCTGCCGTGGAACGCCTATCAGGCGGGCCAGAGCCCGTTCGTTACCTTCTTCAGCAAACTGGGCGTGCCATACATCGGCACCGTCATGAACATCGTGGTGTTGACCGCGGCGCTGTCCAGCCTCAACTCCGGCCTGTACTCCACCGGCCGCATCCTGCGCTCCCTGGCGATGGGCGGCTCGGCGCCGAAGTTCATGGCCAAAATGAGCGGCCAGCAGGTGCCCTACGCCGGCATCCTGGTGACCTGCGGCATCTACGTGATCGGCGTGGTGCTGAACTATCTGGTGCCTTCGCGGGTGTTCGAGATCGTGTTGAACATCGCCTCGCTGGGCATCATCGCCTCGTGGGCGTTTATCATCGTCTGCCAAATGCGCCTGCGCAAAGCGGTGCGCGAAGGCCGCGCCCAGCCGGTATCCTTCAGAATGCCCGGCGCGCCGTTCACCTCCTGGCTGACGCTGGCGTTCCTGCTGGCGGTGGTTGTCATGATGGCGTTCGACTACCCGAACGGCACCTGGACCATCGCCACCATCCCGGTGCTGGCGGTGCTGCTGACGCTGGGCTGGTTCGGCCTGCGCAAGCGCGCGCAGGAGGTGAAGCTGGAACAGCAGGCTCACGAAGAGCAATCGACGCACTAACCCCGCGAGCCGCCCCAACCGGGGCGGTTTTTTTTATCCGCTACAGCCGGCCGTAGAAGGTCATTCTGGCGCTTTCCGACAGCATGATGCCCGGCTGAGCGTTGTAGGCCAGCACCACCAGCATACGGGTAGCGTTACCCTCGGTCGGCGTCACCCGATGCATGGCGTTGCGCCCGCGAAACAGCACCAGGTCCCCCTCTCCGATCGCCAATCGCTTCACCGCCCGCCGGCCGTCCAGCACCTGCGTCACCCCGGCGTAGTTCATCTCGCCGCCGTCGGCGTCGCGCAGGTTTTCCACATATTCGAAGTGCCCGCCGGCTTCGGGCTTCTGTATCAGCAGCGTAATGGCGAACGACGAATTGTCGAAATGCCAGCCCAATTCTTGCCCGGCACGGGCGTAATGCAGATTGATCGACGACAGCCGATCGGCATAGGGATAAAGCTGCTCCTCGCCCAGCACCGCACAGAGAAAATCACGGAACGGTAGTGCGTCATACAGGGTGCGCAGCGGCGACTGCGCCGGAATGTCTTCATCGGTAATGCAGCCCTTGGACGACACCACCAGCCGGTTGCGCGCATGCCCGGCGGGCAGGCTTTCGTCCTGCGGCCGCAGATACACGTTGTGTTTGCTGGCGGCGTAGAACGCCGCGGGGCTGTGCTCCGCCCCTTCCAGCCGCACGGTTGCCAGCGCCGCTGCGCTCAAAAAACCCGGCAGCACCAGCGCGCCGGCGGCGTCCAGCGTTTGCCTGCAGCGCGTCCGAAAGGCCGGATCGCCGATCGGGTTAACGGATAAATCAACAATATTAGCGAGTTGCCGCATGACATTCCCCTGGATGCGCGATGGCCGGATACCCCCCACTGTAACCAATGGCGCATTGCCGCCATAACAAAAATACGTTATGGATAAGCTAACCGATTCTTAACGATAATCCTGCCATGAACTCACCGTCCCGCGGGCGTTTGCCCAAACTGAGCGCCATTCTGGCGTTCGAAACCGCCGCCCGCACCGGCAGCCTGGCCAGCGCGGCGGACAGCCTGGCGCTCACCGCCGCCGCCGTCAGCCAGCAGATCCGCCAGTTGGAACAGCATTTGGGCATCCCGCTGTTTATCCGCGCCAAACGCGGCGTGACGCTGACCGAACAGGGGGCGGACTATCTGGCTTACGTGCAGGAAGCCTTCGAGACGCTGCGGGTGGCGCAACAGCATGTCGATCGCCAGCGCGGCAAGCAAACGCTGACGGTGTTCGCGCTGCCGGCGCTGGCGTCAAAATGGCTGAACCCGGCGATCGGCGACTGGCAGGCGCTCAGCCCCGATGGCGATCTGCGCCTGCACGCCACCCATGCCGCAGTGGATTTCGCCCACTCGGCGGCGGATTTCGCCCTGTGCTTCGGCGATCAGGATTACCCGCTGCTGGAGAAGGTGCGGCTGTTTCAGGACCGGGTGCAGCCGGTGTGCAGCCCGGATCTGCGCAGCCAGGGCGACTGGACGCAACGCCCGCTGATCCACCTGGACTGGGGCAAGGAAAGCCAGTTTTTGCCCGGCTGGCATGAATGGTTCAGCGCCGCCGGTCTGCAACCGCCGCCGCGGCGCGGCCTGACTTATAACCTGACCTCGCTGGCCATTGACGCCGCCGTGCAGGGGCGCGGGGCGCTGCTCGGCCAACGCGGGCTGATCGAACGCGAGCTGGCCAGCGGCGCGCTGGTCCCGCTGGCCGAACCGGCGCTGCCGCTCAGCAAGCCCTACTACGTGGTCTATCCGCAGCGCACGCTGGACAAACCCGGCGCGGCGGCGTTTCTGCGCTGGCTGCAGGCACTGAGTCAACGCGCGGTATAGCCGCCGTCGATGCTGTAGAACGCGCCGGTGGTGAAGCTGCTGTCGTCCGACAGCAAAAAAGCCACCGTTTTCGCCACTTCTTCCCGGGTCGCCATTCGCCCCATCGGGTGCGATGCGGCCATTTGCCGGCGCAGCTGCGCCGGCAGTTCCCCCATCGCCGGCGTGTCCACATAACCCGGCCCAACGGCGTTGACCCGCACGCCTTGCGCGGCAAACTCCAACGCCGCCGAGCGCGTCAGGCCGAGAATGCCGTGCTTGGCGGCGGTATAAGGCGCAATCCCGGCGATGCCCACCACGCCGTTGGCGGAAGAGAGGTTCACCACCGCCCCGCCACCGCTGGCGACAATCGCCGGCAACGCATATTTCATGCCGAAAAAAGTCCCGCTGAGACAGGTTTCAATCACCTCACGCCAGTCTTCGTTGGCGTACTGGCTGATGGGCACCTCATGTGGCCCGGTAATGCCGGCGTTATTGACCAGGCAATGGAGCCCGCCGCAGCGCTGCAGCGTGCCCTCAATGCCGCGGCTCACCGATTGCGGGTCGCGCACGTCCATCACCAGCGGGATCGCCCGCCGCTCGCTGGGATCAATTTTCGCCGCGGCCGCCGCCAGGGTTTCCCGGTGGCGGCCGGTCATCATCACCGTCGCTCCGCGGTGGAACAGCTCGGCGGCAACCGCCTCGCCGATGCCGGTGGATGCGCCGGTTACCAGCGCTACCCGATGCGCGAAATCCTGCATATCGCCTCCTCGTGCTTAAGCCTGCATTAAGGCTAGAACAGGCGAGTGTCAGTTTCTGGCAGCAGCACATTTTGCCCTCACAAAGCGAAAAAAGCCCGCTACCTTATGCCTACTTTTCCTCATGCGAGAGACGCCGTGGACAAACAACGCTACCTGCAGCATATCGGCTTTGCAGGCGCCGCCAGACCCGACCTTACCACGCTGCAGCAGCTGCATCACCGCCATATGCTGAGCGTGCCGTTCGAGAATCTGAGCATTATTTATCGGCAGGGCATCCACCTTGAGGAACAGGCTTTGTTCAGTAAAATTGTCGATCGCAACCGCGGCGGCTTTTGCTATGAGCTGAACAAAATGTTCGCCCTGCTGCTGCAGGACATCGGCTTTGACGTCCAGTTTATTTCCGGCGAGATCCGCGCCCGCGACGGCCATTTCGGCCCGGCCTACGACCATCTGGCGCTGCGGGTGGAACTGGAGGGGCAATTCTGGCTGGTGGACGTCGGCTTCGGCGACTCCTTCCTGACGCCGTTGAAAATCGCCCCCGCCGAGCCGCAACCCCAGGCCAGCGGCACCTTCCATCTGGAGCGCGAAGGCGACTATTACCTGCTGGAGCGCCGCAACGGCGATCGGAGCTCGCACGCCAAAACCCTGTACCGCTTTACCGTACAACCCCGGGCGCTGAGCGAGTTCGACGGCATGTGCCACTACCACAGCAGCTCGCCGGAATCGCATTTTACCCAGCGGCTGGTGTGCTCGCGGCCCACGGAAAACGGCCGGGTGACGCTCAGCGACAACAAGCTGATCCTGACCGAAGATCATCAGCGCCACGAAACGACGCTGCATTCCGAGCGGCAACGCCGCGACGCGCTGTGGCGCCACTTCGCCATTGATCTGGACGCCTGAGCCGCTGCCGGACAATCCGCGGGGGATATTCCCCGTCTCGTATTAACTTGACCGCTATGAGTTATGACCTGTACCGGCAAGGTATTTGCCGAAGCCATCGGTGAACTGTCGAATAAACAGGGCGCCAGCCTGGAAGGGCGGGAAAAGACCATTCAGGATATCGAGATGGAAATTAACCGTCTCGACCACGGATCCCGACAAGGCGAATTAAAACCAAACCCGCCGCGTGCGGGTTGGGTATTTCTCGTCAGCGACAAATCACCCGCGCAATATCGCCTGAGGTTGTCAGCGCGCGTATTTCGCTGAACAGCTCGGTGGCTTCGTCATATTCTTTACGCAGATACCCCAGCCACTGTTTGATGCGCGCCACGTGATATAAACCGGTATCGCCCTGCTTTTCCAGATGCACGTATTTTTGCAGCAGCTGCACCACCTGCGGCCAGGGCATGCGCGGTTCGTTGTATTTCACCACCCGGCTCAGGTTCGGCACGTTGAGCGCGCCGCGCCCCAGCATCACTGCGTCGCAGCCGGTGGTTCGCAGGCAATCCTGCGCGCTCCGGTAGTCCCAGATCTCGCCGTTGGCGATCACCGGAATGGACAGGCGCCGGCGAATTTCGCCGATCGCCGCCCAGTTGATGCGCTCCGCCTTGTAACCGTCCTCTTTAGTGCGCCCGTGCACCGCCAGCTCGGTGGCGCCGGCCTGCTGCACAGCATCGGCAATCTCAAGGCTGCGGCTGGCGCAATCCCAGCCCAGCCGCACCTTCACCGTCACCGGCAGATGCTCCGGCACCGCGGCGCGCATCGCTTTGGCGCCCTGATAAATAAGTTCCGGGTCTTTCAGCAGCGTCGCCCCGCCGCCGCTGCCGTTGACCAGCTTGGACGGGCAACCGCAGTTAAGATCGACGCCGTAAGAGCCCAGCTCCACCGCGCGGGCGGCGTTCTCCGCCAGCCACTGCGCATGTTGGCCCAGCAGCTGTACCCGCACCAGCGTGCCGGACGGCGTGCGGCTGGCGTGATGCAGCTCCGGGCACAGACGATAAAACGACTTGGCGGGCAATAGCTGATCGACCACGCGCAGGAATTCGGTGATGCACAGGTCGTAGTCGTTCACCTCGGTGAGCAATTCGCGCACCAAAGAATCGAGAACGCCCTCCATCGGAGCCAATAATACGCGCATGATCACCCCAGCTGAAAAAAGACCCGCAATGATACGGGCGAATGCCCGCGGCAGACAAGCCTCTCAGTGGATTAAAGCGCTCAGCGCTCCAACCGGCGTATCGGCTCGCCGGCGAGAAACGCCTCGATGTCCTCGACCGCCTCGCGGAAGTAGGTGCGGTAGTTGTCGTCGGCCACGTAGCCCAGGTGCGGCGTCGCCAGCACGTTGGGCAGGCGGCGGAAAACATCGTCGGCCGCCAGGGGTTCGGTCTCGAACACGTCCAGCCCGGCGCCGGCGATCCGCCCCTGCAGCAATGCCTCGACCAACGCCGCCCGATCGACGATCGCCGCGCGCGAGGTGTTGATCAGGTAGGCGGTGGCTTTCATCGCCTCCAGCTCATCGCGCCCCACCAGCCCGCGGCTGCGCTCGCTCAGCACCAGGTGAACGGACACAAAGTCGCTCTGCTCGAACAGCGCCCGTTTTGATGGCGCCAGTTCGGCGCCGTGCCGTGCGGCCCGTTCCGCCGTCAGGTTTTGGCTCCAGGCCAGCACCCGCATGCCGAACGCCTGCGCCACCTGCGCCATCTGGCCGCCAATTTTGCCCAATCCCAACAGGCCCAGCGTTTTGCCCCGCAGCGTGACGCCCAACGCCTGCTGCCAGGGGCCGTTGTTCCGCAATCCGACGCTTTCCGGCACGATATGCTTCGCCAGCCCGAGCAGCAGCGCCCAGGTCAGTTCCATCGGCGCGGCCGAGCCGCTGGCGGTGCCGCAAACCACCACGCCGCGTTCGGCGGCGGCGGCCAGATCGATGGCGGCGTTGCGCATGCCCGAGGTGATCAGCAGCTTCAGCTTCGGCAGGCGCGCCAGCAGCGAGGCGCTTATCGGCGTGCGTTCGCGCATGATCACCAGAATGTCGCAGTCCTGCAGGTGCACCGCCAGCTCCGCCTCATCGGTAAAATGCGCGCCGATGGCGAACACCTCGAGCCGATCGGCCACCGCTGACCAGTCCGCCATATCGAGTGCCACCTGCTGGTAATCATCGAGAATTGCACACTTCAGTTTCATCTTCGGCTCCGGAAAAGCGGAGGCGGTCAATCGGCGCGTACGTCGATCAGCACCGGGCAGTCGGCGTTTTCTATCACCGAAGCGCTGTGCGAGCCTCGCAATAAACGGTTAAAGGGTGAGAGATGCCGGCGGCCCATAATAATCATGGCGGCATTCAGCGCTTTAGCCTGGGCAACGATGGTTTCCGCCGGTTCCCCGGCCACCACCCGGCCCCGCGCGCTGACGCCGGCCTCCTTCAGTTCGCTCAGCGCCTGGCGCACTACGGCGGCCGCGGCGCTTTGTTCATCCTGCGCGCAGCCAAAATCCGCCGGATCTTCGCCGAGGGTAATGTCGAAGGGGCCGGTCATGGAATAGCTGAGATCCACACAGCATAGCACCACTACCGCCGCCCGTTGGGCCGCCCCCTGTTCGGCCGCCAATGCAATCACTTTGCGGGCGGTGGCGGAGTTATCAACCGCGACCAACAGCGTTTTCATCGTCTTCTCCCGTTAATCTCGCGCCGCGCCTTTGCCAATCTCATCGATCAGCGCCTCTTTGCACTTGAGGATTTCCTCGCGGTAGCGAGCTTCATTCTTGGCTAACCGACTGCTGGGCACCAACAGGCTGATGGAGAAACGCCCCAGAATGGTGTCGATGGCCACCGCCATGGTGGAGACGCCTTCCAGCGTTTCCTCCCGATCGTAAGACAGGCCGGTGCGGCGTATTTCGGCCAAGCGCTCCATCAGCGCCGGGAAATCGCGCACGGTCAAGTCGGTCACCGCCTGGTAGGCTTCGCCCAGCAGGTCCCGCGCCGCATCATCGCTGTTCAGCGCCAGCAGCGCCCGCCCGCCGGAGGTGCTGTACAGCGGCAAGTTCATGCCGATACGCGGCACCACCCGCAGCTCCCGATCCGCCACAATGTAGTGCACCACCGCCAGCTGCAGCCCGCTGGCTCGCCCCAGAGAAACCGTCTCGCCGGTGGCGTCGCTCAATGCCTGCAGCCAGGGGGTGGCGATCGCCACCATTTCAGTGTGCACGCTGGCGATCAGCCGCAGCAGCGACGGCCCCAGACGCACGCCGCCGGCGCCGCCGCGCACCAGCTGCACCGAATCCAGCGCGTTGACGATACGCTGCACGGTAGAACGCGGCAGATCGACCGCCGCGGCGATTTCACCCAGGCTCATGCCGTTCGGTTTTTCCCCCAGCGCATCGAGGATTTTCGCCGCACGGGTGATGACCTGAATGCCGCCGGCCCTTTCATCATCGCAATAGCTTGAAGGTTCAGACATAGCGCTTCTCTTCCTGACGTTTGGCCCACACTGTAACATTTTTCTATTCATTCGGGCACGCCGTACCGCATTGCAATACATTGCATCACAATGTAGCATGCGTCACATTGTACCACCATGCAATACAGTGCATCGTTGGTTTCGTTTCTGGAGTCACGCTATGAATGTTCAGCCTGCGCCCGTCGCCGCACCGCATCCTTTCACCCTGCGCTTGGCATTAGGCCTGCTGGGGGTGCTGATTGCCGCCCTGACTTCGGGGCTGAATGATCGGCTAAGCGATTTGGCGTTGGCGGATATTCGCGCGGCTATCGGCATCGGTTACGATCAGGGCAGCTGGATCATCTCGGCCTATCAGGCGGCGGAAGTCGCGGCGATGATGGTTGCGCCCTGGTTTGCCGTGACCTTCTCGCTGCGCCGTTTCGCTCTGGTGATGACCGGCGGTTTTACCGCGGTCGCGGTGATCCAGCCTTTGCTCTCTGACCCCACGCTGTTTATTGCGCTGCGGATAGTGCAAGGCCTGTTTGGCGGCGCGCTGCCGCCGCTGCTGATGACGGTGGCGCTGCGCTTTTTGCCGCCGGGCATCAAACTTTACGGATTGGCCGCCTACGCGCTCACCGCCACCTTTGGCCCCAACGTTGCGGCGCCGCTGGCGGCGCTGTGGACCGATAATCTGGGCTGGCAGTTTATTTTTTGGCAGGCGATCCCGCTGTGCCTGATCGCCTTTGGCTTGATGAGCTGGGGCTTGCCGCAGGATCCGTTACGCCTGGAGCGTTTGCGCCAGATAGACGGGTTCGGCATGCTGACCGGCTGCAGCGGCATGGCGCTGTTGATCCTCTCGCTGACGCAGGGAGAGCGTCTCGACTGGTTTAATTCGCCGCTGATTAGCCTGATGTTGCCGGTTTCCATCGCGCTGCTGGCGACGTTTTTGATCAATGAGTGGTTTCACCCCTTGCCGCTGTTCAAACTGCAAATGCTGCAGCGAATCAACCTGTCTTACAGCTTGCTGACGCTGGCGGGCGTGCTGCTCCTGGCGCTGTCCGGCTCGCTGCTGCCGTCGTTCTACTTTTCGCAGGTGGCGGGATTCCGCACCGCGCAATTCGCGCCGCTGGCGCTGGCCATCGGCTTGCCGCAGCTGGTGATAGCGCCGTTTATCGCCGCCCTGCTGAATCTGCGCTGGATCGACTGCCGCTGGATGCTGGCCGCCGGCGCCGCGCTGATCGTCGGCTCTTGCCTGCTGGGCATGCAGCTGACCGACGACTGGGCGCGGCAAAACTTCTGGCTGCTGCAGATCATGCAGGCATTTGGCCAACCGATGATGATTTTGTCGGTGTTGCTGACCTCCACCAGCACGGTGCTGGCGCCGGAAGGCCCCTTCGCCTCGGCGATGTTTAACAGCGTGCGCGGGTTTTCCAGCGTGGCGGCGGGCTGCCTGGTCGAGAACTTTATGAGCCATCGTGAGAAGTTTCACTCGCAGGTACTGGTCGATCGCCTGGGTAACCGCCCGTGGCTGATGACCGCCGACACCGCGCAAAACGCCGGCGGCAGCGCGCCGCTGCTGCCCGACGGCAGCGTCAGCTCCACGGAAAATCTCAGTCATTTTTCGACGCTGGTCAGGCATCAGGCGACCCTTCTCAGCATCAGCGACGCCTACCTGCTGATTATCGGCTGCGCCCTGCTGTTTGTTCTGCTGACCGCCTGGCTGCCCAAGCGCGTTTATCCGCCACAGACGCTGTTGCCTCTCGTTCCAAAAACATCAGGATCATAACCATGAGCTTCACACCTGCAAAACGAACCCTAACCCTGGCGCTGCTGCTGCTGATGCTGCTGGCCGTGGCTTTCTTTGTGCGTTCGGCGCTCAACCGCCACCAGTTTCGCACCGACGACGCCGTGGTGCTCGCCGACTATACGCTGGTGGCGCCGAAGATTTCCGGCTATGTCGGCAGCGTTGACGTCAGCGATAACCAGCAGGTAAAAGCCGGCGACGTGCTGGCCACCCTCGACGATCGCGATTACCGGGTCGCGCTGGAAACCGCCGAGGCCAACCTGCAGATAAGCCAGGCCAAGCTGGCCAGCATTCAGGCCCAGCTTGATCAGCAGCAGGCGAACATCGCTCAGCAGCAGGCGGCCGTCAGCGCCAGCCAGGCCACGCTCAACTATGCGGGCCAGAATGCCGATCGCTACCGCCGGCTGTTGAAAACCGGCACCGTCACCGCCGACGAACAGCAGAAGTCCGCCTCCGTGATGCAGACCGCGGCGGCGCAGCTGAAGCAAAATCAGGCGGCGACCGTCGCCGCGCGCAAAGGCGTCGGCGTGTTGCAGGCCAGCCAAAAGCAGGCCGAAGCGGATATCGCCGCCTCCCAGGCCAGCGTGGATCAGGCGCGGCTCAACCTGTCCTATACCAAGATCATCGCGCCGATCGACGGCACCGTCGGCCAGCGCGCCGTGCGCCAGGGCGCCTGGGTTTCCGCCGGCACGCGCCTGCTGGCGGTGGTGCCGCTGCAGCAAACCTACGTGGTCGCCAATTTTCTGGAAACCCAGCTGGCCAACGTGACCGCCGGCCAGCCGGTATCCGTCAGCGTGGATGCGCTGCCCGGCGTAACGCTGCGCGGCCACGTCGACAGCATCGCGCCGGCGACCGGCGCCACCTTCGCCGCCATCAGCGCCGACAACGCCACCGGCAACTACACCAAGGTGGTGCAGCGCCTGCCGGTGAAAATTCTGCTGGAGCCGAATCAAGCGGCATTGCCCCGCCTGCGCGTCGGCATGTCGGTGGTGCCGGAACTCGAGATGCGCTGATGCGCGCAAAAAAAAAAGCCACCGTAGAAACGGTGGCTTGATAGCGAGGGATAACGCCTTATTCAGCCGGTTTGCGGCTGCGCGGGCGGCGCGAAGGCGCGCCCGAACGGCGTTGGCCTTCGCCCTGCGGACGGGCGCCGCCGCCGCGGTTTTCACGCTGGCCGCCATTGCCGCCGCCGTTGCCGGAGCGCTGACCGCCGCCGTTGCCGCGCGGCGCACCGCGCCCGCCGCCCTGGCGGCCGTTGATGATCGGCTCGGCTTTAATGCTCGGATCCGGCTCATAGCCCGGCAGAGCGATACGCGGGATCTCACGCTTCAGCAGGCGCTCGATATCGCGCAGCAGTTTGTGCTCATCCACGCACACCAGTGAAATCGCTTCGCCGGTGCGTTCCGCGCGGCCGGTACGGCCGATGCGGTGCACGTAGTCTTCCGGCACGTTAGGCAGCTCGTAGTTCACCACGTGCGGCAGCTGGTCGATGTCCAGACCGCGCGCCGCGATGTCGGTAGCCACCAGCACGCGGATCTTGCCGTCTTTGAAATCGGCCAATGCGCGGGTGCGGGCGCCCTGGCTTTTATTGCCGTGGATCGCCGCGGCGGTGATGCCGTCCTTGTTCAGCTGTTCGGCCAAATGGTTGGCGCCGTGCTTGGTGCGGTTGAACACCAGCACCTGCTTCCAGTCGCCTTCGCCGATCATCTGCGACAGCAGTTCCCGCTTACGCTTCTTGTCGACGAAGTGCACGCTTTGTTCGATCTGTTCGGACGCGGTGTTGCGGCGCGCCACTTCCACCGAGGCCGGGTTGTGCAGCAGCTTGTTGGCCAACGCCTTGATGTCGTCGGAGAAGGTCGCCGAGAACAGCAGGTTCTGACGCTTGGCGGGCAGCTTGGCCAGCACGCGGCGGATATCATGGATAAAGCCCATATCCAGCATGCGGTCAGCTTCGTCCAGCACCAGAATTTCAATTTTGGACAGGTCAACCGCGTTCTGGTGTTCCAGATCCAGCAGGCGACCCGGCGTTGCCACCAGAATGTCGACGCCGCCGCGCAGCTTCATCATCTGCGGGTTGATGCTCACGCCGCCAAACACCACCAGCGAGCGCAGGCGCAGGTGTTTGCTGTAGGCATCGACGTTTTCGCCGATCTGCGCAGCCAGCTCGCGAGTTGGCGTCAGGATCAGCGCGCGCACCGGGCGGCGGCCTTTGACCGGGTGGTCATGCTTGCTCAGCAGCTGCAACAGCGGCAGGGTAAAGCCAGCGGTTTTACCGGTACCGGTCTGGGCGCTGGCCATCAGGTCACGACCTTCCAACACGACAGGAATAGCCTGACGCTGAATTGGCGTAGGTTCGCGATAGCCCTGTTCTTCAACAGCGCGCAGAATTTCAGCACTTAAGCCGAGGGTTTCAAATGACATAAAGAGAAAAACTCCAGATCCCCCCTAACCTAACAGTGTTCGGTGCAGTTTCCTGGGAGGATGATCAGACGGGACATTAAGCATGACCACGAGGGATTGGCACAAACTGCAGTGCACCAAGCGGGCGATTGTAGCAGAAGTCGAACAAGAAAAGGCAACTTTAAGGTCTGATAGCACAATATGCCGTAAATTCAGCATTGTCTGAAGAATGACCATAAAAACCCCGTGGTTTAAGGTTGCATTTTGCGCAATCTGGCATAAAGTCAATCATACGATTGATTAACTTTTGCGAGCGCGCCTTATGCCTTCATCCGTGAACAATCAAACCGCCGGCCGGGCGCGCGGCGAGCTGGCTCGCCGGCAGCTGATCGCCGCCGCCGTCGAGATGTTCGGCGAGTACGGGCTGCAGGGCGCCACCACCCGCGATATCGCCCAGCGCGCCGGGCAGAATATCGCCGCCATCACCTACTACTTCAACTCCAAAGAGGGGCTGTACCTGGCCGTCGCCCAGTGGATCGCCGACTTTATCCAGCAGGCATTCCGCCCGTTAGCCGAGGAAATCGACCACTTCTGGCAGCAGCCCGCCGAACGGCGCGCACCGGAGCAATATCTGCATTTTCTGCAACGCGGGCTGCTGGCGTTCAGCGAATTGATGACCCAGCCGCACACGCTGAACCTCAGCAAAATCATGTCGCGCGAACAGCTTTCCCCCACCGAAGCCTACCCGCTGATCCACCGGCAGGTGGTGGCGCCGCTGCACGAAAAGCTGTGCCGCCTGCTGGCGGCCTATACCGGCATCGCCCCCGGCTCGACCAAAATCGTGCTGCACACCCATGCGCTGATCGGCGAGGTGCTGTCGTTCCGCGTGGCGCGGGAAACCATCCGCCGCCAGGCCGGCTGGCAGCAGATAGGCGAGCATGAGGCCGCGCAGATCGGCGAAGTGCTGAGCGAACACATTGAGATTCTGGTTAACGGGCTGCGCCGGCGTCACGGCGCATAATGCAGGCAGGGAGTGTTATGAACAAGAAACGCAGTGCCTTGATCGTCGCGGCAATAGTGCTGATCGCCGCCGCCGTTTACGGCTTTTGGTATTACCAACAGCGGCAGGAGCGGCCGCTGACGCTGTACGGCAACGTCGATATCCGCACGGTGAACCTCGGCTTCCGCGTTGGCGGGCGGCTGGCTTCGCTGACGGTGGACGAAGGCGACGCCATCCAGCCGGGCCAGCTGCTCGGCAAGCTGGATGACGCCCCCTACCGCAATGCCTTGCAGCAGGCGGAGGCCAACGTCGGCAGCGCCCGCGCCAAGCTGGCGCTGCTGCAGGCCGGCTACCGCGCCGAAGAAATCGCCCAGGTGCGTTCGGAGATGGCCCAGCGCCTGTCGGCCTTCAGCTATGCCGATAGCTTCCTGAAACGCCAGCAGGGCCTGTGGGCGAAAAACGCCACCTCGGCCGATGCGCTGGAAGACGCCCGCACCGCGCGCAATCAGGCGCAGGCCAACCTGCAGGCGGCCAGGGACAAGCTGGCGCAGTACCTCAGCGGCAACCGGCCGCAGGAAATCGAACAGGCCAGGGCCAGCCTGGCGCAGAGCGAAGCGGCGCTGGCGCAGGCGCGGCTGGATTTGCAGGACACCGCCCTGACCTCCCCCTCCGCCGGCACCCTGCTGACCCGCGCCGTGGAACCCGGCACCATGCTCAGCGCCGGCGGCACGGTGTTTACCCTCTCGCTGACCCAGCCGGTATGGGTGCGCGCCTATGTCAACGAAACCAGCCTGGGCAAAGCGGTGCCCGGCACCGAGCTGGAGATCTATACCGACGGCCGGCCGAACAGGCCGTACCACGGCAAGATTGGCTTCGTGTCGCCCACCGCCGAATTCACGCCGAAAAGCGTCGAAACGCCGGACCTGCGCACCGATCTGGTGTACCGCCTGCGGGTGATCGTCACCGACGCCGACGACGCGCTGCGCCAGGGCATGCCGGTGACCATTCACTTCGCCACCCCCTGAGGATGCTCATGGAACAGGCGCACACTATCGAACTGGAGGCGCTGGAGAAACGCTTCCCGTCGTTGGAAAAACCGGCGGTCGCCAGCCTGACCACCACCTTGCGCAGCGGCGCGGTCACCGGCCTGGTCGGCCCGGACGGCGCCGGCAAAACCACCCTGCTGCGCATGCTGGCCGGGCTGCTGAAGCCCAGCAGCGGTACGCTGCGCGTCGCCGGGCTGGATCCGATCGCTCAGGATCGCCGGCTGCACGCCATTCTCGGCTATATGCCGCAAAAGTTCGGCCTGTATGAAGATCTGACGGTGATGGAAAACCTGACGCTGTACGCCGATCTGCGCGGCGTGGTCGGCGATTTGCGCAGGCAAACCTTCGATCGGCTGCTGGCCTTTACCGATCTCAGCCGCTTCACCGGGCGGCTGGCGGGCAAGCTGTCCGGCGGCATGAAGCAAAAGCTCGGCCTGGCCTGCACCCTGGTGGGCGAGCCGCAGGTGCTGCTGCTGGATGAGCCGGGGGTCGGCGTGGATCCGATCTCGCGCCGCGAGCTGTGGCGCATGGTGCACGAGCTGGCCAACGACGGCATGCTGATCCTGTGGAGCACCTCGTATCTTGACGAGGCCGAGCAGTGCCGCGAAGTGCTGCTGCTCAACGAAGGCGAGCTGCTGTTCAGCGGCGCGCCGCAGGATCTGACCCGGCGCATGGCCGGGCGCACGGTATTGATCGACGCCCCGGCCGGCAGCCACCGCTCCTTGCTGCAGCGGGCGATCTGCCTGCCGGCGGTGACCGACGGGGTGATCCAGGGCAAATACCTGCGTTTGATCCTGAAGCAGGGAGAGGATCATCGGCAGTTGTTGCAGGCCCTGGATCTGCCGAACGCCGAGCTGAACGAGGCGGATCCGCGCTTTGAGGATGCGTTTATCGATCTGCTCGGCGGCGGCCCCCACAGCAAATCGGCGCTGGCGGAGATCATGCCGACCGTCGAGGGCCAACACGGCGAAACGGTGATCGAAGCCCAGGGGCTGACCAAGAAATTCGGCGACTTCGCCGCCACCGACCACGTGGATTTCAAGGTGCGGCGCGGCGAGATCTTCGGCCTGCTGGGGCCGAACGGCGCCGGCAAGTCCACCACCTTCAAGATGATGTGCGGGCTGCTGGTGCCCTCGGACGGCAAGGCGCTGGTGCTGGGCATGGATTTGAAGACCAGCTCCGGCAAGGCGCGCCAGCATCTGGGCTATATGGCGCAAAAGTTCTCGCTGTACGGCAACCTGACGGTGGCGCAGAACCTGACGTTTTTCTCCGGCGTCTACGGCCTGAACGGCAAGGCGCAGCGCGGCAAAATCGACGAGATGTCGCGCGCCTTTAACTTCGGACCGATCCTCAATCAAACGCCGGACTCGCTGCCGCTCGGCTTCAAGCAGCGGCTGGCGCTGGCCTGCGCGCTGATGCATGAGCCGGATATTCTGTTTCTCGACGAGCCGACCTCCGGCGTCGATCCGCTGACCCGCCGCGAGTTCTGGTTGCACATCAACGGCATGGTCGACAAGGGCGTCACGGTGATGGTCACTACCCACTTTATGGACGAGGCGGAATATTGCGATCGCATCGGGCTGGTGTACCGCGGCAAGATCATCGCCGCCGGTACGCCGGACGACCTCAAACAGCAGGTGGCCCGCGACGATAACCCCAACCCCACCATGGAGCAGGCGTTTATCGAACTGGTGCAGGGCTACGACGAGGAGGAACGAGGGTGAGTGACAACCGGAAGACCCCGCTCGACGACGGCGGCTTTTCCTGGCGCCGGCTGCGTGCGCTGTGCCTGAAAGAGACCCGGCAAATCCTGCGCGACCCCAGCAGCGGGTTGATCGCCTTCGTCATCCCGCTGATGCTGCTGTTTATCTTCGGCTACGGCATCAACCTGGACTCCAGCAAGCTGCGGCTGGGCATCCTGATGGAGCAGCAGAGCGAGGACGCGCGCGATCTGGCCAACGCCTTCGCCGGTTCGCCCTATATCGAACCGACCATCAGCGACAACCGCCGGCAGCTGATCCAGCAGATGCAGGCCGGCACCATCCGCGGGCTGGTGGTGATCCCCAACGATTTCGACCAGCAGATGGCGCGGCCGCACGCCAGCGCGCCGATTCAAATCATCACCGACGGCAGCGAGCCGAATACCGCCAACTTCGTGCAGGGCTATACCCAGGGGGTGTGGCAAGTCTGGCAGCGGCAGCGCGCCGCCGACGCCGGGCGCGAAGACCCGCCGTTGATCGACGTGCAGATGCGCTACTGGTTCAACCCGGCGGCCATCAGCCGCCACTACATCATCCCCGGCGCCATCACCATCATCATGACGGTGATCGGCGCCATCCTCACCTCGCTGGTGATCGCCCGCGAATGGGAGCGCGGCACCATGGAGGCGCTGCTCTCCACCCAGGTGACGCGCAGCGAGCTGCTGTTGTCCAAGCTGGTGCCTTACTACTTCCTCGGCATGATCGCCATGGCGCTGTGCATGGCGGTGTCGGTCTGGGTGCTCGGCGTGCCCTATCGCGGTTCATTATTGATCCTGTTCGTCATCAGCAGCCTGTTCCTCGCCAGCACCCTCGGCATGGGGCTGCTGATCTCCACCGTCACCCGCAACCAGTTCAACGCGGCGATGGTGGCGCTGAACGCCGCCTTTCTGCCGTCGATCATGCTGTCCGGCTTTATTTTCCAGATCGACAGCATGCCGGCCATCGTGCGCGCCGTGACCTACATCATTCCGGCGCGCTACTTCGTCAGCACGCTGCAGACGCTGTTCCTGGCGGGCAACGTCGGCACGGTGCTGCTGATTAACCTGCTGTTCCTGATCGCCTCGGCGGTGGTGTTTATCGGCCTGACGGCCTGGAAGACCCAGCGGCGGCTGGATTAAGGGAGGAAAGCATGTTTCACCGCTTGTGGACGTTAATCATCAAGGAAATGCAGACGCTGCTGCGCGATCCGCAAACCCGCACCATTCTGATTATGCCGGTGATCCTGCAGGTGTTGCTGTTTCCGTTCGCCGCCACGCTGGAAGTGACCAACGCCACCATCGCGGTTTACAGCGAAGACGGCGGGCACGCTTCGGTGGAGCTGACCCAGCGCTTCGCCAAGGCCAAGGCGTTTTCTCACGTGCTGCTGTTGCGCAGCCCGCAGGAAATCAAGACCGCCATCGACAACCAGAAGGCCCTGCTGCTGATCCGCTTCCCGGCGCAGTTCTCGCGCGATATCGCCAGCGGCAACGCCGCGCCGCTGCAGCTGCTGCTCGACGGGCGCAATTCCAACAGCGCGCAGATCGCCGCCAACTACGTGCAGCAGATTGTGCAGGACTACCAGAACGAGCTGATCGACGGCCGCGCCAAACCGAACAACAGCGAGCTGGCGGTGCGCAACTGGTATAACCCGAATCTGGACTACAAGTGGTTCGTGGTGCCTTCGCTGATCGCCATGATCACCACCATCGGCGTATTGATCGTGACTTCGCTGTCGGTGGCGCGCGAGCGTGAACAGGGCACGCTGGAACAGCTGCTGGTCTCGCCGCTGACCACCTGGCAGATATTCATCGGCAAGGCGGTGCCGGCGCTGATCGTCGCCACCTTCCAGGCCTCTATCGTGCTGCTGATCGGCATCTTTTTGTATCAGATCCCGTTCGCCGGCTCGCTGCTGCTGTTCTACGCCACCATGCTGATCTACGGGCTGTCGCTGGTGGGCTTCGGCCTGCTGATCTCGTCGCTGTGCGCCACCCAACAGCAGGCGTTTATCGGCGTGTTCGTGTTTATGATGCCGGCCATTCTGCTCTCCGGCTACGTTTCGCCGGTGGAGAACATGCCGGTGTGGCTGCAGAACCTGACCTGGGTCAACCCGATCCGCCACTTCACCGACATTACCAAACAGATTTACCTGAAGGACGCCAGCTTCGGCATTATCTGGCACAGCCTGTGGCCGCTGCTGGTGATTACCGCCACCACCGGCAGCGCCGCCTACGCCATGTTCCGCCGGAAAATCGCATAGTGGGCCCTGGGGTATCCGACAGGCATCGCTACCGACATCATGAGGGGGCAATCTCAGCAACAGGCTGATTTTCATGGTCTGTATACCTGCGGGGATAGAACCCGCACAGGGTGCCATCGGTCGATCAACAAGGCAGCAAAGACGTTTTTATCGGATTATGAAAATTTTAATTAGCATCCAAGCATATGTGTTAATCGCTTGAGGAAAGCTTGGCATGCTTCATTTTCATTATCATAAAACTTTTCTTCGGTTCGTTGCCCTCTCTCACTGTAGAAAATGGACCAAATAGACGCTCACCCGCATCTCGACGTGGACTGGATGCGGGATAACGGTGAAATCAGATTCTAATTAATTCAATCTCTTCATTTTTATTTTTACTACTTTTAATAAATGAAATGGCTATATCGAAAGAGTCTCTTTTAAATCTTACTTCGTAACTGCCTATATCCAATATCAAAAATACACCTGACATATAATCAGAACCGTCAGGCTCAAGGTCACCACCGCTAGTATCTTCCCCTGCGCCAACAAAAACCTTTCCTGAAGGCACATTCAAAAATAACGACTTATAGCCCTCACTTATGTCATCAATAACTCGAACCGTATACTGACCGTCCTCCCCAAGATTCAAAAACAACACGTTGCCTTTATTTACTTCATCCAGTTCATCCTCTGGAATGCTCCACCAATCAGCATCGTCGCCAACTCTATGCTTTAAAGAAACCAAATCAAAAACTGACAAGGTCGCAGTATCTGTTGTGAAAGAGAAAGTCTTATTCATACACCCTCCTATTGAAATATTATTTCACTAATTCGGTCTCCCGGTTGGAGGCCTGATTTTCTACCCGCATTTTTAAAGAGCTACCAACACTTTTATTTATTGATTCATTGAGCATTTGTAATCTTTGTGTTGGTGAACCACCAACAATCAAATCAACTGGATGATCTGCATTCAGTTTTGTGCAGGCCGCTTTCGTCGTCCTGGTACTGCCCGGCGTAACGCAGCGTATTGCGCGCCATTGTGCCTGGCCGCGCCCTCTACCGTTTACCCCTGCAACTTGCATTTGCTCTCCCTCTATTATCACATTTCAAGCATCTTCATCCTTTACGTCTTGACTCAATTAATTGTAACTGTTTAGAGAAATCAATTGGATAAAGATGAGTACTATTTTTTGCAATATATTCAAGCAAAGGTGCGTTATTCTTTTTCACCACATGATGATTTATATATGAATAGTCATCATCTATATACCCACCCTTATATATAATAAAAAACCTCTCAGCAGACAATGTCTCACCAAAATAAACTTTAAATATACTATCCGCACTGTTATTATAACCTTTTATAACATCAAGTAGTGAGGCTGAAAATACGCACTCAGGTTTATTATCCAATAAAAAATAAACACCCACTCCGTTATATATATTGCTATATATAGTTTTTACAACATCTTCACTTAAATCACCATTAATCAAAGCCATATCAATAAAGTAATTATTATCATTGATCTTTACATCCTCTTTTTTTATTATATGTTTTTTAAGATCCATTAACCCTATCTTACCTACTGCACGTTTTATTGTTTTTAACTTGTCACTTACACTAGTTGTGTAATAATCATCCTCGAAAAATAAAATCCTTTTTCCTTTGAAGGAGTTTATTATACTATGTAAACTTTCGATGTATAAATCATACTCTGATAATGAAAATACATAGGTTAAAGATAAACCGGCATTATTTTCATCGACACCAATTCTTTCCAGGCTCGTCTTACCGCTCGTGGCTAGTTCACTTTTCATTAGAAACACCGCCCCCCTTTATATTTATCCGTATTTCTTGGATGGCCTTTTTCATAAGAGAAATGCTCCCCTTTAGTACCATGATAGTGCGGCTTTTCGAACGTATCATTATCAGTAAATATATGCCATTGGTGGTGTGCTTTCACCCGCCCGGCTTCGACATAATTGTGTAATCCTTCAGGGTAATATTATCCTTAACAGTAAGCTCTTGAGTATGACAGAGAGGATTAGCAATCTACTCCAATTGTGATCTGGGGATCATCATTTTCAACATTCCTATAAAAATGTAAATCCGAAAAAATTATTTGGATCTAATGACAAAAGCCTTTCATTATCACCATCTTTATATTCAATAATAACCATTGAAAACGAATTAAAATCATAATTCACCATTTTTATTTTTACTTCCTGTTCTGTTTTAAATGCTTGTGAATATATTGACATTAACGAAAAACAATCGTCATCATCAACTTCGAACCACTCCGCTATATCAACAATTTTTTTTGACTGAACAAGCCCATCATCGTTAATATAAATTTCAAAAGTGGAGTCTTCTATAACAAAATAAATTCGATCATACATGGGGTGAAACACGAGTGGTGTTTCTGAATCTAAATACCCAGTGACAATCACATCACTTACAATTCTATTACTTGCATATTTAATAAAGTTTTTCATACACCCTCATCTATGGAGAAAAAACAATCCCAAGATCCATACCTTTTCCTGACTCGATAAGAGTCACAAATTCTTCCTTGCCATCTGACAGTTTTTTAGAAATATAAGTCATTCCCTCACCTCGGTATACCTCCATAACCGGCTGGCCTTTCTTAATAGTTCCTTGACCTATATGAACTAATTTTCCACTATCGCGTAAATGTTCAATATCTTTTAGAAACTCAGCGCCTTCATCCACTTTCCACTTTGGATATTTTTTCCCTAAATAGTTTTCTAGGATTCCTTTATGCCGGATAAAATGGTCTTTGAAATTTTTACCAGGCTGTATGCTGCAACTAGTTAGTCCCAGCGGGTCCACCCACATAAGTGGATTCAGCCCATAAGCATATAAATTAAATCCACCTGCCAGCCCAATCGGATCCTGGGTGGTGAAGCGCCCCACCTCCGGCTCGTAGTAACGGAACAGATTATAGTGCAGGCCGCTCTCGTCGTCCTGGTACTGCCCGGCGTAGCGCAGCGGTTGATCGTACTGCGCGCCATTGCGCCTGGCCGCGCCCTCTACCGTTTGCCCCTGCAGCTTGCCGAAGGTGTCGTAGTTGCCAGACCAGCGCAGGTTGCCCGCCGCATCGCTCACCTCCAGCGGCGCGCTGTTCAGATCCGTGTGGTACCAATACATCTCCGCCGAACGGCTGTCGCCCGCCTGCTCCAGCGCCGCCAACGGGCTCCACGGGCTGGCCGGATCGTAGCTCCAGCTGCGGCGGCTGCCGTCTGCCCGCTGCTCCTGCAGCAGCCGGTAACCCTGCCACACAAAGCGCGTTGTCTGCGCCGCTTTGCCCTTGTAGCTGACCGTCTTGCGCGTGCGGCGCCCCAGCGCGTCGTAGTGATACTGCGCGTCGAACTCGCCCTGCGGCCCGCGGCCGCGCGCCTGTATCAGTCGGTTATCGGCGTCGTAGCGATAGTGCTGCTCATAAATGCCGTTGCGCCGGCTGATCAGGTTGCCCCAGGCGTCGTAACGGTAGAACAACTTCTGCCAATGCGTCAGGCGGTTGTCGGCGACAGGCGCCAGCGGCAGGTGCGCGTCGATGTCGTTCTATAGACTTATATCTACGATTTTTATTTTTAAAAAACCGTCTACAAAGACTACAGGGGACTTTGAAAGTCATGGAGAACTATTAAATAAATTTGTAGAAACTTAGCCACCACGCAAACTTTCTTAAAAAGTCAAGCCCACTCTGTAAATAAGTCGCATCAATAAGTATAGAAAAATCCGCCAGCACTCTTCCCTGCTAACTCTTAATTAGTCACTGAAAACAAAACTTTCTTCAGCTAATTTATTAGCTTTACTATATTGAGCCTCCCACTCTAAATAACCAGCAGGCTGTTTACGCTCGATATCCTTTAACCAGTACTGTTCACCATAAGCTATCAGCATTGCCCAATGATACTCAAGCTCATGGCTTCTGAGGCATACTGCCATATAATTACGAATAGGTTTGCATACTAAAGAGGACGATAAAACCAATGATTCTGCTTCATCTTCAGATTTATGTGCATACTTAATAATAATGCCTTTAAGCATCTCCACCCAAGTGTGAAAGTTGAAAATCACAGTTTCTCTCGGGTCGTCTTCATCTTTGAAAACAATACCATCAACAATTTCTTTGCTGCCCTTCATGATTGACAACCTCCAACTTTAAATTTATTAGACACCTAAGCTGATTTATTGGAATAAGTAGCAGCATCACCTACGCTCTCAAGGAAACTCAACTAAAATGCAACTACCCAAGTTAAGAAATTAGGCCCATAAGAATATAAAATACCACCCATACCACCCATACCACCCATACCACCCATACCACCCATACCACCCATACCACCCATACCACCCATACCACCCATACCACCCATACCATCCATATAAAAATCAGACATTAGAAACACCAAAATCAATATATCCCTCAGAGCTAATTACAATGCACCATTTTTTATTCCTTTCAAATAAATAGTGGTGCTGAGGTATGTTTTTTATAGCCAGCTCGAGAAATCTAGAGATTTCATCCGAACTCATTTTCACTGCAAAATCCAAGGATGAATCATTGATGTAATAAATTTCGTTGCTCATGTCAATTTCTTTCTTTATTGCACCATCTTTTAAAAAAGAAAAAACCTGAGATACCCATGATTGATAATCGCCATGCAACTCAATAAATCTATGCCGTTTCGTTCGTGACCAATTTATTTTAGAACCTGTCCATTCGAAAGAGTCAGACAACTCATCGGCAATAGTCTCCCAATCATCTATGATATCTAAATTAACAGATAACTCACTTATTTTAAATCTAATATCATCATCAAGTGTCATTACATCCCTCTCCACGGTTTTGACGGTAAATTAAATAGTTCCTGAAGTTTTGTCACTGTAGATTCTTTTGTATCAAACAAGAAGTGTTCGCCCTTGTCCTTTCCGCTAAAGACATTGATATGAGCACCACTTCTTTCATCATATTCAATCCTAAATCCTGTTTTACCATCAAGAGTTGTCATTCCAACGGGTTGTCCTCTAGTTGCACCAAATTTACCTGTATTGACTCTTTCAGCTTTAAAATCGCGATCTTCAAGCCATTTAAGTGCTTTATTCCTGGCTTGTTCATAGGAATCTTTCGGTGTTTTCTCTGCCTTACACAGCTGGGCACTCAACCCAAACGGATCCACCCACCCCAACGGGTTCGGCGCATACTGATACAGGTTCAACCCGCCGCGCAGCCCAATCGGATCCTGGGTGGTAAAGCGCCCCACCTCCGGCTCGTAGTAACGGAACAGATTATAGTGCAGGCCGCTCTCGTCGTCCTGATACTGCCCGGCGTAGCGCAGCGGTTGATCGTATTGCGCGCCATTGCGCCTGGCCGCGCCCTCTACCGTTTGCCCCTGCAGCTTGCCGAAGGTGTCGTATTGCCCGGACCAGCGCAGGTTGCCCGCCGCATCGGTCACCTCCAGCGGCGCGCTGTTCAGATCCGTGTGGTACCAGTAAATCTCCGCCGAACGGCTGTCGCCCGCCTGCTCCAGCGCCGCCAACGGGCTCCACGGGCTGGCCGGATCGTAGCTCCAGCTGCGGCGGCTGCCGTCTGCCCGCTGCTCCTGCAGCAGCCGGTAACCCTGCCACACAAAGCGCGTTGTCTGCGCCGCTTTGCCCTTGTAGCTGACCGTCTTGCGCGTGCGGCGCCCCACGCGTCGTAGTGATACTGCGCGTCGAACTCGCCCTGCGGCCCGCGGCCGCGCGCCTGTATCAGCCGGTTATCGGCGTCGTAGCGATAGTGCTGCTCATAAATGCCGTTGCGCCGGCTGATCAGGTTGCCCCAGGCGTCGTAACGGTAGAACAACTTCTGCCAATGCGTCAGGCGGTTGTCGGCGACAGGCGCCAGCGGCAGGTGCGTTTCCACGTCGCTGTTGGGGCCTTTTTCCCCCAGCAGGTTATCCGCCATGTCGTACACCAACCGGCTACCCGGCTTGCCCTGCGCGGGTTCGCGATGCTGCAGCAGGCGGCCTTCGGCGTCGTAGCCGTAGTGCACCTCGCCGCGCAGCGCATCGCTAACGCCGGCCAGCTCGCCGCGCCCGGTATAGCGGAATGCCCGCCACAGCGCGCCGTCTTCCGGCCGGGTCAGCTTGTCGTGGCCGAAGGCGCTGCTTTGCCAGCTGCGGCGCCCCATTTCGTCATAGCGCCGCTGTTGCTGCAGCGCGCCCTGGCTGCGGCCGGTTTCCCGGTGCAGGCGATCGCGGGTGAACTCGCTCACCACCTGCTGGTTGAATTTGATGGCGCTGGCGTGGCCGGAACCGTAATACAGCCACTGCAGGCGATCGCCCTGCGGCAGGGTCAGCGCCTGCAGGTTGGCCAGCGCATCCCACTGGTACTGCAGCTCGCCGTTTACGCCCTGTTCGCTGAGCAGCCGCCCGGCCGCGTCGTAGCGCATGCTGACGCTGTCTTCCTCGATGCCCTGCGTCACCCCAAGCGCCGTCGGGGTGCGGCTCAGCCGGCTCAGCCGCCCCATGGCGTCAAAGCGATAATGCCATTCCGCGCTGGCGTTGCCGCGCCACGCCAGCTGCCCGGCTTCGTCGAAGCGGAAGCGCTGCACGCGCTGCGTCAGTTCGCCGGCGCCGCCCGGCAGGCCGACCTCGCGATGTTCTTCCAGCAATCCCGCCGCGCCGTAGCGGTAATAATTGCTGACCTGGTCCGGCCGCTGTTCGGCCAGCACGCGGCCCACGGCGTCGTAGCTGAATCGATATTCGCCGCCGTTGCCGTTTTCCAACCGCGTCAGCCAGCCCTGCGGGCTGTAGTGGTAACGGCGGGTGCGGCCGATGCGGTCGGTCACGCTGCTCGGCAGGCCCAGCGCGTTGTATTGCCAGCGGGTCAGGCTGCCCAACGCATCCTGATGCTCGGCCAGCTGGCCGCGCTCATTCCAGTTGAAGCGCTCTTCGCTGCCGTCCGGCTGGATCAGGCTATGCAGCCGCCCGCCGTGGTCCCATTGGTAGCGGGTCACGTGGCCTTCGGCATCGGTCTGCGCGCTCAGCTGGCCCTGAGAGTCATAGGCGTAGGCGGTCACGCTGCCGGAACAGTCGGTATAGCGCGTCAGCAGCCCGCGCGCGTTCCACTCCAGCTTCACTTCGCCGCCCAGCGCATCGATCACCCGGCTCGGCAGGCTCTCTTCGTCATCCGGGTAGTGATAGAGCGTGGCGTTGTCCAGCGCGTCCACATAGCGGGTCGGCCGGCCCAGCGTATCCCAGTGCTGGCATTCGCGGCTGCCGTCGGGATAGGTGACGGAGAACAACCGGCCGCTGTTGCGGGAATACTGATAGGTCGTTTTGCGGCCGAGCGGGTCGGTTTCACTCAGCAGGCGGCCGTAGGCGTCCCATTCGCTCTGGCGCTGGGCGCCGCCGGGCAGCAGCACGCTGCACAGCTCGCCGTTTTGATAGATAAAACCGTAGCGCCGCTGGTCGAAGTCGGTGAACTGCGCCACGTTGTCGTCGTCATCCAGCTGCCAGTCCGCCCGCTTGCCGTCTTCGCGGGTGGCGCTGCGGCGGCCACCGGCGAAATCGTAGCTGAAGTCCAGCCGTTCGCCGGCGCTGTTGCGATACGCCACCACCCGCGGCACACCCTCAATCTCCTGCCACAGGTATTCGTTCAGCAGCCCGGCGGCGTCCTGGTGGCTGGCCATCAGGCCGTCGCGCCAGCTGAAACGCCGCGTCACCTCGCCGGCGCGGTTGCTCACCGTCACCAGTTGGCCATGCTCATCGTAGCCATAGTGCGCCAGCGGCAGCTCGCCTTCGGCGGTTTGCAGCGCCACCTCGCTCAGGCGACCGTTCAGGTAGCGGCACGCCAGGCGTTGCCCGCCGCTGTCCACCAGTTCGAGCAGCCGGCCGTCGTCGTCGTAAAACAACGAGCTGGCGTTGCCGATGGCGTCGGTGACCATGCTGAGGCGGCTGGGCTGGTCGCCCGCCAGCGGCGGGTAGTGATAAATCTGTTCGCCGACGTCAAACAGCTGCCAGCTGCCGTCGGCGTTGTGCATCAGCCAGCACTTTTCGGCTTCGCAGTAGGTTTTGTGCCCGCGCGCTACCATCGGGAAGGCAACATAGTCACCGGAAGGCGCGCGCCACACCAGGCCGTCCTGCCAGGTCTGCAGGCTGCTCTCCCAGAACAGGCTCCAGCCGCGCCCCAGCACGCTGTCGCCGGGGTTGCCGCTGCGCCAGTAACGTTGCCAGGCCACCGGCAGACGCGACGGCAGCACGAAATCGAGTTCGTCCTCGCCGTCGAGGAATTTTTGGCCGCTGACGATATCCACCGGCCGGGCGATGATGCCGGCCGCGGCGGTGGCGGTCATCAAGGTGCCAAAACGGCAGGCGACGCGCCCCAGCTTGTTGATGCCGGGCAGCTTGCCGAGCATCTTGCCCAATGCGCCCAGCTTGCCGACGGCGCCGCCCACGCCGCCCACCAGGCCAGCGAACAGCAGCGTCAGGTCGGAAGCCTTGTACAGCCAGTCCGGCACTTCGGGTTTAATCGGCAGCGTGGTCACCGTGCCGCCGCCGATGAACACGTTGGGCGAGCCTTCCATCACCTGCGCGTCGCAGTTGGTTTTATCCCCCACCCGCGCGGCCGGCTGGCCGTTGATGCTGACCTTGTCGGAGCCCTGCGCCATCTGCATGCTCGGGCCGTCGTCGCTGCACGCCACCTGGCTGACGGTGGCGATGGCCGCCGGTTTGCCGTTGATGAAGACGTTGGGCGAACCGGTGACAATCTTGCCCTTCGGCGTCAGGCTGCCGGCCCCGGCGTCGGCAATGCCGTCACGCGCCGCGGTGGCCGCCTCGCCGGTGAGATAGCCCACCGCCAGGCTGGCGCCGATCAACAGCACGCCCACGCCCACGCAGGATGCCGCCAGGCCGGCGACGAACAGCGCGCCCGCCGCCACCGCGCCGGCGGCGGCGATCAGGCCGCCGACGAGGGTGCCGGCGATCATCCCGGCCAGGGCGTGCGAATGCCCGATGGTATCGCCGACGCGCGCCGCTTCGGTCATGGTAAGTTCCTTTTACGCAGGGTCATCATGATTCAGGCCGCCGGTTGCAACGCAGCGCGGGAAATATTGATCGAGGGGGTAACGTCATCGCCGGCCAGCGGCACGTTGAGGCTACGGTCGCCGTAACCTTCGCTAAAGGCACAACGGGAGAAATCAGGCATCGCAGGATCCTTTTGCTTAACGAAGGCTTAAGCATCGCATAAGAGAAGCGCAAAGGAAAACCCATCAGCTGCCACGAGGGGCCGAGAGCGCCGGTTCCTTAACTAAGCGGGGCTACAGACCGTCGCCGCCTACGCCATGTTCCGCCGAAAAATCGCATAAAAAAGGCTCTGTCACGTAGCGTGCAGAGCCTGGTAAATCCTATGGACTTTAAGTTGCGGCTGGAAAGACGACGGATTTAGCGGCGGTTGCCGAAAATACGCAGCAGCATCAGGAACAGGTTGATGAAATCGAGATACAGCGTCAGCGCGCCGACGATGGCGTATTTGCGGAAGCTGTCTTTATCATCGGCGTTCAGCTGCTCGCCCATCGCCTTCAGTTTCTGGGTGTCGTAAGCGGTCAGGCCAACGAATACCACCACCCCGATATAGGTAATCGCCCACATCAGCGCGGTGCTTTTCAGCCAGATATTCACCAGCGAAGCCAACACGATGCCGATCAGCGCCATAAACAGCATGCTGCCGAAGCCGCTCAGGTCGCGCTTGGTGGTGTAGCCGTACAGGCTCATCGCGCCGAACATGCCGGCGGTCACCACGAAGGTGCTGGCGATCGAGCTGTAGGTGTAGGCGATGAAGATGCTCGACAGCGTCAGCCCGGTCAGCGCCGAATACAGCATGAACAGCGAGGTGGCCACCGCGCCGCTGAGGCGGTTGACCATGCCGGAAATCACGAACACCAGCGCCAGCTGCGCGATGATCAGGCCAAAGAAGGTGATCTGGCTGGAGAAGATGAAATTGAGGATCGCGGGCGTATTGGCCGCGTACCAGGAAACGAACGCCGTCAGCAGCAAACCGCAGGTCATCCAGCCATAAACCTGCGCCATATAAGCCTGAATGCCGCTGTTGGCACGTTCGACGATAGAACCATTAGAGCGTGGATATCGGTCCATGACGGTTACCTTTTGCGTAGTAAACAAGATTTCGAGCCCCTGCGACGCGGGGTTCGCCTGCTATAAGCGTACCACAGAAAACATCGGCCGAAAGCGGCAAAGGTATTGATTTGTTTCCGCTGTTACGCGTTATACCCTAAATAATTGGAGTTGCATCAAGGCGGCAACCGAGCGAATCCCCGGGAACTCAGATAGCTAAGTGACTGGGGTAAGCAAAGGCAGCCAACACGGATGCGGCTTCAAGTATGACGGGTATCTTTAGCCGCCTGATGCCAGCGTTCCGCCGCCTGACGATCGCTGTCGCGCGCGTCGACCCAGCGATCGCCCTGGCCGGTGGCCTCGCGCTTCCAGAACGGCGCGCGGGTTTTCAAATAATCCATGATGAACTCATTGGCGGCGAACGCCATGCTGCGGTGCGCGCTGGTCACGCCCACGAACACGATCTCATCGCCGGGGAACAGCGCGCCGATCCGGTGGATCACCGTTACGCGCTGCAGCGGCCAACGGCCGCGCGCCTGCGTCACGATCTCCGCCAGCGCTTTCTCGGTCATGCCCGGGTAGTGCTCCAGCGTCAGCGCACTGACGTCATCGCCCAGATTATGGTTGCGCACCTTGCCGGTGAAGGTCACTACCGCGCCGTCGTCGTCGCACTGCGCCAGCCACTGATATTCGTCACCGACGCTGAACGGCGCTTCGCCGACGCGGATACGGGTATTTTCCATTATTAACCTCCGGTTACCGGTGGGAAGAACGCCACCTCATCGCCGGCGCGCAGCGGATGTTCGTTGGCCACCAGCGATTGGTTGACCGCCGTCAGCAGCTTGCCGGACTCCAGCGCCAACGCCCAGCGATCGCCGCGGGCGCACAACGCCTGACGCAACGCCTCCACCGTCGGGTAATCGGCCGGCATCGCCAGGTCGCCGGTACCCACCAGTTCGCGCACCTGCGCAAAGAAAAGAATATTGATCATGCGTTCACCTTAAAGTCACCGGATTTGCCGCCGCTTTTCGCCAGCAGCCGCACCGGGCCGATAACCATGTCCTTCTGCACCGCCTTGCACATATCGTAGATGGTCAGCGCCGCGACCGAAGCGGCGGTCAGGGCCTCCATCTCGACGCCGGTTTTACCGGTCAGCCGACAGCAGGTTTCGATACGCACCCGATTATGTTGCGGCTGGGCCTCCAGTTGCACTTCAACCTTGCTCAACATCAGCGGATGGCACAGCGGGATCAGATCCCAGGTACGTTTGGCCGCCTGAATGCCGGCGATGCGCGCCGTGGCGAACACGTCGCCCTTGTGATGGCTGCCGTCGATAATCATCGCCAGCGTGGCGGGCAGCATCTCGACGAAGGCTTCGGCGCGCGCCTCGCGTACCGTTTCGTTCTTGCCGGAGACGTCAACCATATGGGCTTCGCCCGCGGCGTTAATGTGGGTCAGCTGTGTCATAACTTATGGCTTCTTCAAATGTGGCTGGAAGTTGCACGGGCGATGGCGCGCGTCCAACTGCTCTTCAATAATCCGCTCCCAGGCGGTGCGGCAGGCGCGGGTGGAGCCCGGCATGGCGAAGATCACCGTCTGGTTGGCCAGGCCGGCCAGCGCCCGCGACTGAATGGTGGCGGTGCCGATCTCTTCGTACGACACCATGCGGAACAGTTCGCCGAACCCTTCCACCTCGCGGTCGAACAGCGGCAGCAGCGCTTCCGGCGTATTGTCGCGCGCGGTAAAACCGGTGCCGCCGGTAATCAACACCGCCTGCAGCCGTTCGTCGGCGATCCAGGCCGAAACCTGCGCGCGGATCTGATAAATATTGTCTTTGACGATGGCGCGTTCCACCACCTGATGCCCGGCTTCCTGCGCGGCTTCCTGCAGATATTGGCCCGAAGTGTCATCCGCCGCGCCGCGGCTGTCCGAGACGGTCAGGATGGCGACGTTCGCCGCAATAAATTCACTGCTCGCATGGCTCATTGTTCAATATGCTCCTGTTATGGGTTCCCCCGCGGGTTTCAAGCGGCGGCCAACAACGCCGCGGCATGAAATGCGCCGGGTATCAACCGCCGATAAACGACAGGTTCTGCGTAATGCCGCTGTTGCCCTGGTGCAGGAAATGGGTCTGTTTCTTGCTCAGCAATCCGTCCTGAATGCGCGCCTTCAGCGCATCCAGCTGGCCGTCATCCGCCAGCAGATCGCGCAGGGTGATACCCTGCTCGCCGAACAGGCACAGGTGCAGGTTGCCGATGGCGGATACCCGCAGCCGGTTGCAGCTGGCGCAGAAATCTTTTTCATACGGCATGATTAATCCGACTTCGCCCTGATAGTCCGGATGGCTGAACACCTGCGCCGGGCCGTCGCTGCGGCCGCGCGGCTGGCGCTGCCAGCCCTGCCGTTCGAGCTGCAGGCGGATCACTTCGCCGGAGACGTGGTGCCGGCGGAACAGGCTGCCGCCTTCGCCGGTTTCCATCAGTTCGATAAAGCGCAGCTGGATCGGGCGATCCTTAATCCAGTGGAGAAAGGTGTCTAGCTGCTGGTGGTTGACGTCGCGCATCAGCACCGCGTTGACCTTGACCTTGCTGAAGCCGGCGCTGAAGGCGGCGTCAATGCCCTCCATCACCTGGCGGAACTTGTCCTGGCCGGTAATGGCGTGAAACTGACGCGCGTCGAGGCTGTCGACGCTGACGTTGATGGCCGTCAGGCCGGCCTCGCGCCAGCCGGCGACGTCACGCGCCAGCCGGTAGCCGTTGGTGGTTACCGCCAGCGTACGGATGGCCGGATTTTCACGCACCGCGGCGATAATCTCGGTGAAGTCGCGCCGCAGCGAAGGCTCGCCGCCGGTCAAGCGCACCTTCTCGGTGCCCAGTTCGGCGAACGCGCGGCCGACGCGCCGGATTTCGTCCAGCGACAGGAAGGTTTTCGGGCTGCCGGTGGGTTTGTAACCGTCGGGCAAGCAGTATGTGCAACGGAAATTGCACACGTCGGTGATCGACAAGCGCAGGTAATAGAACTTGCGCTCGTAAGCATCAATGAGTTGCGGCACCATAACACCTTTCCAAAGTCGGGAGATGCGAGCGTTTCCGCTCTGCACCCTGGTGGCTGACTTCGCCACGGCCCAAGCGCCATATCGTTCTGCAAGAACAACGTAGGCCCAGGGGCTAGGAGTTTTGATTTCGATTCCCGCTGTTTGAGTAGCCGGAACGAAACCGTGGTTTTCAGCAAAATTCTAGCGCTAAACGTCGACGATAGCCAACGAGTAATTTCGCTATATAATTGTGTATACAGCGTTTTTTGCCCGCTGCTAATTCTGCAATACCATAATAAACGCCGCTTATGCAGGTGAATTGACCAGAGTCACGCAAATGACACTCTTTTTCCTTAAATAATCGGCGTTGCCTCCCGGCGGCAAAAACGGGACACATCGGCCGGGAACCGATTGGCACAGCGCGTGCGCCGGCCCTTTGAGCGAAACCGGGGAGCGGCGCAGCCAACGCGGAGGCAATTTCAGGTATGACGGGTATATCGCGTTTTTACGCCGGATCCGCTACTTTATGCAGGCAGTTCTGCCTCTTTGTAAGGAAATTTATGCGCAATCGTACCCTGGCCGATCTCGATCGGGTGGTGGCATTAGGCGGCGGCCATGGTCTTGGCCGCGTGATGTCAGCCCTGTCGTCTTTAGGATCCCGCTTAACCGGCATCGTCACCACCACCGATAACGGCGGCTCCACCGGCCGCATACGCCGTTCGGAAGGCGGCATTGCCTGGGGCGATACCCGCAACTGCCTGAACCAGCTGATCACCGAGCCCAGCGTCGCCTCGGCGATGTTTGAATACCGCTTCAGCGGCAACGGCGAGCTGTCCGGCCATAACCTCGGCAACCTGATGCTGAAGGCGCTGGATCACCTCAGCGTGCGCCCGTTGGAGGCGATCAATCTGGTGCGCAGCCTGCTGAAAGTGGACGCCGCCCTGATCCCGATGTCCGAGCAGCCGGTGGATCTGATGGCGCATGACCACGAAGGCAACCACGTCTACGGCGAGGTGAACGTCGATCAGCTGACCGCTATGCCGCAGGAGTTGATGCTGTCGCCGCACGTCAACGCCACGCGCGAGGCGCTGGACGCCATCGCCCAGGCCGACGTGATCCTGATCGGGCCGGGCAGCTTTCTGACCAGCCTGATGCCGCTGCTGCTGCTGGGTGACCTCACTCAGGCCCTGCGCCGCAGCAGCGCCAATATGATTTATATCGACAACCTGGGGCGCGAGCTGAGCGTCGCCGCAGCAGCGCTGTCGCTGAAGGACAAGCTGATGCTGATGGAGGAGAAAATCGGCCGTCAGATGATCGATGCGGTGATCGTCGGCCCGGGCGTGGACGCCAGTGAAGTGCGGGAGCGGGTGGTGATTCAGCAGCCGCTGGACGCGAGCGACGTTCCTTATCGCCACGATCGGCAGCTGCTGCGTCAGGCGCTGGATCAGGCGCTGGTGGAATTGGCCGCCCGCGCCTGAGATGAAAACAGGCTCAGTCGCGCCCGCGCAGCCACGGATTGTCGCTGGCGGCGCGGCTCACCATATCGATATACAACTCTTCCACCTGCTTGCGCGCCCAGGGCGTGCGGCGCAAAAACTTCAGGCTGGACTTGATGCTCGGATCGCTGCTGAAACAGTTGATGCGAATGCGTTCGGCCAGCCCGGACCAGCCGTAGCTCTCCACCAGTTTGTTCAGCAGTTGTTCCAGCGTAACGCCGTGTAGCGGATCTTTGGACTGGTGTTCGGTCATGGTCAATGCTCATCGTGGTCAAAACAGGCCGCACACCATAATCAGCTTTGCCGGGTGCGACAAGAAATTTATATCCTGCGTCTTGCAAACCGCCGGGCTGCGGCGAGCAATCCATCGGCCATGTGCCCTGAATCGGCTCTCGTTGTGCGTTACGAAATGGCGATAAACTGCTCGCGCAGCTGATGGATTTCGTCGCGCAGCGCCGCGGCCTGTTCGAACTCCAGGTTTTGCGCATGGGTGTACATTTGCCCCTCCAGCTCGCGGATCTTCTGATCCAGCGCCTTCGGCGTCAGGTTCTGGTACTGCGCGGCGCTCTCGGCGGCCTTGCCCTTGCCCTTGTTCCTGCTGCGATTGCCCGGCTGGCCCAGCTGCAGGATATCGCCGATTTTCTTGTTCAGCCCCTGCGGCACGATGCCGTTTTCTTCATTGTACGCCTGCTGCTTGGCCCGGCGGCGCTCGGTTTCGCCGATGGCTTTGGCCATCGAATCGGTGATGCGATCGCCGTACAGGATCGCCTTGCCGTTCAGGTTGCGCGCCGCGCGGCCGATGGTCTGGATCAGCGAACGCTCGGAGCGCAGGAAGCCTTCCTTGTCCGCGTCCAAAATCGCCACCAGCGACACTTCGGGCATGTCGAGCCCCTCACGCAACAGGTTGATGCCCACCAGCACGTCAAACTCGCCCAGGCGCAAATCGCGAATGATTTCGACCCGTTCCACGGTATCGATGTCGGAGTGCAGGTAGCGCACGCGCTCGCCGTGTTCTTCCAGATATTCGGTCAGGTCTTCCGCCATGCGTTTGGTCAGGGTGGTCACCAGCACGCGCTCGTTGATAGCCACCCGCTTGCGGATCTCCGACAGCAGATCGTCCACCTGGGTGGTAACCGGCCGCACTTCCACTACCGGATCCAGCAGCCCGGTAGGCCGCACCACCTGATCGACAAGATCGCCGCCGGATTTCTCCAGCTCGTATTTGCCCGGCGTGGCGGACACGTAAATGGTCTGCGGCGCCAGCGCCTCGAACTCTTCGAAGCGCAGCGGGCGGTTGTCGAGCGCCGAGGGCAGGCGAAAGCCATATTCCACCAGCGTTTCCTTGCGCGATCGGTCGCCTTTGAACATGCCGCCGATCTGCGGGATGGTGACGTGGGATTCGTCGACCACCAGCAGGCCGTCCGCCGGCAGGTAATCGAACAGGGTCGGCGGCGGCTCGCCCTCGCCGCGCCCGGACAGGTAGCGCGAATAGTTTTCAATGCCCGAGCAGTAACCCAGCTCGTTCATCATCTCCAGATCGAACTGGGTGCGCTGCGTCAGACGCTGTTCTTCCAGCAGCTTGTTGTTGGCCAGCAGCACTTTGCGGCGGTCGGCCAGATCGACCTTGATCTCTTCCATCGCCTGAATGATCCGCTCGCGCGGGGTCACGTAGTGCGACTTGGGGTAAATGGTAAAGCGCGGCACCACCTGCTCGATCTGCCCGGTCAGCGGATCGAACAGCGACAGCCGCTCCACTTCTTCGTCGAACAGCTCGACCCGCAGCGCCAGCTCGTCCGACTCCGCCGGGAAGATGTCGATCACCTCGCCGCGCACGCGGAAGGTGGCGCGCTGGAACGCCTGATCGTTGCGGCTGTATTGCAGCTCCGCCAGCCGGCGCAAAATGGAGCGCTGATCGATGATCATGCCCTTGGTCAGGTGCAGCATCATCTTCAGGTACAGATCCGGATCGCCCAGGCCGTAGATCGCCGAGACCGAGGCCACCACCACCACATCGCGCCGCTCCAGCAGCGCCTTGGTGGCGGAAAGCCGCATCTGTTCGATGTGTTCGTTCACCGAGGCGTCTTTTTCAATGAAGGTGTCGGAGCTGGGAACGTAGGCCTCCGGCTGGTAGTAGTCGTAGTAGGAAACAAAATACTCCACCGCATTCTCGGGGAAGAACTCTTTCATCTCGCCATACAGCTGCGCCGCCAGCGTCTTGTTAGGCGCCAGCACCATGGTGGGCCGATTCAGATCGGCGATCACGTTGGCGATGGTGAAGGTCTTGCCCGAACCTGTCACCCCCAGCAGCGTCTGGTGCGCCAGGCCGTCTTCCAGCCCTTCTTCCAGCTTGCGGATGGCTTCCGGCTGATCGCCGGCCGGTTTGAAATCAGAATGCAGTTTGAAAATTTTGCTCATTGGCTCGGCTACCCTGTGGAGATGCGCGCGCTCAGGCGGCCACCCGGTTGATGTCCCCCGAACGGCCCCTAATTATGGAAAGAGGCGGTGATTTACGCCAGTGCCTATGATACTGGATATAAAACCAGCTTCAAGCGGATTCGTCGCCTTAACGTGCGGCCAGCCGCGAGGAATGCACCGCCAGAGTTACAGTGCCGTGACATTTTTATTGTCAATAACAGATTTATCCCCAGAACTCGTCACGAATTAACTTATTGATAGCACTGCGGCGAAAAATCATACATAGAAACTCCCTCAATGCATTGGCGGCTTGATTTTAAATAAACTATTGATATTTATTTGTTTTAATAAAAAGACGAGAATGCGGACAAAGCGCACAGAACCCGCGTCCGCTCTCGCTTCCCGCCGCTTTTCTAAATCTAATGCACAAGGTTATCCACAGGAATAGTGGATAACTCTCACCGCCCCGCCCGTGACGGGAGTTGCGGAAAGAACGCTTTTCGCCTTTTCCTCGCCCCAAAATGGCTTTTTTAGTCATTTTTTCATAAAAATATCGATTTGTTTATGCCGATTAATGCTAAAAATATCCATTGCCAAAAGCGTATTCGGCCCATTCCGGCGACATGCTCACCTTCTCGCCGCCAACGGCGAAATTGTTTGCACCATAACTATTCTCTTCAGCACCGGAAAAGTGCAAAAAATGTTCGCGTTAACTTCCCCGTCATTTTCGCGCCGCGGCGTCAGGCCAGCCCACGCCTGAAAATCGCTTAACAAGACCATAACAAACGCCGATTTCCAGCACCGCTAAAAGTTGGCCTGAGAGTTGCAATACCCTTTCTGGCGAGAGTGCGGCCAGGCGAGATAACGCGCCGCTTATGGCAGATTTGTCTGCCGCCGCCGCGCCGGAGACATTGCGACAAATGACTGGCATTTCGAATGTACAGACGCAAGAGCGGGGATAAATCGCCATTACGCGTCATTTTTAGCTGCATATCTTGCCGCTAACCGGCCACTGGCTACCTATTTTCAGGTAATCGGCACGGCATTTTGTTCTGGACATTAAAACACTCGGGAAATAAATCGCTAACGCGCTGCGCTGGCAGGAAGTGGATAACGCACGGACGCGGACGTTCGATTGCGGTCGCGGAGCCGGCCCGTCGGGGCACCAGTCCACGAGTGAAATACGGGTCTTTGAGGAGAATGCCGGATGTTAAGTTTACGGTCAGTAAATCAGTTTTATGGGCAAAACCACACGCTGTGGGATATCAACCTGGAGCTGCCGCGCGGCCAGTGCACCGTCTTGATCGGCCGCAACGGGGTGGGCAAGACCACGCTGGTCAACTGCATCATGGGCCACCTGCCGGTGGTCAGCGGCAGCATGACCTGGCAGCTGGCGGACGAGCCGCCGCAAAACCTGCTGCAGCAGCCGGTGGAAACCCGCGCGGCGCTGGGCATCAGCTACGTGCCGCAGGGGCGACAGATATTTTCGCAGCTGAGCGTGGAGGAAAATCTGCAGGTGGCGCTGATGGCGGGCCGCGATAAAAACCGCCGCATTCCGCCGCTGATCTACAGCCTGTTTCCGCACCTGCGTGAGATGCGCGGCCGCCGCGCCGGCGATTTATGCGATGGGGAGCAACAGCAGCTGGCGATCGGCCGCGCGCTGGTGCTGGAGCCGGAGCTGCTGATCCTCGACGAACCTACGGCGGGCGTGCAGCCCTCTATCGCCGCGGACATCGGCGGGGTGATCCGCAAGCTGAACCGCGAGCTGGGCATGACCATTCTGCTGGTGGAACACAAGCTGCCGTTTGTGCGGCGGGTGGCGGATCGTTTTTGCCTGATGGATCAAGGGCGCGACGTGGCGCATGGTTCGCTGGAACAGCTGGATGAGGAGTTGATCAATGCCTATCTGGCGGTGTGAGATGAAAACGCGAAGGGGGCGCCGTTCCCCCCCACGCGTTATAGCCGGCCGAGATCCAGGTACTGGCCCAGCGGCTGGCGCCCGGCGTCGGGCAAGTGCGGGATTTCGCCCAGCAACGGCGCCGGCAGCAGGCGGTGCAGCGTCGCCAGGTACTCCCGGTGCCGCCTGCCGGGCGGGCTGACGTCGTTGGCGATCCAACCGGCCAGCGGCAGCCCCGCCTGGCGGATTGCCTGCGCGGTCAGCAGCGCATGGTTGATGCAGCCCAACTTGATGCCCACCACCAGGATCACCGGCAGCCGTTCCTGCTGCACCCAGTCGGCGAAAGTGTGCCGCTCGGACAGCGGCGTAAACCATCCGCCGGCGCCCTCCACCAACAGCCAGTCGGCGCGCTGCTCCAGCCGGCGCAAACCGGCGGACAGCCGCGCCAGTTCGATCGGCCGCCCCTCGTCGGCGCTGACGATGTGCGGCGAGGTCGGCTCGGCGAAAACGTAAGGATTCACTTCGTCGTAGCTTAGCGCCACGCCGCTGTTGGCCTGCAGCGCCAGCGCATCGCCATTGCGCAACCCGTCAGCGGTCATCTCGCTGCCGGAAGCCACCGGCTTGTAACCGGCGCTGCGATAGCCCGCCAGATTGGCCGCCTGCAACAGCGCGCTGCTGGCCACGGTTTTCCCCACTTCGGTGTCGGTGCCGGTAACGAACCAACGCTTAATCACGATAAATCACTCCATAAACCAGATGATAGCTGAGCGGAAACTGCCCCTGTCGGCACGGATAGGCCGCCTGTAACGCCGCGAGCCGCCGACGCGACATCAGCCCGCCTTCGCGGCCCCGATGCAGGTGAGTGGCGCCGATGCCCTTCAGCGATCGCATCAGCGCCATCACGTCCGGGTAATCCAGGGTTCGCCATTCCGACTCGAGACGGTGGCGATAGCCGGCGCAGGCGGCGCGGATGTCCGCCAGCGGGAGAAACGCATTGACGTGGCGCTCGCCGTCCACCTGTTGCCAGGCGTCGCCCAGCTCGCGCAGCGAGCCCTGCGCCAGGGTGGAAAACAGGATAACGCCGCCGGGCCGGGTCACCCGGTACAGCTCCGCCAGCGCCGCGGGCAGAGAGCTGCACCACTGCACCACCAGGCTGCTGAAGCAGATGTCCATCGCCGCCGAGGGCAGCGGCACGTTTTCGATGTCGCCCAGCAGATAGTGGTCCGCCGCCTGTTGCCGGCGGGCGAACGCCAGCATGCCGGGCGCCAGATCGAGCGCGGTCACCTGCTTGCCCAGCTCGCGCCAGCGGCGGCTGAAATAGCCGGTGCCGCAGCCGGCGTCCAGCAGCTGCTCGCCCGGCCGATCCCCTCCCATCCCCAGCAAGCGCTCGCCAACATCGCGCTGCAGCGCCGCCGCCGCATCGTAGCTGTTCGCCGCCCGGCTGAAAGCCGAGGCCACCGCCTGTTTGTTCACCGATTCAAAGGCTGACGTCATGCAGCACCTCCAGCAGGCGATCGATGTCCTGCGGCCGGTGAGCCGCCGTCAGGGTAATGCGCAGCCGCGCACCGCCCGGCGGTACCGTCGGCGGGCGAATGGCGCTCACCCACAGGCCCCGTTCGCGCAGGCGCTGCGCCAGATCGAGCGTACGCTGATTGTCGCCCACCAGCAGCGGCTGGATGGCGGTGTCGGATGCCGTCAGGGTCAACGACAGCCCCGCCGCGCCCTGGCGGAAACGCCGGATATTGTCCCGCAGCCGGGCCCGCAGTTCGTCGCCCTGCTGAATGCGCAGCAGCGCCGCCTGCAGCGCGCAGGCCTGCGCCGGCGGCATCGCGGTGCTGTAAATCAAATGCCGGGCGAACTGCAGCAGGTATTCGGCGGTCGGTTCGTCGCACAATACCGCCGCGCCGCTGACGCCGAACGCCTTGCCGAAGGTCGCCACCAACAGCTCGGGCCGCACGCCCTGCTGCCAACAGCTGCCGCGCCCCTGCTCGCCGCGCACGCCGATGCCGTGCGCGTCGTCGACCATCAGCCAGGCCCCCGCCGCGCGGGTCAGGCGGTGCATCTCCGCCAGCGGCGCGCTGTCGCCGTCCATGCTGAACACCCCTTCAGTCACCGCCAGCCGCTGCCCGGCGCAGGGCTTGGCCAACAGGCTCGCCAGCGCCTGCGGCTGGTTGTGACGAAACCGGCGCAGCTGGGCCGGCGACTGCGCCGCCGCCTCCAGCAGCGACGCGTGGCTGAGGCGATCGGCCAGAATGCGATCGTCCGCCTGCAGCAGCGCCGCCAGCAGCGCCTGATTGGCGGCGTAGCCGGAAATGAACAGCAGCGCGCGCGGGTAGCCGAGCCACTCCGCCAGCCGCTGCTCCAACGCCTGATGCGCGGTACAGAAGCCGGTAACGTGGCCGGAACCGCCGCTGCCGACGCCATACTGCTGCGCTCCCTGTTGCCAGGCGGCGATCACCTGCGCATCCTGGCTCAGGCCCAGGTAGTCATTGCCGGAAAAGTTCAGATAGCGCTCGCCGTCGAGCAGGATCTGGCGGCCGTTGCCGCCCTGATTCACCTGACGGCGGCGATAGGCCGCGCTCTGCCGCCGCTCATCCAGCGCGTCTTCAATGCGTCGTTGCCAGTTCATCACAGCGCCGCGTTGTAAAACTCTGCGGTATCGGCGTGCAGCAGCTGCTCGGTCAGCGCCTGCTGCTGCTGATTGTCGCCGTGCTCGGTTTCGGTCTGCTGCGGGTTCAGGCCCAGCTTGCGGAACAGCTGCAGGTCCTTGTCTTCTTCCGGGTTCGGCGTGGTCAGCAGCTTGCAGCCGTAGAAGATCGAGTTGGCCCCGGCCATAAAGCACATCGCCTGGGTCTGTTCGTTCATCTGCTCGCGGCCGGCGGAGAGGCGCACGTAGGAGGCCGGCATCATGATGCGCGCCACCGCGATGGTGCGGATAAAATCGAACGGATCGACGTCGTCGTTATCCGCCAGCGGGGTACCTTTCACCTTCACCAGCATGTTGATCGGCACGCTCTCCGGCGGCTTCGGCAGGTTGGCCAGCTGCACCAGCAGCCCTGCGCGGTCACGCACCGTTTCGCCCAGCCCGACGATGCCGCCGGAGCAGACTTTAATGCCGGCGCCGCGCACCTTGTCCAGCGTATCCAGACGTTCCTGATAGCTGCGGGTGGTGATGATGTTGCCGTAGAATTCCGGTGAGGTATCGAGGTTATGGTTGTAATAATCCAGCCCGGCCTCCGCCAGCCGCTCGGCCTGGGTGCCGTCCAGCGTGCCCAGCGTCATGCAGGTCTCCATGCCCATCGCCTTCACCCCCTGTACCATTTGCTGCAGGTAAGGCATATCGCGCTCGTGCGGGTTTTTCCACGCCGCCCCCATGCAGAAACGGGTCGAACCGGCCGCTTTGGCCTGGCGCGCCGAGTCCAGCACCTGTTCCACCTGCATCAGCCGCTCCGACTCCAGGCCGGTTTTATAGCGCGAACTTTGCGGGCAATATTTGCAGTCTTCCGGGCAGGCGCCGGTCTTGATCGACAACAGCGTGCTGACCTGCACCTGGCGCGGGTCAAAGTGCCGGCGGTGTACGGTTTGCGCCTCAAACAACAGTTCGAGCAAGGGTTTGTCAAACAGGGCCTGGGCAAGCCCCACTGTCCAGTGAATGCGATCGGCCATCATGGCGTCTCCAAAACGAAAAAGTGTCGTCAGTTTAGATATTGTGGATATACTGTCAACCATTCTGAATTCAATTTGGTTTACAAGTATGTCTATCACCGCATCCGACCTGGAGTTTGACCAGCGTCATATCTGGCACCCCTACACCTCGATGAGCCGCCCTCTCCCCTGTTATCCGGTCGCCGCCGCCCGCGGCGTCGAACTGCAGCTGGCCGACGGCCGGTTGCTGGTGGACGGCATGTCCTCCTGGTGGGCGGCGATCCACGGCTACAACCACCCGCAGCTGAACCTGGCGGCCACGCAGCAGTTGGAAAAGATGTCGCACGTGATGTTCGGCGGCATGACTCATCCCGCCGCCATCGCGCTGTGCCGCCGGCTGGTGGACATGACGCCGGAAGCGCTGCAGTGCGTGTTCCTGGCGGATTCCGGCTCGGTGGCGGTGGAAGTGTCATTGAAGATGGCGCTGCAGTACTGGCAGGCGCGCGGTGAACGGCGGCAGCGTGTTTTGACCCTGCGCCATGGCTATCACGGCGATACCTTCGGCGCGATGTCGGTATGCGATCCGGAAAACTCGATGCACAGCCTGTATCAGGGCTACCTGGCGCCGCACCTGTTCGCCACCGCGCCGCAGTGCCGCTTCGACGGCGAATGGGACGAAAACGACATCGCGCCGTTCGCCGCACTGCTGGAACAGCACGCCGGCGAAGTGGCGGCGGTGATCCTGGAGCCGGTGGTGCAAGGCGCCGGCGGCATGCGCATCTATCATCCGACCTACCTCAAGCGGGTGCGCGAGCTGTGCGACCGTTACCGGGTGCTGCTGATCGCCGATGAAATCGCCACCGGTTTCGGCCGCACCGGCAGGCTGTTCGCCTGTGAACACGCCGGGGTGGTGCCGGACATCCTCTGCCTGGGCAAGGCGCTGACCGGCGGCTATATGACGCTGTCGGCCACCCTGACCACCCGCCACGTGGCGGACACCATCAGCAACGGCGCGGCGGGCTGCTTTATGCACGGCCCCACCTTTATGGGCAACCCGTTGGCCTGCGCGGTGGCCGAAGCCAGCCTGGCGCTGCTGGCGGAAAATCGCTGGCAGTCGCAGGTGAGCGCCATCGAAAGCCAGCTGAAACGGCAACTGCTGCCGCTGGCGGCATTGCCAAAAGTGGCGGATGTGCGGGTGCTGGGCGCGATCGGGGTGGTGGAAATGCACGAACCTGTGGACGTGGCGCAGCTGCAGCGCGGGTTCGTCGAGCGCGGGGTATGGATCCGGCCGTTCGGCAAGCTGATCTATCTGATGCCGCCCTACGTCATCACGCCGGAACAGCTCGGCCGCCTGACCGCCGCGGTGGCGGCGGCGGTGCAATAACCCTTACCAGTGCTGGTCCAGATAGCGGGCCAGCAACACCAGGCAGAGGATCCACAGCAGAATGATCATCACCGCCGCCATGCGGCCGGTGGGATTGTCGAGGCGCTTTTGCGCCTTCTCGCGCAGTTCGGCCATCAGCGGTTTGGGGATCAGGCGCACCGCCAGCATGATGCCCAACGGCACGACGATCACATCGTCCAGATAGCCCAGCACCGGGATGAAATCCGGGATCAGATCGATAGGCGATACCGCATAACCGGCCACCAGCAGCGCGATCAGCTTGGCGTACCAGGGCGTGCGCCGATCGCGGGCGGCCAGCCACAGCGCATAGATGTCGCGCCTGATGCCCTTGGCCCAGCGGCGCAGCCAGCCGAACCACGGCGTGCGTTTTTTCAATGAAATCATGGTTACTTCATATAGGAACGTAAAACTGTCATCAGTTGTTCGATGTCCTGCTCGCGCTGCTGCGGGGTAGCGTCCTGCGCCGCGAGATGCTCGCGCACGTGCCCTTCCAGCACCTGCGCCATCAAACCGTTTACCGCGCCCCGTACCGCCGCGATCTGCTGCAGAATAGCAGAACATTCGCCGCCGTTCTCCAGCGCACGCTCCAGCGCCTCGGCCTGGCCCTTAATGCGGCGCACGCGCGCCAGCAATTTTTTCTGATCCTTGATGGTATGACTCATCGCTGCCTTCTCATTGTTATTTACTATACTGGGGTATAGTATAATTCGGTGTTATTCACTTCGCTGAGGATCCTGATTATGACGTCGCACGCTCCCGCCCTGCGCCGCGAACACAGCCACGTATTTGACGATGGTAACCCATTGGCCGAAAGGAATACCAGATGGGCGGTGATGCTCACCGCCGGTATGATGGCGATCGAAATCGCCGGCGGCTGGCTGTTCAACTCAATGGCGTTGCTGGCCGACGGCTGGCACATGAGTTCGCACGCGCTGGCGCTCGGCCTGTCGGTGCTGGCCTACGCGGCCGCGCGGCGGCTGGCGAAAGATCGCCGCTTCAGCCTCGGCACCTGGAAAATAGAAGTGCTGGCCGGTTACACCAGCGCGGTGCTGTTGGTGCTGGTGGCCGCGCTGATGCTGTTCCAGTCGGCGGAACGGCTGCTGAACCCCAGCCCGATCCACTATAACCAGGCTATCGCCATCGGGCTGGTCGGGCTGGGCGTCAACCTGCTTTGCGCCTGGCTGCTGCGCGACGGCGGCCACCACCACCATCATGGGCACGAGCATAGCCACGACCACCACCACGACCTGAACCTGCGTTCCGCCTACCTCCATGTCATCGCCGACGCCGCCACCTCGCTGCTGGCGATCGTCGCGCTGTTCGGCGGCAAGCTGTGGGGCGCCAACTGGCTGGATCCGTTGATGGGCATCGTCGGCGCGGTGATGGTCGCCGCCTGGGCCTACAGCCTGATGCGCGACAGCGGAAAAATTCTGCTCGACGCCGAAATGGACGCGCCGGTGGCCGATGACATCCGCCAGGCGTTGGCTGAATCGGGCCACGCGCTGAACCTCACCGATCTGCACCTGGGGCGCATCGGCAAGGGCAAATATCACTGCGTGATCGCGTTGAGCAGCGCCGATCGCACCCTCACCGCCGACCGGGTGCGCCAACTGCTGGCCGTGCATCATGAACTGGTGCACGTCACGGTCGAGATCAACCGGCCGCCGCTGGCGCAGGGGGTTGTATTGTTCCGCCAAAACGATCTAGCTTAAGGGCTCGGCTTTTATCGACAACTGGGAGTCATTATGGCTTTTCGTTTGTACAGCAACGACCTGCAGGACGGCGCAAAAATGCCAGAGCGCCAGGTATTTAACGGCATGGGCTACCACGGCGATAACCTGTCGCCGCATCTGGCCTGGGATGGCGTGCCGGAAGGCACCAAAAGTTTCGCGATCGCCGTTTACGATCCCGATGCCCCGACCGGTTCCGGCTGGTGGCACTGGGTGGTGGCCAATATCCCCGCGCAGGTGCGTGAGCTGCCTCAGGGCGCCGGCTCCGGCAAGGCGGCGCTGCCGGCCGGCGCCATTCAAACCCGCACCGACTTCGGCTCCGCCGGTTACGGCGGCGCGGCGCCGCCGCAGGGCGAAAGCCACCGCTACCAGTTCACCGTACATGCGCTGGACGTGGACAGCATCGAGGTGGATGAGGGCGCCAGCGGCGCGCTGGTGGGCTTCAACGTGCACTTCCACAGCCTCGGCAGCGCCACGCTTACGGTGAAATACAGCTGATTTTGCGGCAAAAAAACGGCCTCTCCTTTCCAATAATTCATACCCTATGAATTTCAAGTTGCAGCCAGGCGCCAAGCTCGCTCATCCCCGGAGCTTACTCAAGTAAGTGACAGGGTGAGCGAGTGCAGGTAACAACGCTGCAGCTTGAAAGGCGACGGGTATTAATTACTTGGCTAACACGCTCACCCACATCGGGCCCTTGCCCACCGGATATCGCGCCAGCGTAGTCAGTTTGCCGCTGCTTTGATCGATCTCATGCACCGCAATATGATCGGACTTCTGGCCGGAAGAAATCACGAAACGGCCGCTGTGATCGATGTTGAAGCCGCGCGGCTGCGCTTCGGTTGGGTGGTGGCCAACCGCCGACAGCGTGCCGCCGTCTTCGGAAACGCTGAAGATGCTCAGAATGCTGGCGGTGCGGTCGCTGGTGTACAGGAAACGGCCGTCCGGCGTGATGTGAATGTCCGCCGCCCAGCGGGTGCCGTCGAAATCGGCCGGCATGATGTCCAGGGTTTGCGCCAGGGCGTATTCGCCGCCGTTTTCCGAGATTGCCAACACGTCCACCGTGCCGTCCAGCTCGTTCACGCAGTATGCGTACCGGTCATTGTGGTGGAACGCCATATGGCGCGGGCCTGCGCCGGCGGCGGTGTCCACCGCTTGCTGCGCGTGCGGCGTCAACTGGCCGGCCAGGCTCAGGTCGAACAAGCGAATGCGGTCTTCCTTCAGGCAGGGCACCAGCACCAGCTGATTGGTCGGATCGATGTTCGCCGAATGCGGCGCGGTCAGGCCGTCGATCTGCTGAATAGGCGCAATCACCACGCCGTCATGGCCGATTGGGCTGACGCTGGCGCAGTTGCCGCTGTAGGAGGCGGAGAACAGGTAACGCCCCTGCAAATCGGTGGAGATATGGGTCGGGCTGCCCGGCAGCGGCGCCATGCCGGCCTGCTGCAGCGTGCCGTCCGCTTCGATGCGGTAGCTGACGATGCCGAACTCCGGACGCACGCCGACGTACAGATGGGTTTTATCCGGATGAATCGCCATCGGCTGCACCTGGCCCGGCACGTCAACGGTCTGCAGCAGCGCCAGCGCGCCGGCGGCGTCCAACTGCCACACGTGGATCTGCTGGCTTTCCGGGCTGGCGACATAAACGATTTGCTTCATTTTTTCTCCTTGCATAGGGTAAAAGAGAAACCGGTTTCAGGTTTTTCGGTTTCCCCTAGCTTACCTCACATCCGCGACATAACAACCCTGCGATTCACCTGAAATCTGCGCAGTTTTCTCCATGGGCCATCCGGTGTACCATCGGGTTAGTTTTCATGCTAACGATAATGAGATCCCTATGAGCTACCGCGTCATCGCCCTCGATCTGGACGGCACCCTGCTGGACAACCAAAAACGCATTTTACCGCAGTCGCTGGAAGCGCTGGCGCAAGCGCGCGCCGCCGGCGTGAAGGTCGTGGTGGTCACCGGCCGCCACCACGTCGCGATCCATCCGTTCTATCAGGCGCTGCAAATCGATACCCCGGCCATCTGCTGCAACGGCACCTATTTGTACGACTTCCAGCAGCAAAAGGTGCTGGCCGCCGATCCGCTGCCGAAAGACCAGGCCAAACTGGTGCTGCAGATGCTCAAGCAGAGCGATATCCACGGCCTGATGTACGTCGACAACGCCATGCTGTATCAGGAGCCGAGCGGCCACGTCACCCGCTCGCTGGCCTGGGCCGAGACGCTGCCGCAGGCGCAGCGCCCGACGCTGCTGCAGGTCAACAGCCTGGCGCAGGCGGCCGATGAGGCGCAGTCGATCTGGAAATTCGCCACCTCGCACGCCGATATTCCGGCGCTGCGCGCCTTTGCCGAAACGGTGGAGAAAGAGCTGGGGCTGGCGTGCGAATGGTCATGGCACGATCAGGTGGACATCGCCAAGGGCGGCAACAGCAAGGGCAAACGCCTGCGGCAATGGGTGGAATCTCAGGGGCTGAGCATGGATCAGGTGGTGGCGTTCGGCGATAACTACAACGATCTGAGCATGCTGGAAGCGGTCGGCCTGGGCGTGGCGATGGGCAACGCCGACGAGGCTATCAAGGCGCGCGCCGATCTGACGATCGCCGATCACCTGCAGCCGGGCATCGCCGAGGTGATCCGCACGCGGGTGCTGGGGCAATAACTTTCCCGGCCCCCGCCTGCCGGGGGCCGTTTTCAGCGCGTCTCGCGGCTGATAGACACGCTTTTCACCTGCGCATACAGCCACTGGCCGGGGCGAATCGCCAACTCGTCGCGCGCCCAGGGCGTAATGCGCGCCCAAAGTACGTGCTCCCCCACCGCCAGTTTGACCTCCACCTGCCCGTCGACCTCCAGGCATTCGCTGACCTTGGCAGGCAGCACGTTGCGAATGCTGCTGTTGACCGGCGGCTGCAGCACCAGCGACACGTCGGCGGCGTTGATGCGGATGCGCAGCGGGGTGCCCAGTTCGGCGTCGATGCCGCCGACCCACAGCCGCCGATCGCCCAGCGCCAGCGCGGTCATGGCATAGCGCGGATGATGTTCTATCACGGTGACGCGCAGCACGCTGCTCTGATCCTCTCGCTGCAGCCAGGGGCGCAGCGCGCTGCTGGCCCAGACCTCCTCCAGCCCGCCGAACGCCCGCACCTGGCCGTTATCCAGCACCATCACCCGTTCGGCCAGCCGCAGAATTTCATCCATACTGTGGCTGACGTAAAGGATCGGGATATTGACGTCCTGCGCCAGCCGCTCCAGGTACGGCAGCAGCTCGCGCTTGCGCGGCAAGTCCAGCGAGGCCAGCGGTTCGTCCATCAGCAGCAGCTCGGGCGCGGTCAGCAGGGCGCGGCCGATCGCCACCCGCTGCTTCTCGCCGCCGGACAGCGTCAGCGGCAGCCGATTGAGCAGCGGCCCGATGCCCAGCAGCTCGACGATATCGTCGAACTGGCCGCGCATGCCGGCCGCCATGCCGTATTGCAGGTTGCCGCGCACCCGATAATGCGGGAACAGGCGCGCATCCTGAAACACATAGCCGATGCGGCGTTTTTCCGGCGGCAGCCACACCCCGGCGGCGGTGTCCGCCAGCGTGCGGCCATTGAGCGCGATGCGCCCCTCCTGCAGCCGGGTCAATCCGCCAATCGCATTGATCAATGAGGTTTTGCCCGCCCCGGACAACCCGAAAATCGCGGTGATGCCCTGCGCCGGCAGAGCGGCGCGCACGTTCAGATGAAGATCGCCCAGCCGCTGCGAGAAATCCAGCTCCAGCATTTACGCCCCCATCCGTTTGCGGCCCCAGCGGGCCAGCCACTCGGAAACCATCAGCGAGGCCAGCGACAGCACGATGGCGATGACGCACAGGCGCGCGGCGGCGGCCTCGGCGCCCGGCGTTTCAATCAGGGTATACATCGCCAGCGGAATGGTGCGGGTCTCGCCGGGGATATTGGACACGAAGGTAATGGTGGCGCCGAACTCGCCCAACGAACGGGCGAAGGCCAGTACCACGCCGACGATCACGCCGGGCAGCGAAAGCGGCAGCGTGATGGTGAAAAACACCCGCCACGGGTTGGCGCCCAGCGTGCGCGCCGCCTGCTCGAGCCGGGTGTCCACCGCCTCCAGCGCCAGCCGGATGGCGCGCACCATCAGCGGAAACGCCACCACGGCGGAAGCCAGCGCGGCGCCGCGCCAGCTGAAACTGAAGCTGAAGCCGAACCAGTCGTACAGCCGCTCGCCTATCGCGCCGCGCCGCCCCATGGCGATCAGCAACAGATAGCCGACCACCACCGGCGGCAGCACCAGCGGCAGGTGGATCACGCCGTCCAGCAGCGCTTTGCCGGGGAACCGACAGCGCACCAGGATCCAGGCCATCAGAATGCCGAACGGCAGGCTGCACGCCACCGCCAGGCCGGAGACTTTCAGGCTCAGCTCAACCGCCTGCCACTCATACTCACTCAGAATCATTTACGCGGGGTGAATCCATAATGTTCGAAAATGGCGGCCGCTTCCGGGCTCTTCAGATAGGTATAGAAAGCGCTGACCGTCGGGGTCTGACGATCTTTAACAATCGCCATCGGATATTCAACCGGTTTATGACTGTCTTCCGGGAACAGCGCCACGACCTTGACCTTGTCGCTGGCTACCGCGTCCGAGCCATACACGACGCCCAGCGGCGCTTCACCGCGCTCCACCAGCGCCATGGCGCTGCGCACGTTGTTGGCTCGCGCCAGCTTGGGTTCCAGCGCGGCCCAGGCGCCGAGATTTTGCAGCGCCTCCTTGGCGTAAATGCCGGCGGGCACGTGATCCGGATCGCCCACCGCCAGGCGGCCGCCGTTCAGCAGCCTGGCCCAGTCGGTCTGCTTGTCGATGCTGATTTTATCCTGCTTGCCGTCCTTCGCCGCGATCAGCACCAGCTCGTTGCCCAGCAGGGTATAACGGCTGTCTTTCACCATTTGCTGTTTATCGATGGCGTAATCCATCCACTGCTGATCGGCGGAGATAAACACGTCGGCCGGCGCGCCCTGTTCGATCTGACGCGCCAGCGTCGACGAAGAGGCGAAGGAAGACACCACCTGCACGTCCTTGCCCTTTTGATACTGGGTGGCGATGTCCTGCAGCGCGTTAGTCAGCGAGGCGGCGGCGAATACGGTGATTTTTTCCGCCGCCGAGGCCTGCGCCACCAGGCCGGACGCCAATACCATACCGCCAAGCCATTTGGTCCATTGCTGTTTCATGATTTTCATTTTCTCCGCCGGTTAACGTGCATTATCACTCTTCGTTATATAAAAAATAATATAACGTGGCGCGGAAGCTTGTCATGCGGTTTATCGGCAGGATGAGAGATAACTTGAGAAACGCCCGTCGCAGGTGGCGGCGGGCGTTCGGGATGGGGGGACGGTCAGTGCTGGGTGCGGTTTTCTTTCGAGCGGCCCACTTTGGAGAAGATGTTGAAGACCTCCGCCAAACCGTAGATCAGGCCGAGAATGATCGCCATAACCACCGGCACCATTACGACGGCAAATACCAGACTTTTCAATAATTCCAACATGATGGCCTCGCTTAACGGCTTATTGAGCGGCAATGCGCACCGCCACATAAGGGATAGTTTACCCCAAAAGATCGGCAAAACGGGGTTATTTTAAACAGCCGGCGACATTTGTAACCGGCCAAACGTGCCATTTGGCGCTTTGCGGCCAAATCGGCGACAATAAGACTTTTGCAGCCGACAGGACGCGTTATGCAGGCCGAAATTCTCCTTACCTTAAAACTCCAGCAAAAACTGTTCGCCGATCCGCGCCGCATCGCGCTGCTGAAACAGGTGCAACACACCGGCTCCATCAGCCAGGGCGCCAAGCTGGCGGGCATCAGCTACAAAAGCGCCTGGGATGCCATCAACGAAATGAACCGGTTGGCGGAGCACACGGTGGTGGAACGCGCCACCGGCGGCAAAGGCGGCGGCGGCGCCCAGGTCACCCGCTACGGCCAGCGGCTGATCCAGCTGTACGATCTGCTGGGCCAGGTGCAGCAAAAAGCCTTCGACGTGCTGCAGCAGGACAGCCTGCCGCTCGACAGCCTGCTGGCGGCCATTTCACGGTTTTCGCTGCAGACCAGCGCGCGCAACCAGTTTTTCGGCACCGTGATCGAACGCGACCACCAGCAGGTGCAGCAGCATCTGGCTATTTTGTTGAACGACGGCCAGACCCGCCTGGCGGCGGCGATCACTCAGCAGAGCGCCGATCGGCTGCGGCTGGTTCCCGGCAAAGAAGTGCTGGCGCTGATCAAGGCTCCCTGGGTGAAGCTGAGCGTCGAGACGCCGCGGGCCGATGCCGCGCACAATGCGCTGGCGGGCGTGGTGGCCAGCATTCAGCCGGGCGCCGAGTACAGCGAAGTGCTGGTGACGCTGGCCGGCGGTGAAACCCTGTGCGCCACCCTGAGCACCGCAGAGTTGCAGGCGCTGAAGCTGAGCCCCGGCGCCGCGGTGCACGCGCTGTTTAACGCCGACCAGGTGATCGTCGCCACGTTGTGCTAAGCGCAACGTGACGTTGCATTTTTGTTGATTGACATCGCTGTGCAATGCGCCTATTTCTAAGGCAAACAATTGCATAAAAAGGAACAGGTGATGTCGTCGTTGCACATTTCGCAAGGTTCATTTCGCTTAAGCGATACCCGTACCCTGACGCTGGAGGCGCTGCACATCCAGTCCGGCGACAGCTGGGCGTTCGTCGGCGCCAACGGCAGCGGCAAATCCGCCCTGGCCCGTGCGCTGGCCGATGAACTGACCCTGCTCAATGGCGAACGCCGCAGCGATTTCAAACGGGTGGTGCGCATTTCCTTCGAACAGCTGCAAAAGCTGGTCAGCGACGAATGGCAACGCAACAACACCGATCTGCTCAGCCCCGGCGAAGAAGACACCGGCCGCACCGCGGCGGAAATCATTCAGGAAGAGGTCAGCGATCCGGCGCGCTGCGCGGAGCTGGCCACCCAGTTCGGCATCGCCCCCCTGCTGTCGCGCCGCTTCAAATACCTTTCCACCGGTGAAACGCGCAAAACCCTGCTGTGCCGGGCGCTGATGCCGCAGCCCGATCTGCTGATCCTCGATGAACCCTTCGACGGGCTGGACGTGCACTCGCGCGCCCAGCTGGCCGCCCTGCTGAGCGATCTCTGCGCGCAGGGTTACACCCTGGTCCTGGTGCTCAACCGCTTTGACGAAATACCGGATTTTATCCAACAGGTCGGCGTGCTGGCCGATTGCACCCTGACCAGTCAGGGCGCGCGGCCGCAGGTGATGGCGGAGGCGCTGGTGGCGCAGCTGGCGCACAGCGAAAACCTGCAAGGGCTGGCGCTGCCGGAAACCGAAGATCCGGCGCAGCCAGCCGGGCTGCCGGCGGATCGCCCGCTGATCGTACTGCGCGACGGGGTGGTCAGTTACAACGACCGGCCGATCCTCAATCATCTGGACTGGCAGGTGAACCCCGGCGAACACTGGCAGATCGTCGGGCCGAACGGCGCGGGAAAGTCCACGCTGCTCAGCCTGATCACCGGCGATCATCCGCAGGGCTACAGTAACGATCTGACGTTGTTCGGCCGCCGCCGCGGCAGCGGCGAAACCATCTGGGAGATCAAACGCCATATCGGCTACGTCAGCAGCAGCCTGCACCTGGATTACCGCGTCAGCAGCAGCGTGCGCAACGTGGTGTTGTCCGGCTTCTTTGACTCCATCGGCATCTATCAGGCGGTGTCGGATCGCCAGCAGCAGCTCACCGACCAATGGCTGGCGCTGCTGGGGCTCGGCGGCGCGCAGGGAGACGCTCCCTTCCACAGCCTCTCCTGGGGCCAGCAGCGGCTGGCGCTGATCGCCCGCGCGCTGGTCAAGCATCCGGCGCTGTTGATCCTCGATGAACCGCTGCAGGGGCTGGATCCGCTCAATCGCCAGCTGGTGCGCCGCTTCATTGACGTGCTGATCGGCCAGGGCGCCACCCAGCTGCTGTTCGTTTCGCACCACGCCGAAGACGCGCCGCAATGCATCACCCACCGTCTGAGCTTCGTGCCCGACGGCGACGACTACCGTTATCGCCATCAGCAGCTAGCCTGAGCCCGCCCCGGATGGGTGGGGCTTCGCCACTCATCCGATGACATATCCGGCAACACTTCCCCGCAACGCATCACATTTGGCCTTTTATCATAAAGAGATAGCAGGCCATTTTCTGGAGACCCTATGTCCGCCGCGCTGATTATTATCGATCTGATCGAGGATCTGATTGGCCCCAAAGGGCGCGCAAACCACTGCCGCGAACAGGCGGCAGCGAGCCATCTTATCGCCAACGTCAATGCCGCCGCGGCCTACGCCCGGGTGCGAAAAATCCCGGTCATCTGGGTAAGGGTGGGCTTCGCCGACGATTATCACGATATTCCCCCGCACTCGCCGCTGTTCAATCAGTTGAAACAGATCGGCGCCCTGCGCCTGAGCAGCCCGGGTTGCCAATGGGTGCCCGAGCTACGGCGGGAACCGGAGGATTTGCGGTTCGAAAAAACGGCGGTTTCGGCCTTCAGCGGTAACAATTTGTTAGCCTGGCTGCAGCAGCACCGCTGCCATCATTTACTGCTGGGCGGCGTCAGCACCCCGCTGGCGATCGAAAGCACCGCGCGCCAGGCGCACGACGCCGGTTTCCAGGTGACGGTATTGCAGGATCTCTGCGCCGCGCCCACGCAGGAACTGCATCAACAAAGCCTGGATACCCTGCAGAACCTGGCGGAAATCACCCGTTCGCCCAGTTGGATGAAGCGTTGACGAGGGCGCGAGCCCACTGCCCCGACCTTTAGTGTCATTTCCCTGTGCTACTATCCGCTTTAGCGCTCAGCTTCGCCATATTCGCACGCCGCAAAGGCATTGAGCGCCGTGTGCATATTTTAAAGGGACATATTATGTGGGGCGTACTTGCTGCTTCGTTATTTTTCTTGCCGTTTAACCGGTTGATAGCCTGGTTAATTTTGGCCGCATCGGCGGGTATGGGGCTCTATCATGGCGTGCTGACGCCGCTCAGCCTGGGGTATTTGCTGGTCATCGTTGCGCTGGCGTGGCTGCGGCATCATTTTCGCGCCAAAGGTCATCTGGCGCTCGTCTTCGAAGCCCTGGTGATCGCCGGCTGCGTAGCGCTGTTCCTGCATCTGGTGCCGGATATCCATAACCAGTTGATGATAGTCGGTGAAAAAGCCGGCCCGCTCAGCGCGCCTTTCACCATGTATTACAACTTCGATAAGGCGCTGGTACCCTTCCTGCTGTTCGCCTGCCTGCCCACGTTGTTTTCGGCCAATACCGGCCAGCGCGCCGGAAAATCGGCCTGGATCGCCCTGCTGGCCAGCGTTCCCGCGCTGTTGCTGCTGGCGGTGGCGCTGGGCGGGCTGAAAATAGAGCCGCACGCGCCCGCCTGGATCCTGCCGTTCCTGATGGCCAACCTGTTCTTCGTCTGCATGGCCGAAGAGGCGCTGTTCCGCGGCTATCTGCAGCAACGCCTCGGCCAGTGGCTGGGCGCCTGGCCGGCGCTGATCGTCGCCGCCGCCGTCTTTGGCGCGGCGCATCTGGCCGGCGGCCTGCTGATGGTGGCGTTCGCCACGCTGGCCGGGGTGATTTACGGCCTGGCCTGGATGTGGAGCGGCCGTCTGTGGGTGCCGATCCTGTTCCATTTCGGGCTTAATCTGACGCACCTGCTGTTGTTCACCTACCCGCTGTACCAGCATCCATAAAACCTCAACGCCGGCAGGCATTTTTCTGCCGGCATTATGGATGAAAACGCTATCATCATAATATCCCCAGGGCTCATGTTCCGCTAAACCCCCATCCCCGCAGCGCGGCCTCGCCGATCGTCGCTCGAGTGTAAACGATTCCATTATTCGCGCTAGATCACCTTTTCCTCTGCGTAAGCATGCTATCTTTTTGCCCATCATTATCTCTTTACCCAGTGAAGGGCGCCGCAACCGGTGAGTGAAAGCGATTACATCACGCCGCGTCAGCGCCGAGAAAGGAAACGCCATGACGGAGTTTAATCCCATCGACCATCCCCATCGCCGCTATAACCCGTTAACCGGGCAGTGGGTACTGGTTTCGCCGCACCGCGCCAAGCGCCCCTGGCAAGGACAGCAAGAACCGCTGCCCAACGCCGCGCTGCCGTCGCACGATCCCCACTGCTTCCTGTGCCCGGGCAACACCCGCGTCACCGGCGACAAAAACCCTGATTACCGCGACACCTACGTCTTCGTCAATGACTTCGCGGCGCTGATGAGCGATACCCCGCAGGCGCCGGAGAGCGAAGATCCGCTGATGCGCTGCCAAAGCGCGCGCGGCACCAGCCGGGTGATCTGCTTTTCCCCCGATCACGGCAAAACCCTGCCCGAGCTGCCGCTGCCGGCGCTGGAGAAGGTCGTCGCCACCTGGCAGGCGCAAACCGCCGAACTGGGCCGGCGCTATCCGTGGGTGCAGCTGTTCGAAAACAAGGGCGCGGCGATGGGTTGCTCCAACCCGCATCCGCACGGGCAAGTCTGGGCCAACAGCTTCCTGCCGAACGAGGTCGAACGCGAAGATCGCCTGCAGCGCGAGTATTTTCAGCAGCGCCATTCCCCGCTGCTGCTGGACTATATGCGGCGGGAATTGGCCGCCGGCGACCGCACCGTGGTGGAAACCGAGCACTGGCTGGCGGTGGTGCCGTACTGGGCCGCCTGGCCGTTTGAAACGCTGCTGCTGCCAAAAGCGGCGGTGCCGCGCATTACCGATCTCAGCGCCGCGCAGGCCGCCGATCTGGCGCTGGCGCTCAAAAAGCTGACCAGCCGCTATGACAACCTGTTCCAGTGCTCTTTCCCCTACTCCATGGGCTGGCACGGCGCGCCGTTCAATGGCGCCGACAACCGCCACTGGCAGCTGCACGCCCATTTCTATCCGCCGCTGCTGCGTTCGGCCACCGTGCGCAAGTTTATGGTGGGTTACGAGATGCTGGCGGAAACCCAGCGCGATCTGACCGCTGAACAGGCCGCAGAGCGTCTGCGCGCCGTCAGCGATATTCATTACCGTGAAGCCGGAGCCCAAGCATGAGCCTGAAACAACATACCCACCGCATTTTTACCGAGCACTTCGGCTACGCGCCCGCGCTGACCATTCAGGCGCCGGGCCGGGTGAATCTGATCGGCGAACATACCGATTATAACGACGGTTTCGTACTGCCCTGCGCCATCGATTACCAGACCCTGATCGCCTGCGCCAAACGCGACGATCGCCAGATCCGCGCGATCGCCGCCGATTATGACAACCAGCAGGATCTGTTTTCGCTCGACGATCCGATCGTCCGCCATCCGACTCAGCGCTGGTCCGATTACGTGCGCGGCGTGGTGAAACACCTGCAAAGCCGCAACCCGGATTTTGGCGGCGCCGATTTGGTGATCGCCGGCGACGTGCCGCAGGGTGCGGGCCTCAGCTCTTCCGCTTCGCTGGAGGTGGCCGTGGGCCAGGCGCTGCAGGCGCTGTATGCGCTGCCGTTGGACGGCGTGGCGCTGGCGCTGAACGGCCAGGAAGCGGAGAACCGGTTCGTCGGCTGCAACTGCGGCATTATGGATCAGCTGATTTCCGCGCTCGGCCAACGGGATCACGCCCTGCTGATCGACTGCCGCACGCTGTCGACGCGGGCGGTATCGGTACCGGACAATATTGCGGTGGTGATCATCAATTCGAATGTAAAACGCGGTTTGGTCGACAGCGAATACAACACCCGCCGCAGACAATGTGAAGAAGCGGCGCGTTTCTTTGGCGTCAAGGCATTGCGCGACGTCAGCCCGGAGCTGTTTTTCTCGATCCAGCACGAGCTGGATCCGATCGTCGCCAAACGGGCGCGCCATGTGATCACCGAAAACGATCGTACCCTGGCGGCGGCCGATGCGCTGGCGGCCGGCGACATGCCGCTGATGGGCCGATTGATGGCGGAGTCGCATGCCTCAATGCGCGATGATTTCGAAATCACCGTGCCGCCGATCGATCGGCTGGTGGAGATCGTCAAAGCGATCGTCGGCGATCGCGGCGGCGTGCGCATGACCGGCGGCGGCTTTGGCGGCTGCGTCGTCGCCCTGATGCCGCAGGCGCTGGTTGAGCCGGTGCGCGCCGCAGTGGCGCGGGAATATCCGCTGCAGACCGACGGGCTGCGGGAAACGTTTTACGTGTGCAAAGCGTCGCAGGGGGCTGGCTCATGCTGATGGACAGCGCTGAACGGGCGCCGGACGGGCAGCCCTATCAACTGACCCGGCTGCAAAACGCCGCCGGCATGACGGTGACGCTGATGGACTGGGGCGCCACCTGGCTCTCTGCCGCGCTGCCGCTGAGATCCGGTGAACTGCGCGAGCTGCTGCTGGGCTGCCGCACGCCGGCGGACTACCTGCGCCAGAGCGCCTACCTTGGCGCCACCGTCGGGCGCTACGCCAACCGCATCGCCCATGCCAGCCTGCCCCTGGACGGCAAAGCGCATCCGCTGGTCGCCAATCAGGGCCAGCACCAGCTGCACGGCGGCCCTGAAGGCTTTCATGCGCGGCGCTGGCGGCGGGTGCAACAGGACGCGCGGCAGGTGTGCTACGCGCTGCATTCGGCGGACGGCGATCAGGGCTTTCCCGGCAATCTGGCGGTGCAGGTCCGCTACCATCTCACCGCCGACAACCGATTGGAAATCACCTATCAGGCGCAGACCGATCGCGCCTGCCCGGTGAACCTGACCAATCACGCCTACTTCAACCTGGACGGCGCCGGCAGCGACGCGCGCCGCCAGCGACTGCAGCTGTTTGCCGATCGTTATCTGCCGGTCGACGGCGAAGGCATACCCAGTGGCGATCTGACGCCGGTGGACGGCAGCGGCATGGATTTTCGCCGGCCGAAAACGCTGCTGCAGGATTTTCTGCGCGACCCTTGCCAGCAGCAGGTCAACGGTTACGATCACGCTTATCTGCTGCACCGCACCTGCGGCGCGCTGGACAGCCCGGCGGCGCACCTGTGGTCCGCCGATAACCGCGTGCAGATGAGCGTTTTCACCCGTGCGCCGGCGCTGCAGCTGTACAGCGGCAATCATCTGGCCGGCACCCCGGCGCGCGACGGCGGCAGCTACGCCAATTACGCCGGCGTGGCGCTGGAGAGCGAGTTTTTGCCGGACAGCCCGCACCATCCCGAGTGGCCGCAGCCGAGCTGCTGGCTGCAGCCGGGGCAGAGCTATCACAGCGCCACCCATTATCAGTTTTATCCGATCTGACCCGCCGCGCCCCTTGCCGTGCGGCCGGGGGCGATTTGTTATAAATGCTTACCTTTTTCCCGCCCCGCCCCGCCGGCGCACGCCTTTCCTTATTCCAACCCGCGCACTAGAATCAGGCTACCGTGATAAGCACAACGCCTTGTGCAACGTCACAATTTTAGGCCAATGCCGGCCAATCAATAGCTGAAGGAACACCTATGCGTCTGATCACTGCACTTCCATTACTGGCGGGCTTAATGCTGAGCACTAACCTGATGGCGGCCGATACCGCAGCGAAAACGCCCTCTCCGGCGCAGGCGGCCCAGCAAAAACGCATGACCGATTGCAACCAACAGGCTTCGACCAAGTCGTTGAAAGGCGCGGACCGCTCAACCTTCATGAGCACCTGCCTGAAATCCGAGGGTTCCTCCGCCGCGGGCAAAACCCTGACTCCGCAACAGCAAAAGATGAAAAACTGTAACGCCGACGCCAAGAGCAAAAACCTGAAGGGCGACGAGCGCAAAACCTTTATGAGCGGCTGCCTGAAAAAATCCGCCTGATTTTTTCGAGGCCACGGCGCGGCGAAGTGAGCCTTCGACGCGCCGTTTTTCCCTCTGTCCTCCCCGCCTGATCGATTCAGCTTTTTCCTCGGAACAGCACTTACTTTGCGGCAAGAAATTGGCTATGGTTAGACACTATCGATTGCCGAGCCCTGGGCCACGGCAATATAATGATTTTCGTTATCATTGAAATGTCAGATTATTAAGGAGTTAAGCTATGGCTGTAACTAAGCTGGTTCTGGTGCGTCACGGCGAAAGCCAGTGGAACAACGAAAACCGCTTTACCGGTTGGTATGATGTTGATCTGTCCGATAAAGGCCGCACTGAAGCGAAAGCAGCTGGCAAGCTGTTGAAAGACGAAGGTTTCTCTTTCGACTTCGCTTACACCTCCGTACTGAAGCGCGCGATCCACACCCTGTGGAACATCCTCGACGAACTGGATCAAGCCTGGCTGCCTACCGAAAAATCCTGGAAGCTGAACGAACGTCATTACGGCGCGCTGCAGGGTCTGAACAAGGCGGAAACCGCTGAGAAATACGGCGACGAGCAGGTCAAGCAATGGCGCCGCGGTTTCGCCGTAACGCCGCCAGAGCTGACCAAAGAAGACGAACGCTACCCGGGCCACGATCCGCGTTACTCTGCGCTGACCGAGAAAGAGCTGCCGCTGACCGAAAGCCTGGCGCTGACCATCGATCGCGTTATCCCTTACTGGGACGAAGAGATCCTGCCACGCATCAAGAGCGGCGAGCGCGTTATCGTGGCAGCGCACGGCAACTCCCTGCGCGCGCTGGTGAAATACCTGGATAACCTGAGCGAAGATGAAATCCTCGAGCTGAACATCCCGACCGGCGTGCCGTTGGTGTATGAGTTCGACGAGAACTTCAAGCCAATCAAACGTTACTATCTGGGCAACGCCGACGAGATCGCCGCCAAAGCGGCCGCCGTGGCGAACCAGGGTAAAGCGAAGTGATTTTCGCCCGTTGACATGAAAAAGCCCCCGATGCAAACCGGGGGCTTTTTATTTTCCGCCGCTACGGCGAACCTTGATAAACGAGGCGGGAAGGAATAAATAACGGGGCCGCGGCCCCGCGTGGGCTATCAGCCGCGGCGCGCCTTAACCGCCGCCGCCAGCTCGCGCAGCACGGTTTCGGTGTCTTGCCAGCCGATGCAGGCGTCGGTCACGCTTTTACCGTAAACCAGCGGTTCGCCGCTTTCCAGGTTCTGATTGCCTTCCACCAGATGGCTTTCGATCATCACGCCGATAATCGCTTTTTCACCGCCGGCGATCTGGCCGCAAACGTCGGCATTCACGTCCAGCTGCTTCTTGAACTGTTTGCTGCTGTTGGCGTGGCTGAAATCGATCATCACCTGCGCCGGCAGGCCCGCTTTGGCCAGACCGTCTTTGACGTCTTTCACGTGCGCCGCGCTGTAGTTCGGCTCTTTGCCGCCGCGCAGGATGATGTGGCAGTCGCCGTTGCCGCTGGTGTTGACGATCGCCGAGTGGCCCCACTTGGTCACCGACAGGAAGCAGTGCGGCGCGCTGGCCGCGTTGATGGCGTCAATCGCCACCTTGATGGTGCCGTCGGTGCCGTTTTTGAAACCGACCGGGCAAGACAGGCCGGAGGCCAGCTCACGGTGCACCTGAGATTCGGTGGTGCGCGCGCCGATGGCGCCCCAGCTCATCAGATCCGCCAGGTACTGCGGGGTGATCATGTCGAGGAACTCGCCGGCGGCCGGCAGGCCGCTGTCGTTGATTTCCACCAGCAGTTTGCGCGCCAGGCGCAGGCCTTCGTTGATGTGGAAACTGTTATCCATCTGCGGATCGTTGATCAGCCCTTTCCAGCCCACGGTCGTGCGCGGTTTTTCAAAGTAAACGCGCATCACCACTTCCAGCTCGCCGTTCAGCTCTTCGCGCAGGGTCAGCAGGCGCGCCGCATATTCCTTGGCCGCTTTGGTGTCGTGGATGGAGCATGGGCCGATCACCACCAGCAGGCGATCGTCGCTGCCGCGGAGGATGTGGTGGATTGCGCTGCGGGCCAGGGACACCGTCTCTGCTGCGCGTTCAGTGGCCGGAAACTTCTCTAACAGGGCCACCGGTGGCAGGAGTTCCTTGATTTCGTTAATGCGTAAGTCGTCGTTTTGGTAATTCATAGCTTTTCCATTCGGTATCGAGGGGTATTCGCAGTGCGTAAGTGCATAGATCCAATCAATCTAGCCTGTGCGGATGGCGCTGTAAATCACCTTTGCCGCCCGTCGGCCGAACGGCCAAATTAACAGTAGATTGTGCTGTTTCATCGGGGGAGCGCAGAGCCTACTTTTTCGCTATGCTAGCGTTCAGGATAGCGTTGCAGGGACTAAACATGCCTTCTTTACTGTTAGTTGACGACCACCCGGTGGTTCATGTCGCACTGGAAGCGGCGCTGATGAAATCTTCCCGTCCCTATACTCTGCAGGCGGCGCAGGACGACGTCCAGGCGCTGGCCCAGCTGGCGGCCGGCGCGTTTAGCCTGGTGATCCTCGATATCGGCCTGCCGCAGGTCGACGGGCTGCAACTGCTGAAAAAGATCCGCCGCCGTTATCCGCAACAGCCGATCCTGATCTACACCGCGCAGGAAGAAGACATCTATGCCCGCATGGCCCATGCCGCCGGAGCCAATGGCTTCGTGAACAAGGGCAGCACGCTGGAGCAGCTGGTGCGGGCGATTGAACGGGTGCTGGACGGCGGGTTGAGCTTCCCCGACGTCGCCGTGGCGGAAGATCCGCAGACCGCGGACGGCGCGCAGCTCACGGCGAAAGAGCTGGAGGTGCTGGGGCTGCTGAGCAAGGGGCTGTCGAACCTGCAGATCGCCGAGATCTTGCACATCAGCAATAAAACCGTCAGCACCCACAAGAAAAACATTCTGCGCAAAACCGGCGCCAGCAACCTGCTGGAACTGGTGGCGGTATTCCGGGAACTGGCGCCGTGATGCGTAGCGCCCTGCTGCTGCTGTTGCTGTTTTGCGCCTTGGCGCAGGCGGCGCCGGTGCGCTATCAGCTGGTCAGCAACCTGACGGCCCCGGCGGAAATGCTGATCGCCAGCGAGAAAAATCCCTGGCGTGACCGCACGCTGCGCGTGGGTATCATCAGCGAGAACACCAGCCCTTATAACATCATCGTGGATGACGATTTATACGGCCTGAACGCCGACTACCTCGGCTATATCCAGCAGGTGACCGGCATTCACTTCGCCATTTACGGCTTCGCCGACCTGGCGCAGCTTGAGCAGGCGCTGCATAACGGCGTCATCGACCTGGTGTACGGCCTGCCGCAGAGCGAAGCGCTGCGCGGGCTGAAAATTTCGCAGCCTTATTACGTCAGCAACCTGCGGGTCCTGCGCGACCGCAGCAACGATCGCCCGGTGATGCTCAACTCCGCCAAGGCCCGGGTGGCGATCAGCGCCCTGACCGACATGCAGGCCGGCAGCGCGCTGCAGCGGGCGGCGTCTCAGGTACAGCGCTACGACAATAACCTGCAGGCGGTGTATGCCTTGCTCAACGGCAGCAGCGATTACTTTATCGCCGACGAGGCCAGCGCCAGCTTTATCATCGACCAGCTGCAGCTGGGGCAGCTTTACCAGATCGAAAGCGCCGAAAATCTGGGCAATCTGTCGTTCGTGTTCGCCGCCGCCAATCAACCGCTGATCGATACCCTCAACGCCGCCATCGCCGACGCGCCGATGGAGCTGATGAACGCCCTGCAGAGCCGCTGGAGCAAAAAGATCCCCAGCTACCTCGACACCGGCAATGCGGATTTGACCCAGATGGAAAAAAGCTGGGCGGCGGCGCACCCCACCGTTTACTACGCCGCCATCGAGAACGACTTCCCGTTCGCCTATCGCGGTTCCGACGGCCGACCGCGCGGCTACGCCATCGATATCCTCAACATTGTCGCGCAAAACACCGGGCTGAACTTCGCGCCGCGCTGGGCGCGCAATGCCGAGCAGGCGGACCAGCTGGTGCAGTCCGGCCAGGCCAGCTTCCGCACCGCGCTGCCGCTGGCGCGCGGCGTCAAGGCGCGTTACAGCGCCAGCATGCCGATCCACCGCTCGCTGTGGGGCGTTTACGTCGGCCAGCACGCCAGCGGCGTTTCCACCTGGGGCAGCCTGGCCGGCAAGCGCATCGGCGTGCTGCAGGGCGATCTGGCGCAGGGGTTGCTGCCGGCCAATGAAGAGCCGGTGCGGTTTGCCGACAGCAAAACGATGTACGACGCCCTGGCCAACGGCCAGCTGGATGCGCTGGTGGATAACGTGATTTCCGCCAACTTTCTGGCGCTGTCGCGCTATTCCGGCGCGATAAAGCTGGCGTTCGCCGCCAACAACATCGCCTACCCGATCGCCTTCGGCGTAAGGCAGGACCAGCCGCTGCTGCTGGCGATCCTCGATAAAAACCTGATGCAAATCCCGGCCGAAACGCTGCAGTCGCTGCGTGATGAATGGATAGTCGACCGCAGCAACCTGATCGACGCCGTCAACGACAGCCGCATGCCGCCGCAGACCACCTGGCTGCTGGCGCTGTTGGCCGCCGCCATCCTGCTGCTGCTGGCGCTGACGCTGCGGCGCTTTATTCTGCAGCGCCGTGAAAAACGCGAACGGCAGGAGCTGGAGCGGGCGCGCCGCCATGCCGAAGCGGAAAATCGCATGAAGAGCAAATTTCTCGCCACCGTCAGCCACGAATTGCGCACGCCGATGCACGCCATTCTCGGCCTGCTGGAGTTGGAGCTGAAACGCCGGCCTGTGCCGGAGGGGCTGCCGGTGATTTACAGCTCAGCCTCGTCGCTGCTCAACCTGCTCAACGACCTGCAGGATCATGCCCGACTGGAGACCGGCTCGTTGACGCTGGCGCCGAAGCCGCTGGCCCTGCGGCCGTGGATCGCACGCATCGACGCGCTGTACCGCCCGTTGATCGGCGAGCGGCCGTTGACGCTGGAAGTAAGTGCGGACCCGAGCCTGCCGAAGGCGGTAATGATTGATGGTGAGCGTTTACTTCAGGTGGCTAACAACCTGATAAACAACGCGATAAAGTTCACCTCGCGCGGCGCGATTCAGGTGAGCGTCGGCTGGCGACCGCTGGATGAACGGCAGGGTGAACTGTGGCTGACGGTGACCGACAGCGGCTGCGGCATTGCGGCCGATGAGATCGACAAACTGTTCCAACCGTTTTACCGGGCGCGCGGCGCGCAGCGCATCTCGGTGCAGGGCACCGGCCTGGGGCTGTCGATCTGCAAAGAGATCGTCGAGCAAATGGGCGGCCGCATCGGGCTGCAGTCGCACCCGGGCGCCGGCACCCGGGTGGACGTGACCATCCCGCTGGCGGTAAGCCATGCGGATCCTGCCGCCGACCCGCGGGAGGAACCGCCGGCGCCGCCATCCCCCGCGCTGCGCGCTGCACTGATCGACGATCACCCCACCAATGTGTTGCTGCTGGAGCGGCAGCTGCGCCATTTTGGGCTGCAGCCTGCACGCTTCGAACGCGGCTATGCGTTGCTGAAGGCCCAGCGGCACAGGCCGTTCGACCTGCTGTTTATCGACTACAATATGCCGCGCCCGGACGGCCTGACGCTGGCGCGGCTGATTCGACGCGACGAGCAGCGCCGGCGGCGGCCGCCCTGCCGGATAATACTCTGTTCGGCGGACGTGCAGGAGTTTACCCGCATTCCGCCTGGCCTGGTGTCGATTGACCACTTCCTGACCAAGCCGATTTCGCTGAATGCCATCGGGCAACTGCTATCGCAGCAGCCCCAGGCTGCAGAACAAGAGTTAGTCCTTACTGACCTGCAGCGGACGCTGACGGAGATGGCCGGCGGCGACCGCCAGATGCTGCAACGCCTGGCCGCCACGCTGCTCGGCACGCTGCGTGAGGATCGGCAGCGGCTCAGTCAGGCCGCCGCCGCCGCAAACTGGTCGCAGTTGGGGCAAGCCGCCCACCGTATCAAGGGCAGCCTGCTGATGCTGCAGCTGCCGACAGCCGCGCGGCTGTGCCAACGGCTGGCGGAAACAGCGCGTCAGGAAGCGCTGGACTCCGCCGCCTATACTGAATTAACCGCCGGGATGGCGCGGATAGTGCCGGAGCTGGACGCTCTGCTCCGCGCCGATCCTCCCTCTTTCGCTCAGCATAAGGATGAATAATGTCGGACTCCTCACACGTACACCTGCCTAAAGACAGCAATAGTAAGCGCCTGCTGACCGCTTTTTTGGTCACCGCGGTATTTATGGTGGCCGAGGTGGTCGGCGGCCTGCTTTCCGGCTCGCTGGCGCTGCTGGCCGACGCCGGCCACATGCTGACCGACGCCGCGGCGCTGTTGGTGGCGCTGATGGCGGTGCATTTCTCACAGCGTAAACCCAATGCGCGTCATACCTTCGGCTATCTTCGCCTGACTACGCTGGCGGCGTTTCTCAATGCCGCCGCGCTGTTGGCGATCGTGGTATTCATCCTGTGGGAGGCGATACGGCGTTTCTTCGAACCGCAGCCGGTGATGGGCACGCCGATGTTGATTATCGCCGTAGCGGGGCTGCTGGCTAACCTGTTCGCCTTCTGGCTGCTGCATCGCGGCAGCGAAGAGAAGAACATCAACGTGCGCGCCGCCGCTCTGCACGTGCTGGGGGATCTGCTCGGCTCGGTGGGCGCCATCGTCGCCGCCATCGTCATCCTCAGCACCGGCTGGACGCCGATTGACCCGATACTGTCGGTGCTGGTGTCTTGCCTGGTGTTGCGCAGCGCCTGGCGGCTGCTGAAAGAGAGCTTCCACGAATTGCTGGAAGGCGCGCCGCAGGAGGTGGACATCGCCAAATTGCAAAAAGACCTGTGCCTGAACATCCCCGAGGTGCGCAACATTCACCACGTTCACGTCTGGCAGATAGGCGAGCAAAAATTGATGACGCTGCATGCGCAGGTGATCCCGCCGCACGATCACGACGGGCTGCTGACGCGCATTCAGGCCTACCTGCTGGAGCGTTACCGCATCGGCCACGTGACCATTCAGATGGAATACCAGCACTGCGATACGCCGGACTGCGGCATCAACCGGGCGCCCGAGCCGAGTGAACACTCACATTCAGGGTCGCATTCACACCTGGGGCACCACCACTAGACAGCACGAGGGCGCCGCATTGGCGCCCTCGGCGCAAGTCATGGCGCGGAGGATAAGGGGCGGGAGTGATTCTGGCCGGCGCTTTTGATCCACAGCCAGGAACCGTTCAGGGCGATCAGCGTCAGGATCACGTATTCCAGCGCCATGGCGTACACCCCCTGATAGGCGAAAATCGCCACGCTGATCACGTCGATCACCACCCACAACAGCCAGTTTTCGACATATTTCCGCGTCATCAGGATCATCGCCACGATGGACAACACCATCATCGCCGAATCCCAGAACGGGAAAGCGTCCGGCTGCAGCGCCGGCATCTGCACGCTCAGCCCCAGCAGCTGCATCACCGCCACCGCAACCTGCGTCAGCCAGGCGAACACGCGGTCGATATTGAAGGTCATCAGGACGATGCCAACCACGCATACCGCCGCCCACGCCAGCGCCTTGGGCAACGGCAGCCAGCGGATCTGCAGCTCGGCCTGGTGGTCTTGCGTCTGGCGGCTCCAGGCGTACCAGCCGTAAATATTGGCGCCGAAGAAAAACAGCTGCAACAGCAGGCTGGCGTACAGCTGGATTTGGAAGAAAATCACCGCGAACAGCGTGACGTTAATCAGGCCGAACAGGTAGTTGATGATCTTTTCCTTGCTGGCGTACCAGATGCACAGCAGCCCGAACAGCGTGCCGATGGCTTCGATCCACGACAAATCGTAACCGCCCGCGCCCAGCGGGATATGCACCAGGATATTGCCGGTACTGAAGAAGCTCATAGGATCATCCTTATAAAACGGTTATGCGTTTCCCTTAACCTGCATTTTCAGCTGTGCGGCGAACGCCAGCATGCGGTTCAGCGGTACCAGCGCCTTTTCGCGCAGCGCGGCGTCTACCTGGATCTCATGCTGCGCGCCGCCCTGTTCCAGACCTTCGGCGATCGCCTTAAGGCCGTTCATCGCCATCCACGGGCAGTGCGCGCAGCTGCGGCAGGTGGCCCCTTCACCGGCGGTCGGCGCCTCAAACAGCTCTTTGTCCGGGCATGCCTGCTGCATCTTGTAAAAGATGCCGCGATCGGTGGCGACAATCAGCTGCCGGTTCGGCAGGGTTTTCGCCGCCTGGATCAGCTGGCTGGTCGACCCCACCGCGTCGGCCAGATCGACCACCGCCTGCGGCGACTCCGGATGCACCAATATCGCCGCCTGCGGGTACAGGGCCTTCATGCGCATCAGCGCCTGGGTTTTAAACTCGTCATGGACGATACAGGCCCCCTGCCAGCATAATACGTCCGCCCCGGTTTGCTTCTGCACGTAGCTGCCGAGGTGGCGATCCGGCGCCCAGATGATTTTCTCGCCCAGGCTATCGAGATGCTCGATCAGCTCAACCGCGATGCTGGAGGTCACCACCCAGTCGGCGCGCGCTTTTACCGCCGCCGAGGTATTAGCGTAGACCACCACGGTGCGATCGGGGTGACTGTCGCAGAAAGCGTGAAATTCTTCTTCCGGGCACCCCAGATCCAGCGAGCACTCCGCATACAGCGTCGGCATCAGCACCTGTTTTTCCGGGCTGAGTATCTTGGCGGTTTCGCCCATAAAACGCACCCCGGCGACCAGCAGGGTCGAGGCCGGATGAGCGCTGCCAAAGCGCGCCATCTCCAGCGAGTCCGCCACGCAGCCGCCGGTTTCCTCCGCCAGCGCCTGAATTTCCGGATCGGTATAATAGTGAGCGACCATCACCGCATTACGCTGTTTGAGCAGGGTTTTAATCTTTTCGCGATAGAACGCCTTTTCCGCAACGTCCAGCGGAACCGGTTTGGGCGGGAACGGGTAAACCGCCGCGTTGACATCAAACATTTCACTCATCGCTGCAATCTCATGCTAGGCTGGGCGCTTTCCGGCCATATTTCCCCGCGTCGACGCCCAATCGTTTCATATACTAAACAAAATACCTAAAATTGTGCGAAAAGTCCGCTGATATTTTTATATCTGCGCAATCTGTGTTTAATACATTAAAAATCGTGAAGATATTGAAAGAAAACCTGAAGGGATAGAAGGAAGTTAGCTCGACGGTGCAGGATTGATTCGCGATGCTCGAACCTGAACGCAGGTTATCACCCACACGACTCGTGCAATATGGGAATTTAACGTTGGGGGGAGTTTTGATATATCTGAGAAAATGGTGGGTCGTGCAGGATTGATTCGGCCTTTGGCCTCACCCTACGGGCAACGCTACGCGTTGTCGTATCGCTTCGCGATGCTCGAACCTGAACGCAGGGTCTCACCCACACGACTCGTGCAATATGGGAATTTAACGTTGGGGGGAGTTTTGATATATCTGAGAAAATGGTGGGTCGTGCAGGATTCGAACCTGCGACCAATTGATTAAAAGTCAACTGCTCTACCAACTGAGCTAACGACCCACTGATGTGGTGTACTGCTGAACCGCGTAAGCAGGAAAATAACTCGCTGCAATTGCTCACTCGTTTAGAGTGGTGGGTCGTGCAGGATGACTTGGCCTTTGGCCTCGCCCTTCGGGCCATCACCAGGGTGATGTTGTCTCGCTTTGCGAGACTCGAACCTTTTCGGCTATCCGTCTATTTCATAGACGGCCCCTTCGGGCCAGCGCAAGCGCTGTTCAAAAGCGTAAACGCTTTTGTCTCATCCTTTACGATTTCACACCTGCTCACTCGTTTAGAGTGGTGGGTCGTGCAGGATTCGAACCTGCGACCAATTGATTAAAAGTCAACTGCTCTACCAACTGAGCTAACGACCCACTGACGTGGTTTACTGCGAACTGCGAATACGGTACCAGCGACCGCATTGCGGAAACAAGGATGGGTGGTGCAGGACAACTCGACTGGAACTCGACTCGGACCTTTACTTTGCCACATCATACCAATCTGAAACATGTCACTCTTTAGAGTGGTGGGTCGTGCAGGATGACTCGGCCTTTGGCCTCGCCCTTCGGGCCATCACCAAGGTGATGTTGTCTCGCTTTGCGAGACTCGAACCTTTTCGGCTATCCGTCTATTTCATAGACGGCCCCTTCGGGCCAGCGCAAGCGCTGTTCAAAAGCGTAAACGCTTTTGTCTCATCCTTTACGATTTCACACCTGTTCACTCGTTTAGAGTGGTGGGTCGTGCAGGATTCGAACCTGCGACCAATTGATTAAAAGTCAACTGCTCTACCAACTGAGCTAACGACCCACAGCAGTGGTGGGTGATGACGGGCTCGAACCGCCGACCCCCTCCGTGTAAAGGAGATGCTCTACCAACTGAGCTAATCACCCACTGTCGTGGTTACTGCTACTACTTCATTCTCGTTTCAGGATTGGTGGGTCGTGCAGGATTCGAACCTGCGACCAATTGATTAAAAGTCAACTGCTCTACCAACTGAGCTAACGACCCAATTTCCCTGCCGCTTTAACATCTTGCAAGATGTCTTGGCAACGGCGGCATATATTACTAATTTATCTTGGCAGCGCAACCTAAATTTTTGATTGATAGGTTCAACTGCTTGTTCTTCACGCGAATGAGCCCAGAAACCGGTCAAATCGACTAACTTCTGGGCTCATTTTTTTGCTTGTTAACCGGCTACGCGACTTTTCGCCTGTTTGGCCGCCGCACTGGTTGGGTACTGTTTAATCACCTGCTGGAACACGGCCTTGGCCTTATCGGCCTGCCCTTTCTCCTGCATGATGATACCCACCTTGTACATGGCGTCCGGCGCCTTGGGTGATTTCGGGTAATTCTTCACCACCACCGCAAAATAGTAGGCCGCATCGTCCTTTTTACCCTTGTTGTAGAACAACTGGCCTAGCCAATAGTTGGCGTTAGGCTGGTAAGTGGACTTTGGATACTGTTTTACGAAGGACTGAAAAGCTGAGATCGCCTGATCGTACTGTTTTTTTTCCAGCGCCAGGGAAACAGCGGCGTTGTAGTCGCTGTTTTCATCACCCTTGCTGGCCGGTGCCGCAGGAGCGGCCGCAGAGGCGCTGTCGCCGCCGTCAGAGGACGCAGCAGCTGCTGCTCCGCCTGCGGCGCCCGCAGCGGCTGCAGAGCCCTGAGAACCGCCCTGGCTGAGGCTATCCATCTGTTGATAGATTTGCTTCTGGCGTTCAACCACCTGATTCAACTGATATTGGTTTTCCTGGATTTGCCCGCGGAGAGAGTCAATATCGCGCTGATTGTCAGAGAGTTGCTGCTGGAGTTGGTTTAAAAGCTGGCCCTGAGCATTGCTGATGCGCTCAAGCGAGGTGACGCGGTCTTCGACCGAGCCGGAGCCGACATTACTGATTGGCGCTTGGGCAGTAGCGGCCCATGGGACCGCTACGCCAACCAGTAACGACAGACTCAACAAGTGACGTCTGAAGTTACTGTTCATGCGATTCTCTTAGTAAACCAGAACGGCACGACGGTTTTTGGCATAAGCCGCTTCGTCGTGGCCCAGTACTGCTGGTTTTTCTTTACCGTAAGAAACGATAGAGATCTGGTCAGCGGAAACGCCTTTACCCTGCAGGTACATTTTAACTGCGTTAGCACGACGCTCGCCCAGAGCGATGTTGTATTCCGGCGTGCCGCGTTCGTCCGCGTGGCCTTCAACAGTCACTTTGTAAGACGGGTTGTTACGCAGGAAAGTCGCGTGCGCGTCCAGCATCTGAGCGAACTCGGAGCTTACGTCATACTTGTCCAGGCCGAAGTAAACGATGTTGTTCTTCTGCAGTTCTTGCATCTGCAGACGAGCTTGTTCTTCGGAAGACAGGTTGCTGCTGCCGTTTTCTGTACCAGTGCCAGCGCCAGCGCCCATACCGGATTGGTCGTTGTTTGCGCTTTTGTTAGAACTACAAGCTGCTACAGCCAGAACTGGCAGTGCCAGCAGAAGCCCTTTCAGCACTTTGTTCAGTTGCATTTCTTTGATCCTTTTATAGTTTGCCATACATATTTACACATGCATCACAGATACGGCGACCAGGCAGGGAATTTGACCTGTCCATCAGTTGCCGGAAGACGCGCTTTAAAACGCCCATCGGTCGACACCAGTTGCAGCACGGAGCCCATACCTTGCGTGGAGCTATAGATCACCATGGTGCCGTTTGGCGCAATACTAGGCGTTTCGTCGAGGAAGGTGCCGGTTAATACTTGAACGGCTCCCGATCCAAGATCTTGTTTGGCGATATGCTGAGCGCCGTTGTTGGAGCTCACCATCACCAGGAATTTACCGTCGGAACTGACCTCAGAATCCTGATTCTGAGAACCTTCCCATGTCAGACGCTGTGAGGCACCGCCGCTGGCGCTGACTTTGTAAATCTGTGGGCGTCCGCCCTGGTCGGAGGTATACGCCAGAGTCTGGCCGTCCGGGAACCAGGTCGGTTCGGTGTTGTTGCTGCGACCGTCGGTAATCTGCGTGATCTGGCCAGAGCCGAGGTTCATCACGTACAGGTTCAGGCTGCCGCTCTTGGACAACGCAAACGCCAGGCGGCTGCCGTCCGGCGAGAACGCCGGCGCACCGTTGTGACGCGGGAACGAGGCGATCTGGCGGATGGCGCCGTTAGCCAGGGTCTGCACCACCAGCGCGGAGCGGCCACTCTCGAAGGTGACGTACGCCAGCTTGCTGCCGTCCGGCGACCAGGCCGGGGACATCAGCGGCTCAGGCGAACGGTGCACCACAAACTGGTTGTAGCCGTCGTAATCCGCTACGCGCAGCTCGTACGGGAATTTCCCGCCGTTGGTCTGCACCACGTAGGCGATACGGGTGCGGAAGGCGCCCTTGATGCCGGTCAGCTTCTCGAACACTTCGTCGCTGGCGGTGTGGGCAGAATAACGCAACCACTGCTTGGTCACCTTATACTGATTTTGCGCCAACACGGTGCCTGGCGAACCCGAGGTATCCACCAGCTGATAAGAGATCAGGTAGCTGCCGTCTGCGCCAGGTTGAACCTGGCCGACAACCACGGCGTCGATGCCCAGCGCAGTCCAGGCCGCCGGCGTCACTTCAGACGCGGTGGTCGGTTGCTGCGGCATGCGCGCCACGTCAATCGGGTTGAATTTGCCGCTGTTGCGCAGGTCTGCGCCGACAATCTTGCCGATATCTTCCGGAGGCGTGCCTGGACCCGCCCATTTAAACGGCACCACGCCAATCGGGCGAGCGGAGTCGACCCCTTGGGTGATTTCAATGCGAACTTCCGCGTGAAGCACGGACGCCCACAGTATTAAAAAACCTAGCGCTACTCGAAATGCCTGCTTCATCTCATCTCCCTTATCCAGGCGGGATGCCTGCGATAAATTAGCAGAATTTTAACAAACCAACTCAAACAAAACTACATAATCCCTGTTGGTTACCTTAGTACATCCCTGCGGTATGACTCAGCTCAAACAACCATTATTGTGGTTTGAATTCAAGGATAGAACTCTTAAATTGCTGGTACACGGCATCACTCGGCGGTTTCGGAATATTCGCCAATTTGGCTGCGGCTACCGCAGCTTGGCACAGGGCCGGATCGCCGCCCGCCGGTTGAACATTAATTAAAAAACCATCAGGCCCCAGCCGGATACGCAGATCGCAAGTTTTCCCGCTGAAATCCGAAGCGCCATAGAACTTACTCTGAATAGCAGCCTGAATTTGGCTCTTGTAAGCGTTGATATCCGCACCGCTGGCCCCGGCGGTTTTAGCATTGCCCTGCCCGGCCGGTTTGCCGTCGCCCTTGGCTTTGGCGCCGCCGCCCTTCGGCGCATTCTTGCCGTCCGCCAGGCCGCCGAAGATATCGTCAACTGCCGCCGACTGCTTCGCGGCCTCGGCCGCGGCCTTCTTCTTGGCGTCTGCCGCAGCTTTCTTGGCCGCTGCAGCTTTCTTCTCAGCCTCGGCGGCAGCCTTCTTCTCGGCTTCCGCTGCGGCTTTCTTCTCGGCGTCAGCGGCCGCTTTTTTCTCTGCGGCTTTTTGCTCTGCGGCGGCGGCCGCGGCTTTCTTCGCCTCTTCCGCCTGCTTCTTGGCGGCGGCGGCGGCTGCGGCTTCTTTCTTGGCCTCGGCTTCGGCTTTCTTCTGCGCGTCGGCCTGCGCCTTGGCGACCTTATCGGCCTCGGCCTTGGCTTTCGCCGCTGCGGTTTCCGCGACCTTCTGCTGTTCTTTGGCCTTGGCCGCCGCGGCTTCCGCCACTTTCTGCTGCTCGGCGGCCTGCTTTTGCTGTTCCGCCTGCGCCTTGGCGTCCTGCGCCGCTTTTTCCTGCGCCGTCAGCCGTTCTTTTTCCAGTTCTTTCAGGCGTTGCTGTTCCGCCGCCTGCTTCTGCTGAAGTTCTTCGGCCTGCTGCTCCGCTTTTTTCTGACGCTGCTTCTCGGCGCGCTGCGCGTCGTTGCTCTGCTGCTGCTGGCGGTTGTACTGCTCCACCACCGCGCCGGGATCAACCATCACCGCACCGACTACGGAACCGTCGCCGCCGCCGCCGGCACTCATGTCGACGTTTTCCTGCAGCGATCCCCAAATCAGCAGGGCAATCAATATGAAGTGCAGAACGACCGAAACAATAACGGCGCGATTCAGCTTATCGTTTTGCTCAGTTGCCTTTACCAAAATAGATTCCCAAAAACTGGTGTTGCTTATACGGGGTTCCTGGGCCGCAGCGCAGGAACCGGGTTGCCGTTCGCCTTACGGTCAGATTGGCTGGGTCATCAGCCCCACGGAAGCCACGCCCGCCTGATGGAGAATATTCAATGCCTTGATAATCTCATCATAAGGAACTTCCTTCGCCCCGCCGATCAAAAAGACCGTTTTCGGGTTGGCCGCCAACCGCGATTTGGCCTCGGCTGCAACCTGCTCCGGCGGCAGCAGTTCCATACGGTTGTGATCCACCACCAGGGTGTATTGACCTACGCCGGAAACCTCGAGGATCACCGGCGGATTGTCATCGCTGGACACCGTTTTGGAGTCGGTGGCGTCCGGCAGGTCAACCTCCACGCTCTGGGTGATGATTGGCGCGGTTGCCATAAAGATCAGCAGCAGCACCAGCAACACGTCGAGCAGCGGAACGATGTTAATTTCGGACTTCAGCTCGCGCCGATTGCGTCCACGTACTCTCGCCATGCTACCTCCTACTTATTTGCTGTCGCTGGAGAAGGCCTGACGATGCAGAATAGCGGTGAACTCTTCCATAAAGTTGTCGTAATTCTGCTCAAGCTTGTTAACGCGCTGGTTGAGGCGGTTATAGGCCATAACGGCCGGGATAGCGGCGAACAGACCGATCGCGGTGGCGATCAGCGCTTCGGCGATGCCCGGCGCCACCATCTGCAGCGTGGCCTGCTTCACCGCACCCAGGGCGATAAAGGCGTGCATGATCCCCCACACGGTGCCGAACAGGCCGATATACGGGCTGATCGAACCGACGGTGCCGAGGAACGGAATATGGTTTTCCAGCGTTTCCAGTTCACGGTTCATCGAAATGCGCATCGCGCGCGACGCCCCTTCAATCACCGACTCCGGCGCATGGTTATTCGCGCGGTGCAGACGGGCGAACTCTTTGAAACCCGAGTGGAAAATTTGTTCGGAACCGGTCAGGCTATCGCGACGCGCCTGGCTCTCCTGATACAAACGGGACAGCTCGATACCGGACCAGAATTTGTCTTCAAAGGCTTCGGCGTCGCGGGTGGCCGCATTGAGAATGCGGGTGCGCTGGATGATGATCGCCCAAGAGGCTACCGAGAAGCATATCAAAATCAACATGATAAGCTTAACGAGCAGGCTCGCCTTCAAGAATAAATCTAGGATATTCATGTCAGTCACTGCTTAAACTCCGCGACAATAGACTTAGGAAGCGCTCTCGGCTTCATTTGGTGTGGATCAATACATGCAATCAATACATCGGCCTGACTCAGTAGAGCCCCGTCAGAATTGACAATGCGTTGAGCAAACGTGAGAGAAGCCCCGCGGATCACGGTGATTTCACTCTGCACTTCCAGCTGTTCGTCGAGACGAGCCGGAGCCAGATAATCCACCGTCATGCGCCGGACGACAAAAGCGACATGTTCACTGAGCAGCTGCTGTTGATGAAAGTTATGCTGACGCAGCATCTCGGTGCGCGCTCTTTCAAAAAAGGCGACGTAGCGGGCGTGATAGACCACACCACTGGCATCGGTATCCTCGTAGTAAACGCGAACCGGCCATCGAAACAACGTATTACTCACTCTACTTCCCAGCAATGCAATTTAACGCTGCTACTATACGCAAGACGGATCGGGTTGGGAATGGGTTACAAGATGGGAATGAAAATAATTATGGGCCCTCAGGGCCCATAACACGGGGATATGGCGGAGATTATAAAGAAACGTAAAGTAATCCTGCGGCCAGGATCACCATGGCAGGAAGCGGCGCGAAAAAAGCGCGCCAGAGGCTGCGCTGCGGCCGGAAGCCGAAGCCGTGGATCACCCCGGTGCACACCGCCCAAATCAGCAGCAGCCCTTCCCAAATCTCCAGCGAGCTGGTTTTGGCGGCGAAACGCGTCGGATCCCAAAAGATGCAACCCGCCAAAATCAACGCCAACGCCAATGAAAGGGCCCGGACGGGGCCCTTGTCAGTGATGGCGTACAGCCTGTCGGTTAATGACAAACTCATCACTTGCCGTCTTGCTGCGCTTTGGTGGCTTCGCTCTGCTCCAGCGCCAGCGCCGTAATGATGCCGAAGGCGCAGGCAAGAAGCGTTCCGAGAATCCAGGCAAAATACCACATGGTTTAGCTCCTTATCCTTAGTACAGCGAATGCTTGTTGTTTTCGATGTAGTTCTTGTCGAGGCGGCCGAACATTTTGTAGTACGACCAGCTGGTGTACGCCAAGACGATAGGCACGAAGATCGCCGCGACCACGGTCATCACCTTCAGCGTCAGCAGGCTCGACGTCGCATCCCACATGGTCAGGCTGACGTTGGGCACGGTGCTTGAAGGCATCACGAACGGGAACATGGTGACCCCGGCAGTGAGGATCACGCAGGCGATGGTCAGCGACGAAGTGACGAACGCCAGCGCCCCTTTCTCCAGACGCGAGAACAGGATGGTGAACAACGGCAGCACCACGCCCAGCGCAGGCAAGGCCCACAGCAGCGGATACTTGTTGAAGTTGATCAGCCAGGCGCCGGCCTGATGAGCCACTTCCTTACGCAGCGGGTTGGATTCCGCCATGGTATCCAGCGCCGAAGTCACCACGAAACCGTCGATGCCCTTCACCAACCACACGCCAGCCAGCAGGAAGCATACCGCCATCACCAGGGTGGCAATCTGAGCCGCCGCGCGTGAACGCAGGTGGATTTCGCCGGTGGTGCGCATCTGCAGGTAGGTCGCGCCCTGGGTCACCAGCATGGTCAGGCTGACCACGCCCGCCAACAGGCCAAACGGGTTCAGCAGCTGGAAGAAGTTGCCGGTGTAGAACAGGCGCATGTACTCGTCCATATGGAACGGCACGCCCTGCAGCAGGTTGCCGAACGCCACGCCGAACACCACCGCAGGCACGAAGGAGCCGATGAAGATGCCCCAGTCCCACATGTTGCGCCAGCGGCTGCTCTCCAGCTTGGAGCGGTAGTCAAAACCGACCGGGCGGAAGAACAACGCGGACAGCACCAGGATCATGGCGACATAGAAGCCCGAGAAGGCCGCCGCGTAGACCATTGGCCAGGCGGCGAACAGCGCGCCGCCGGCGGTGATCAGCCACACCTGGTTGCCGTCCCAGTGCGGGGCGATGGAGTTGATCATCACCCGGCGCTCGGTATCGGTTTTACCGATAATGCGCACCAGGATACCGACGCCCATGTCGAAACCGTCGGTGACGGCGAAGCCGATCAGCAGTACGCCAACCAGGCCCCACCAAATAAATCGCAGTACTTCATAGTCAAACATACGTGGACTCCTGTTTAGCGCGCTTCCTGCACGGAGGCAGTCGGTTGTTCAAAGTGGTAGCGGCCAGTTTTCAGGCTGCTTGGGCCCAGACGCGCAAACTTGAACATCAGGTACATTTCAGCCACCAGGAACAGGGTGTACAAGCCGCAGATCAGCCCCATCGAGAACAGAATGTCGCCCGCCGTCAGCGAAGAGTTGGCGACCGCGGTCGGCAGCACCTCGCCAATCGCCCAGGGCTGACGCCCGTATTCCGCCACGAACCAGCCGGACTCGATGGCGATCCATGGCAGCGGCAGGCCGTACAGCGCCGCGCGGTGCAGCCATTTTTTCTGGCCGATGCGGCCGCGGATCACGTTCCAGAACGACAGGCCGATAATCAACAGCATGATCACGCCGCAGGCCACCATGATGCGGAAGGCGAAGTACAGCGGCGCCACGCGCGGAATGGAGTCTTTGGTCGCCAGCTGGATCTGCGCTTCCGTCGCGTCGGTGACGTTCGGGGTATAGCGCTTCAACAGCATGCCGTAGCCCAGGTCCTGCTTGGTGCGGTTGAACTCGGCGCGCACCGCGGGATCGGTATTGCCGCCGCGCAGCTCTTCCAGCAGCTGGTAGGCTTTCATGCCGTTGCGGATGCGCACTTCATGCTGCGCCATCAGATCTTTCAGGCCGGTGACCTGGGTATCGGTGGAGCGGGTGGCGATCAGGCCGAGCGCATAAGGGATTTGAATCGAGTAGGAGTTCTCCATCTTATCCTGATTCGGAATGCCGAACAGGGTAAAGGAGGCCGGAGCCGGCTGGGTGTCCCACTCTGCTTCGATGGCGGCCAGTTTGGTTTTCTGCACGTCGCCCATCTCGTAACCGGATTCATCACCCAGCACGATAACGGACAGAATGGCAGCCATACCGAAGCTGGCGGCAATGGCGAAGGAGCGCTTGGCGAAGGCGATATCGCGGCCCTTCAGCAGGTAGTAGGAACTGATGCCCAACACGAACATCGCGCCGCAGGTGTAGCCGGACGCTACGGTGTGCACGAACTTCACCTGCGCAACCGGGTTAAGCACCAGTTCGGAGAAGCTGACCATCTCCATGCGCATGGTTTCGAAGTTGAAGTCGGAGGCGATCGGGTTCTGCATCCAGCCGTTGGCGACCAGGATCCACAGCGCGGACAGGTTGGAGCCGAGGGCCACAAACCAGGTTACCGCCATGTGCTGCACCTTGCTCAGACGATCCCAGCCGAAGAAGAACAGGCCGACCAGCGTCGATTCAAGGAAGAACGCCATCAGACCTTCGATGGCCAGCGGGGCCCCGAAGATGTCACCGACGTAGTGGGAGAAATATGACCAGTTGGTCCCGAACTGGAACTCCATGGTCAAACCGGTGGCCACACCCAGGGCAAAGTTAATTGCAAATAACTTGCCCCAGAATTTGGTCATATCTTTATAGATTTGTTTGCCTGACAGTACATATACCGTTTCCATAATTGCCAGCAAAAACGCCATGCCCAGCGTTAATGGGACAAATAAGAAATGGTACATCGCCGTTAAAGCAAACTGTAAGCGCGACAGTTCGACAATATCAAACATCTTGACTCCTTGCTCCTCGCAGGAAGACTCCGACATGCGGTTATCGGCATATACCCGTCATACTTTAAACTGCATCCGTGTCGGCTGCGAACGCCCCCCGTCACTGACTCACGTTAGCTCCCGGGACTCGCGCTCTTGCCGTGGTGATACAGCATCAATTATTTAGGGTATGACTTTTTTCAAAGCTGCCGGTAACGCCCCGCAGTGAATGCCCTTAAACACAACAAATTTGATCCAGCCTCTCCGCTTTCAACCGCACACTCGCCGCTGGGCCGCATGGGCCAGGCATCAAACGCGCCGCCGAAAACCGACAACGGGTAACAAATGCAACAAGATCAACCATCCATAATCACAGCATGAATGATACTCGCCCAATCCCACACAATAAATAGGTTTTTGCGTGATGTGGGTTAGACTTTGGGTTACAGGTCAAATCTTAGCCCAAAGAGGTACTCTGGCGTAATTTGATCTGAAACAATTTAAGCCTATCCGCATATTATTTCCATATTCATCAGCACATTTCGCCTATTTTTCTTGAGGTCATGTTGCGCGATGGTTTAATTGTTTTTTAATGATATTTTTGTGTTAAATAAATGTGATTTAAAAGAGCCGCCATTGTATTATTACGCGCTTATTATGCGACATAATTAACGTTTTATTTCCAACGCGCATCGACAGTGATTGCAGTCACAAAACAAAAAATCTCTCTCAAATATTAGCCTATTTCTCGCTATTAGATCGTAAAGGTTGCATTTTTGTAGCAAAATAACCGATTGTGTTAAAATTCCATTTGATGACAACAACTTATGAAAAAAATAATTTTTGCCTCTGTGCTGGGGCTCGCGGGCAACGCCGTGGCCGCCGAAACGGTTAACATCACCCTGCTGGGCACCTCCGATCTGCACGGCACTTTCGTCCCCTGGGATTACGCCAGCGACACCGAAAATCTGGCGGGCAGCCTGAGCCAAATAGCCACCCAGGTAAAAAAACTGCGCGCCGAACAGCCGAATCTGATCCTGGTGGACGCCGGCGACACCATTCAGGGCAACTTCGTCGAAACCTTCAAACACGATGCCGTCAGCCCGATGATGCTGGGCTTCAACGCGCTCAAGTACGACGTCTGGGTAATGGGCAATCACGAGTTCGACTTCGGCCTGCCGGCGTTGGCCACGCCGCTCAAACAGTTCGAGGGCGCCGCGCTGGCCGGCAATATCTTCTGGGACGACGGCAAACCCTATTTGCCGGCCTATAAAATCATCGAGCGTCAGGGCGTGAAGATCGGCATTATCGGCATGGACACGCCGATGACCGCCGAATTCGCCAAGGGCACCGATCGCATCAAGGGGCTGAACTTCACCGATCCGGTGCAGGCGGTGAAACAGGTCATCAGCCGGATCGACAACCAGGTCGACGCCATCGTGCTGGTGGCTCACATGGGCATCGACAACGAAAACCAGCGCCCGGGCACCGGCGTAGCCGATATCGCCAACGCCAACCCGCAGCTGGCGGCGATCGTCGCCGGGCATATGCACGTCAAAATCGACAAGGCGGTGGTCAACGGCGTCATCATCACCGAACCGGACAAATATGGCCGCGCGCTGTCGCGCATCGATCTGCAGTTTGAGCGGCGCGACGGCAAATTCACCCTGATCAACAAGGACAGCTACACTTACCCGATCAAAGGGCTGGCGCCGGACAGCGGCATGCTGGCGCTCTATCAGCCGTATCACGACATTCTGCGCGCCAACGCCAACCGGGTGGTGGCCAGGCTGAGCGGCAGCGATCTGGTGCCCGCCGACGAGTTCAAAGGCATCCCGCAGGTGCACGTGCAGGATACCGGCATCAGCGCGCTGTTCCAGCAAGCCAGCCGCTACTACGCCCCACGGGCGCAGGTAATCGCCCTGCAGATCGACAACGATCGCGCCAGGCTGGACGTCGGCGACATCAAGGCCAAGGACATCGCCTTCAACTACCAATACGCCGGCGGCGAGATCACCGTTTATCAGCTCGACGGCAAGGCGCTGAAGCAGTATATGGAGTGGTCGGCCGGCTATTTTAACGCGCTGCGGCCCGGCGACGTCACCTACAGCTTTGATCCGGCGCGCCGTTCGTCCAAGTACTCCACCAATGACTTCTTCGACGGCGTCACTTATACCATCGACCTGCGCCAGCCGGCCGGTTCGCGCATCCGCAATCTGCGCCTGGCGGACGGCACGCCGGTCACCGACGCCATGCCGATTCGCCTGGGCATGAACAGCTACCGTATGGGGCACCTGACGCAGAAAGGCGGTGCGCTGGAGGGGCAATCCTTCCCGGTGCTGTCCGACAGCAAGGCGCAGTATGGCGAAGAGGAAGGCACCATCCGCAGCCTGACCCTGCGCTACCTGAGCGAAGTGAAAAAGGGCCGATATCGCGGGGAGCCGCAGCAGCGCTGGAAATTAGTGGGCATGGAAGGCTATGAGCCGCAGCGGGCGATCGTCAAACGCCTGCTCAACGAAGGCGTGATCCAGGTGCCGACCACCGATGACGGCCGCTACACCAACGTCGCGTCGATCAACGTCAAAGATGCCTTGTTCAAGGATGCCGACGGCTATCGCGCCGCCCTCGCCGCCCTGGAGCGGCAGCGGCAGGCCGCCGGCGATGCGGTTCAGCAGCAGCGCCTGCAGGATCGGATCGCGCTGATCAAGGCGCTCAACGACTTCTGATCCTTCGCCCATAAAAAAGGCCACCCGTAAGGATGGCCAATCATGTCGAGATATTGTTATTTCGTACTAAGATCTTAGCGGTTCAGCACCGCTTTCACCGCGTCGCCGATGTCAGCCAGGCTGCGTACGGTCTTCACGCCCGCCGCTTCCAGCGCCGCAAACTTCTCGTCCGCAGTGCCTTTGCCGCCGGCGATGATGGCGCCCGCGTGGCCCATGCGCTTGCCTTTCGGCGCAGTAACGCCGGCGATGTAGCCGACCACCGGCTTGGTGACGTGTTCTTTGATGTAGGCCGCCGCTTCTTCTTCAGCGCTGCCGCCGATCTCGCCGATCATGACGATCGCTTCGGTCTGCGGATCTTCCTGGAACATTTTCAGGATATCGATGAAGTTGGAGCCAGGGATCGGGTCGCCGCCGATGCCCACGCAGGTAGACTGGCCCAGACCGGCATCGGTGGTTTGTTTCACCGCTTCATAGGTCAGGGTGCCGGAGCGGGAAACGATGCCCACTTTGCCTGGCAGGTGGATATGGCCAGGCATGATGCCGATTTTGCATTCGCCCGGAGTGATAACGCCTGGGCAGTTCGGGCCGATCATGCGCACGCCGGCTTCATCCAGCTTCACTTTCACGGTCAGCATGTCCAGCGTCGGGATGCCTTCGGTGATGGTGATGATCAGTTTGATGCCTGCATCGATAGCTTCCAGGATGGAGTCTTTGCAGAACGGCGCGGGAACGTAGATCACGGACGCGGTGGCGCCGGTGGCTTCGACCGCTTCACGCACGGTATTGAACACCGGCAGGCCCAGGTGCTGAGTGCCGCCTTTGCCCGGGGTTACGCCACCGACCATTTTGGTGCCGTAAGCGATAGCCTGTTCGGAGTGGAAAGTACCCTGGCTACCGGTGAAGCCCTGGCAAATTACTTTGGTGTTCTTATCGATTAAAATGGACATTATTTACCCTCCACTGCCGCAACAACTTGCTGAGCCGCATCAGTCAGGCTGGTCGCAGCAATGATATTCAGACCGCTGTCCGCCAGTTTCTTGGCGCCCAGTTCGGCGTTGTTCCCTTCCAGACGCACCACCACCGGGACGTTGACGCCCACTTCGGCGACTGCGCCGATGATGCCGTCGGCGATCAGGTCGCAGCGCACGATACCACCGAAAATGTTAACCAGAACCGCTTTCACCTTGTCGTCGGACAGGATGATTTTGAACGCTTCGGTTACGCGCTCTTTGGTGGCGCCGCCGCCTACGTCCAGGAAGTTGGCCGGTTCGCCGCCGTGCAGCTTGACGATGTCCATGGTGCCCATCGCCAGGCCCGCGCCGTTAACCATGCAGCCGATGTTGCCGTCGAGCGCAACGTAGTTCAGCTCCCACTGGGCCGCACGGGATTCGCGTTCGTCTTCCTGAGAAGGGTCACGCATTTCGCGCAGTTCCGGCTGGCGGAACAGGGCATTGCCGTCGGCGCCCAGTTTGCCGTCCAGGCACACCAGATCGCCCTGCTTGGTGATCACCAGCGGGTTGATCTCAACCATCGCCAGGTCGCGCTCCAGGAACAGGGTGGCCAGGCCCATGAAGATCTTGGCGAACTGGCTGACCTGCTTGCCGGTCAGGCCCAGTTTGAAGGCCAGCTCGCGGCCCTGATAAGGCTGTGGACCCGCCAGCGGATCAACGATCATTTTGTGGATCAGCTCCGGCGTTTCTTCCGCAACTTTCTCAATCTCAACGCCGCCTTCGGTGGATGCCATGAACACCACGCGGCGGGAGCTGCGGTCGACTACCGCGCCCAGATACAGTTCTTTATCGATATCGGTCGCCGCTTCCACCAGGATCTGGTGTACCGGCTGGCCCAGCGCGTCAGTCTGATAGGTCACCAGACGTTTGCCCAGCCAGGCTTCAGCGAAAGCACGGATATCTTCTTTGCTGTTTACGACTTTAACGCCGCCAGCTTTACCGCGGCCGCCAGCATGAACCTGACATTTAACCACCCACGGGCCGGAGCCGATTTTGGATGCGGCTTCTTCTGCTTCACGCGGAGTGGTACAGGCATAGCCGGTGGGTGCCGGCATGCCATACCGAGCAAACAGCTGTTTTGCCTGATATTCGTGTAAATTCATGATGTTCTATCCATTCAGTTCTGAAGGTTTTTAGCCGGGTCAATGTTGCGCGGTAAAACCGCATGACTTTCCGGCCACATAGCACAGAGTGTGGACGCGACATACCCGTGATACCTGAAGCCGCGATGCGGCGCCAATTATTTAAGGCTGCGCGCCCAGCAGGGTTACTATACGTCCAGCAGCAGACGAGCCGGATCTTCCAGCATTTCCTTGACCGTCACCAGATAACCGACGGACTCTTTGCCGTCGATCAGGCGGTGGTCGTAGGACAGCGCCAGATACATCATCGGCTGGATCACCACCTGACCATTGACCGCCATCGGACGATCCTTGATCGCGTGCATCCCGAGGATGGCGCTCTGCGGCGGGTTGATGATCGGGGTGGACATCAGCGAGCCGAATACGCCGCCGTTGGTAATGGTGAAGTTACCGCCGGTCAGCTCTTCCACGGTCAGCTTGCCGTCGCGGCCTTTGACCGCCAGCTCTTTGATTTTCTTCTCGATGTCCGCCATGCTCATGGCGTCCACATCGCGCAGTACCGGGGTCACCAGGCCGCGCGGGGTAGATACCGCGATGCTGATGTCGAAGTAGTTGTGATAAACCACGTCGGTCCCGTCGATGGAAGCATTCACTTCCGGGAAGCGTTTCAGCGCTTCCACCACCGCCTTGATGTAGAAGGACATGAAGCCCAGACGCACGCCGTGGCGCTTCTCGAAGGCTTCGCCGTACTGCTTGCGCAGGTCCATGATCGGCTGCATGTTGATTTCGTTGAAGGTGGTCAGCATCGCGGTGCTGTTCTTCGCTTCCAACAGGCGCTCCGCCACGCGTTTGCGCAGGCGGGTCATCGGCACGCGTTTTTCGCTGCGGCCGGCCAGAGCCGGCTGTGGCGCGGCTTCAGCGGCGGCGGCGGGTTTGTCGGCGGCTTTGCCGCCTTTCGCCAGGTGCGCTTCCACGTCTTCGCGGGTGATGCGGCCACCCACGCCGCTGCCTTTGATGGCGCTGGCGTCGAGCTCGTGTTCCGCGATCAGGCGGCGGATCGCCGGGCTGAGCGCATCATTGCTTTCTTCTTCCAGATTGGCGGTGGCGCGCTGAGCCGGAGTGGCTTCTTTAGCCTGGCTCTTCTCTGCGGTCGGCTTGCCGGAGCTGTCGCCCGGGCGGATGCGGCCGAGGATCTGGCGAGAAAGCACGGTAGCGCCCTCTTCTTCCAGGATCGCATCAAGAATGCCCGCTTCGCTGGCTGGAACTTCCAGCACCACTTTGTCGGTTTCGATTTCGACCAGAACTTCGTCGCGCTGAACGCTGTCGCCCGGCTTTTTGTGCCAGGTGGCCACGGTCGCATCGGCAACCGATTCAGGAAGGTCAGGAACCAGAATATCTACGCTACTCATTTAGCTTTCCCTTAAGTTTTTTTACCCTTCAACGTGCCGGCCGCAGCCGGCAAGTGAGCTGGCATTAATCAATATTCAGCGCGTCATTCACCAGAGCCTGCTGCTGCTTCTGGTGTACGGACATATAACCCACCGCCGGCGAGGCGGAGGCCGGACGTCCGGCGTAACGTAAAGAAGCCCCAAACGGCACGACTTCACGGAAGTTGTGTTGGCTGCAGTACCAGGCGCCCTGGTTCAGCGGCTCTTCCTGACACCAGACGAAATCGTGCACGTGCGCGTATTTCTCCAGCACCGCCTGAACGGCCTGGTGCGGGAACGGATACAGCTGCTCGATGCGGATGATGGCCACGTCTTTCTGATCATTCTTGCGACGCTGTTCCAGCAGGTCGTAGTACACCTTGCCGGAACACAGCACCACGCGTTTGACCCCTTTCGGATCCAGGGAGTCGATCTCGCCGATCGCCGGCTGGAAGGTGCCGTTGGCCAGCTCTTCCAGCGAGGAAATCGCCAGCGGGTGACGCAGCAACGACTTAGGCGACATCACCACCAGCGGACGGCGCATACCGCGCAGCGCCTGACGACGCAGCATATGGTAAACCTGCGCCGGCGTGGACGGGATGCACACCTGCATGTTCTGCTCTGCGCACAGCTGCAGGTAACGCTCCAGACGCGCGGAGGAGTGCTCCGGCCCCTGGCCTTCGTAACCGTGCGGCAACAGCATCACCAGGCCGCACATACGGCCCCACTTCTGCTCGCCGGAGCTGATGAACTGGTCGATCACCACCTGCGCGCCGTTGGCGAAGTCGCCGAACTGCGCTTCCCAGATAGTCAGGGTGCGCGGCTCGGCGGTGGCGTAACCGTATTCGAACGCCAGCACCGCCTCTTCGGACAGCACCGAGTCCCAGACCTTGAATTCGCCCTGGCCGCTGTGCACATTCGCCAGCGGCACGTAGACCGAACCGTTTTTCTGGTTGTGCACCACCGCATGGCGGTGGAAGAAGGTGCCGCGGCCGGCATCTTCGCCGGAGAGGCGGATCGGGATGCCTTCATCCACCATGGTGGCGTAAGCCAGCGTTTCGGCCGCGCCCCAATCGAACGGCTTGTTGCCGGCGGCCATCTCGGCGCGGTCACCGTAGATTTTCGCCACGCGCGACTGCATCTCGATCGCTTCCGGCACGCTGCTGATGCGGCGAGCCAGCTCCTGCAGACGCTTCATCTCAACCTTGCTTGGGTACTCTTCGTCCCACTCGTGGTTCAGATACGGCGACCAGGTAAAGGTATGCAGATTCATCGGACGCCATTCTTCAACCACGCAGTCGCCGCGGTCGAGCGCGTCACGGTACAGGTTGACCATTTCCGTGGCATCTTCCAGGCTGGCGACCTTCTGTTCGGTCAGCACGTCAGCGTAGATTTTGCGTGGCGTCGGGTGTTTCTTGATCTTCTGATACATCACCGGCTGGGTGGCGCTTGGCTCATCGGCCTCGTTATGCCCATGGCGACGGTAGCAGACCAGATCGATCATCACGTCACGTTTGAAGGTGTTACGGAAATCCAACGCCAGGCGGGTGACGAAGGCCACCGCTTCCGGATCGTCCGCATTGACGTGGAAGATCGGCGACTGCACCATTTTGGCGATGTCGGTACAGTATTCGGTAGAGCGCGCATCCAACGGGTTGGAGGTGGTGAAGCCAACCTGGTTGTTGATGACGATGCGCACCGTGCCGCCCACTTCGTAACCGCGGGCCTGCGACATGTTCAGGGTTTCCTGCACCACGCCCTGGCCGGTAATGGCGGCGTCGCCGTGGATGGTGATCGGCAGCACCATGTTGCTGCGCGCTTCGTCCAGACGATCGCGACGGGCGCGCACCGAGCCCATCACCACCGGGCTGACGATCTCCAGGTGCGACGGGTTGAACGCCAGCGCCAGGTGAACCATGCCGCCTTCGGTTTCCAGGTCGGAGGAGAAGCCCTGGTGATATTTCACGTCACCGGTGCCGAGGTGTTCTTTATGCTTGCCGGCGAACTCGTCGAACAGATCGGCCGGCTTTTTGCCCAGCACGTTGATCAACACGTTCAGACGGCCGCGGTGTGCCATGCCCAGCACCACTTCGCGGGTGCCGTTCTTGCCGGCGTGGCGCACCATTTCTTTCAGCATTGGCACCAGCGCATCGCCGCCCTCCAGCGAGAAGCGCTTCGCGCCCGGGAACTTGGCGCCCAGGTAGCGTTCCAGGCCTTCCGCAGCGGTCAGCTCGTTCAGGAAACGGCGTTTCTCATCGCTGGTAAAGCTGGCGCGCCCCGCCACCGATTCGATGCGCTGCTGGATCCAGCGTTTCTCTTCGGTGTTGGTGATGTGCATGTATTCCGCACCGATCGAACCGCAGTAGGTCTGCTTCAGCGCGGCGTACAGGTCGCCCAGCTTCATGGTTTCTTTGCCGATGGCGAAAGAACCCACGTTGAAGGTTTCCTGGAAGTCGGCGTCGGTCAGGTTGTGGTACGCGGGCTCAAGGTCAGGAACTTGCTCGCGCTGCCACAGGCCGAGCGGATCGAGGTTGGCATGCTGATGCCCGCGGAAGCGGAAGGCGTTGATCAGCTGCAGTACCTTGACCTGTTTGGCGTCGGTTTCCGGGTCGGTGATGGTGGTGTTGTAACGCGCGGCATCTTTCGCCAGGCGGCGGAAGTAATCGCGTGTTTGAGAGTGAAGCTGATCGGGTTTTACACCCGCGGTTGGTAGCTGTTGAAAAATGGAACGCCAGCTATCTTCAACGGAGCCCGGATCGGTTAAAAAGTCTTCATAGAGCTGCTCTATGTAAGACTGATTCGCGCCCGCCAGATAGGAGGAATCCAGCCAGGCCTTCATTGCGCCGTTCTGCATCATGATCCCTTAAGCTTTGAAGCTTTAGTTTTCGCCGTGGTTAACATAATTACCGTGATGGATACGGTTTGCCGTAAAAACGGTTCACTCGACGTACTTGATACCCGTCGCCTTTCGCGCCGCAGCGTTGTCGGCTGCGACTCGAAAGTCATGGGGCATGCCACTAGGGCCTGATACGTTCTGCTATGGACCTCGCGGTCCCTTACAAGGAACCTCTAAAAACCGGCGGAAAAACCAGGCTGCATGGCGCCGCAGCCGCGGGTCAGTTTTTAGAGGTTCCCTCCCGTGGGATGTGCGCCGGAATACCGCCCGGCGCAGCATCTCATTCCGTTTATGCGCCGCGTTGCAGCAGCATGGACTTGATATGCCCGATAGCACGCGTCGGGTTCAAGCCTTTAGGACATACACTGACACAATTCATAATGCTATGGCAGCGGAAAACACTGAAAGCGTCGTCCAGATCATCTAAACGTTCTTCGGTTTCCGTGTCGCGGCTGTCGATCAGGAAGCGGTACGCCGCCAGCAGACCGGCCGGGCCAACGAACTTGTCAGGGTTCCACCAGAACGATGGGCAAGAGGTCGAGCAACAGGCGCACAGAATGCACTCGTACAGACCATCCAGCTTGGCGCGTTCATCCGGCGATTGCAGATGCTCGCGCGCCGGAGGATTCTTGCCGTCGTTCAGCAGGTAAGGCTTAATCTTCTCATATTGGGTGTAGAACTGGCCCATATCAACCACCAGATCGCGCACCACCGGCAAGCCCGGCAGCGGACGGATCACAATCTTTTTGCCGGCTTTGCGCAGCGAAGAGATCGGGGTGATGCAGGCCAGGCCGTTTTTGCCGTTCATATTGAGGCCGTCGGAGCCGCACACGCCTTCACGGCATGAGCGACGGAACGACAGGGACGGATCTTTTTCTTTCAGCTGCATTAACGCATCCAGCAGCATCATGTCGCGACCTTCTTCCGCTTCCAGGGTGTAATCCTGCATGTGCGGCGCGTCGTCAACGTCCGGATTGTAGCGATAAATTGAAAATTCGAGTTTCATCAATCGATCTCCGCAATTAGTAAGAACGCACTTTCGGCGGGAATGCCGGGCGCAGCTTCGGTTGCATGTTCACTTCGCGTCGCGTCATGCTTTCCGATTGCGGCAGATACAGCGAATGACACAGCCAGTTGGCGTCATCGCGCTCCGGGAAGTCGAAGCGGCTGTGCGCGCCACGGCTCTCGGTGCGGAAGTTGGCCGATACGGCGGTGGAAAACGCGGTTTCCATCAGGTTATCCAACTCCAGGCATTCGATGCGCTGGGTGTTGAATTCGCTGGAGGTATCGTCCAGACGTGCGTTCTTCAGACGTTCGCGGATCACTTTCAGCTCTTCCAGGCCTTTCGCCATGGCATCGCCTTCGCGGAATACCGAGAAGTTGTTCTGCATGCAGGCCTGCAGCGCTTTGCGGATTTCAACCGGATCTTCACCCGAGCGGGTGTTGTTCCAGCGGTTCAGACGCTCCAGAGAGGCTTCCACGTCGGATTCGCTGGCGTCACGGCTCTCGCCCTGCTCTTCCAGCGATTCCTGCAGGTGCATGCCGGCGGAGCGACCAAACACCACCAGGTCGAGCAGCGAGTTGCCGCCCAGACGGTTGGCGCCGTGCACCGAGACGCAGGCGATTTCGCCCACGGCGAACAGCCCCGGGATCACCACGTCTTCGCCTTTCTCGTTCACGGTCAACGCCTGGCCGGTCACTTTGGTCGGTATGCCGCCCATCATGTAGTGGCAGGTCGGGATCACCGGGATAGGTTCTTTCACCGGGTCGACGTGAGCGAAGGTGCGGGACAGCTCCAGGATGCCCGGCAGGCGGGATTCCAGCACGTCCTTGCCCAGGTGGTCCAGCTTCAGCTTGGCGTGCGGGCCCCAAGGACCGTCGCAGCCGCGGCCTTCGCGGATTTCAATCATGATGGAACGGGCCACCACGTCGCGGCCCGCCAGATCTTTGGCGTTCGGCGCATAGCGTTCCATGAAGCGTTCGCCGTGCTTGTTCAGCAGGTAACCGCCCTCACCGCGACAGCCTTCGGTCACCAGCACGCCGGCGCCGGCGATGCCGGTCGGGTGGAACTGCCACATTTCCATGTCCTGCACCGGTACCCCGGCGCGGATCGCCATGCCGACACCGTCGCCGGTGTTGATGTGGGCGTTGGTGGTGGACTGATAAATACGGCCTGCGCCGCCGGTCGCCAGTACGGTGGCCTTGGCTTTGAAGTAAACCACTTCACCGGTCTCAATGCAGATGGCGGTAGTGCCGACCACCGCGCCATCCTGGTTCTTCACCAGATCCAGCGCATACCACTCGGAGAAAATGGTGGTGTGGTTCTTCAGGTTCTGTTGATACAGGGTGTGCAACAGCGCATGGCCGGTACGGTCGGCCGCCGCGGCGGTACGGGCCGCCTGCTCGCCGCCGAAGTTCAGCGACTGGCCGCCGAACGGGCGCTGATAGATGCGGCCATCGTCCAGACGGGAGAACGGCAGGCCCATGTGCTCCAGCTCCAGAATCGCTTCCGGGCCGGTTTTGCACATATATTCAATGGCGTCCTGGTCACCGATATAGTCGGAACCTTTCACCGTGTCGTACATATGCCATTCCCAGTTGTCTTCATGGGTGTTGCCCAGCGCCACGGTGATGCCACCCTGCGCAGACACGGTATGGGAACGGGTCGGGAATACCTTGGACAGCAGGGCACAGGTTGAGCCCGCCTGGGAAATCTGCAGCGCCGCGCGCATACCTGCGCCGCCAGCACCGATAACAACTGCATCAAACTCTCTGACCGGCAGTTTCATTTAAGCACCCCACACTACGATTGTTCCGTACAGTAAATAGACCAGCAACACGACAACGATCGCCAGTTGCAACACCAGGCGAACCGCCAGCGGTTTGACGTAGTCCGTCAGCACCTGCCACAGCCCGATCCAGGCGTGAGCCAGAATCGACAGCAAGGTCAGCAGGGTGAACACTTTCGTAATGGAAGTGGCGAAGAAGCCGCGCCAGATTTCATAGGTGAGATCCGGAGCCGTGACGAAGAAGCCCAGGATATACAGTACGTACAGGGTGATGATGATAGCGGAGGCGCGCAGCAGCAGCCAATCGTGCACGCCGTTGCGCCCTAATGCAGAAACATTGTTTACCATACGAGGACTCCAGCCAAAACTGACAGCACGACGGTGAGACCGATCGCCACCTGGGCAGAACGGGTACCGGCGGCTAAACTCTCTTCGATATAGCCAAAATCCATTAACAGGTGACGAACGCCACCGCAAATGTGATAGGCCAGCGCCGTGAGGATGCCCCAGAATATGAATTTGACGATGAAGCTATTCATGATGGCAGCGGCCTGCAGGAAACCCTCTTGGGAAGAGAGAGACAGGCCCAGCAGCCAGAGGAGGATACCCACGGCAACGAAGGTAATTACGCCAGAGACTCGGTGTAAGATAGACGCTATCGCAGTTACGGGAAACCGGATCGTTTGCAGATCCAAGTTGACAGGTCGTTGTTTTTTCACGTTTTTGCCCACACAGCTCTTATTATTTTCCTTCCTCCGGGCCTGGGCGGGGATCAGACAGCGTTAAGAGCCAAAACCCTTACACGTCACGCGCTCAAACATCAACATCCTCTGTGCTCAAACGGCGCGCATTTATAACGCTGGGTGCTCCTACTTCAGGGTAATCCGGAGACCTGGCGGCAGTATAGGAGGATCACATTCTGATTACAATTCCCATACAATCCCTTTGGTAACATTTCCCCCGAACAGTGATTTAGATCACGGATTTCACAATTAGTGCAAAATTAATTATCTGATTTGACAAGAGATCAACATTTCCATTACATATAGGGGCACAAACGGTCCTATGATGCGCTATAGGTCAGCAGATACACTTCCCCCGGTATGCAAGATATGCAACAGTGTATTTGGCAGAACCTATCCCAATAGCCGTTGTTGCCCGCCCGGTTTTGCCGCAAAAAAAGCAAATAAGGCATTTAAAACAATCTATTGGGATAGGTTCACATAACCCTCGAACAGGTCATAGGTAAGATTAACAGAATATAACGAATGACAATGAATCGTTAACAACTGGTCACCCGTCTCGTTCGCCTGGTCAGCACTCTGTACCCTACCCGCGCACAATTGCGCAGTCGCTCACAGAGTTAGCGTCCGCACCATTTTTTGCGGGCAACCTGCGGAGATTTAAGGTATTTCAGTTGTTAGAGGTTTTTAAAATAAGGCGCTAAGGAGACAGTAAATGACTGATAAGAAAGCGACGCTAACCATTAATGATGGCGAAGCTCCGATCGAACTGGGCGTATTAACCCCGACACTGGGCCCCGATGTCCTCGATGTCCGCGCCCTGGGCTCCAAAGGTTATTTCACATTTGATCCCGGCTTTACCTCTACCGCTTCCTGCGAATCAAAAATCACCTTCATCGACGGCGACAAGGGCGTTCTGCTGCACCGCGGCTTCCCGATCGAGCAGTTGGCGAAAGAGTCTTCCTACCTGGAAGTGTGCTACATCCTGCTGTACGGCGAAACGCCGACCGCAGAAGAATTCGACACCTTCAAAACCACCGTCACGCGCCACACCATGATCCACGATCAGATCACGCATCTGTTCCGCGGCTTCCGTCGCGACTCGCACCCGATGGCGGTGCTGTGCGGCGTGACCGGCGCCCTGGCGGCGTTTTATCACGATGCGCTGGACGTCAACAACGAGCGTCACCGCGAGATCACCGCGTTCCGCCTGCTGTCCAAAATGCCGACCGTGGCGGCGATGTGTTACAAATATTCCCTGGGCCAGCCGTTCGTTTATCCGCGCAACGACCTGTCCTACGCCGGCAACTTCCTGCACATGATGTTCTCAACCCCGTGCGAAGAGTACGTGGTGAACCCGGTGCTGGAGCGCGCCATGGATCGCATCCTGATCCTGCACGCCGACCATGAGCAGAACGCCTCCACCTCTACCGTGCGTACCGCAGGCTCCTCCGGCGCCAACCCGTTCGCCTGTATCGCAGCCGGCATCGCCTCCCTGTGGGGACCGGCGCACGGCGGCGCCAACGAAGCGGCGCTGAAAATGCTGGAAGAGATCAAGACCGTCGAGCACATTCCGGAATTCATCAAGCGCGCCAAAGACAAGAACGATTCGTTCCGTCTGATGGGCTTCGGCCACCGCGTGTACAAGAACTACGATCCGCGCGCCACCGTGATGCGTGAAACCTGTCACGAAGTGCTGAAAGAACTGAACAAGAAGGACGACAACCTGCTGCAGGTGGCGATGGAGCTGGAACACATCGCGCTGAACGACCCGTACTTCATCGAGAAGAAGCTGTACCCGAACGTCGACTTCTACTCGGGCATCATCCTGAAGGCGATGGGCATTCCTTCTTCCATGTTCACCGTTATTTTCGCCATCGCCCGCACCATCGGCTGGATTGCGCACTGGAACGAAATGCATGACGAAGGCATCAAAATCGCCCGTCCGCGTCAGCTGTACACCGGCTATGCCGAGCGTGACTTCAAGTCCCGGCTGAAAAACCAGTAACGCCGCTTTACCCTACATAAAGCCGCACCACGCCGCCCGATTGGGCGGCGTTTTTTTGTGCTATTTTTGACAGCCGGGGCACCAGTAAAACGGCCGCGAAGACAGCTCGGCGCGCACGATCGTCGCGCCGCAGCGCGCGCAGGGCTCGCCGCTGCGGTGAAACACCTTAAAGCTGAACAGCGCGCCGTGATGGCGAGAGTCATCCGCCTGGCCGCGGGTTTGATAAGACAGCCGCGGCACCGCCAGCAAGGCTTGCGCCAACCGCTGCAACGCGTGCGGCGGCAGATCCTGCGGCTTATGCTGCGGCGCCAACTGCGCCTGCCACAGGATTTCGGCGCGCAGATAGTTGCCCAGTCCGGCGAGAAACGCCTGATCGAGCAGCATGCCGCCCAACTGGCGCTTGCGGAAACGCGGCGACAGCAAACGCTGCGCCACCGCCTGCGCGGTTAGCGACACGTCCAGCACGTCGGGGCCAATGCGCGTCAGAAAAGGATGCCGTTCAATTTCTTCCCGCGGCCCCAGCGTGATGTCCGAAGCGCTGTAGAGCAAAATGGCGCGTTGCGCGGTTTCCAGCCGCACCCGCAGGTCTCGCTTGGTCACCGGCGTCTCTCCCGCCTGCGCCACTTTCCATACGCCGTACAGCTGATTATGGCTGTACATCGTCAACCCGTTGGAGAAATGGGTCAGCAGCGCCTTGCCGCGCGGCTCTATGGCGACGATGCGCTCGCCGATCAGGCGCTGGCGATAGTGTTTTAGCTGGGGAAAAGCGAAATCGACCTCGGTCAACGGCTGGTCGATCACCGCCGCCGCCAGTGTATCCGCCGCCCTGCGGATCTCCGGACCTTCCGGCATAAACGACTCCTTGCATAAGACCCGGCGCAGCGGGCTGCGCCGGGGAACGACCGGTTAGTGCGTCGCGCCGCCAACCACTTTCAGATCGTGTTCCACCTGCAGCGCGATTGAAATGGCCAGCTCAATGGCGAACAGCACCGTCGACGCCGCCATGCTCGGCGCGCCGGGGTGCGCCGCCGCCTGCTCCGGCAGGTAAGGGATATGAATGAACCCGCCCTTGATCTCCTGCTGGCCGCTCAGACGGTGCAGCAGGCCATACATCACGTGGTTGCACACGTAGGTGCCGGCGGTTTGTGAAACGGAAGCCGGAATGCCGGCTTCGCGCATCGAACTGACCATCGCCTTGATCGGCAAGGTGCTGAAATAAGCCGCCGGGCCGTCGGCGACGATCGGCTCGTCGATGGGTTGCTGCTCCCGGTTATCCGGAATGCGCGCATCATCGACGTTAATCGCCACCCGTTCCAGCGTGATGTCGGTGCGGCCGCCGGCCTGGCCGATCGCCAGCACCATCACCGGCTGCACCTCGTCGATCGCCGCATTCAGCGCAGCCAGCGCCGCGCCAAACACGCACGGCAGCTGCCGCGCCACCACCCGCGTGCCGACCAGTTCCATATCGTTCAGCTGCTTCACCACTTCCCAGGAGGGATTGACGCGTTCGCCGCCAAAGGGCTCAAAGCCCGTAATCAATACCTTTTGCATCAGCTCTCCTACAGGAACATCAGGAAATAAAGCAGGAATACGTTCACCAACAGCAACAGCACGCCGGTCGGCACCTGCGCCTTGATCACCGCATTCTTGTCCGGCAGCTCCAGCAACGCCGCCGGCACAATATTAAAGTTAGCAGCCATTGGCGTCATCAGCGTGCCGCAATAGCCGGAAAACATGCCGATCGCCGCCATCACCGCCGGGTTGCCGCCGTGCTGCAGCACCAGGATCGGGATGCCGACGCCGGCGGTAACGATCGGGAAAGCGGCGAAGGCGTTGCCCATCACCATGGTCAGCAGCGCCATGCCGATGGCGTAAACCGCCACGGCGATAAAGCGGTTATCGACCGCCAGGTACTCCTGGGTCAGATGGGAAATCGCCGTGCCCACGCCGGCGACGGTGAACAGCAGCCCCAGCGTGGCGAGGATCTGCGGCAGAATAAACGCCCAGCCGATCGAATCCAGCAGGCGGCGCGTTTCCTGTATCGGCTGCGACAGGGTTTCGCGCGTCATGCTTACCGCAATGATGCCGCCGAGCACCACCCCCAGCGTCATCGAAAACAGGGTGATCAGCGTCGCGTGGTTGCCGGCGCCGAATACCGCGGTCTGCAGGGCGGGGATATTGTTGAACAGCAGTACGCCGACCACCGTCACCACCGGGATCGCCAGCGCCGGCACAAACAGCCGGTTGCCCAGGCGTTTGGCGCTGGCTTCGCGCTCCTGCGGCGTGCGCTGATGATAGCTGCCCAACCGCACGCCGCCGAAGCCGGCGATCAGGGCCATGATCACCACCACCACGCCGACGATGATATGCAGCATGCGTTTCTCATTGCTGCCTTCGCCCAACACCTCGCCCAGCAGGCCGTAGGTCCAGTCGCCGACCAGGAACACCAGGCCGTACAGCGCCCAAAACAAGCCGGTGGTGATGCGGCGCGGGTTGGCGCGATCGCGGAACGACATCACCGCCACGATGAGCAGCACCACGCCGGCCAGCCAATAGAGATATTGCTGTTGGAAATTCATTGCGCGTCCCCCTTCGCCTGCAGCGCCGCCTGGTTCAGCTGCGCCAGCTCAGCGCTGAGCTGCTTGTCCATGCGGTAGAGCCGGAATGAATGGATCAGGAAGGCGAAAATGGCGGTGGGGATGCCCCACAGCGCGATGTGCAGCGGTTCGGTCTGGATGCCCCCCGACTCCAGCATAAAGTTGTGCATGAAGATAATCGCGCCGAAGGCCACGAAAATATCCTCGCCGAAGAACAGCCCGACGTTGTCCGTCGCGGCCGACATGGCGCGCAGGCGATGGCGGGTGCGCTCCGGCAGCTCGCCGTAGCGGTTTTCGGTCGCCCCTTCCGCCATCGGCGCCAGCAGCGGCCGCACCATCTGCGGATGGCCGCCCAGGCTGGTCAGCCCCATGGCGGCGGTAATTTCGCGCACGAACAGGTAGACGATCAGCAAACGCCCGGCGGTGGCGCTTTTGATTTTAGCGATCCACGCCTGCGCCCGCTCCTTCAAACCGTGGCGCTCCAGCAGGCCGATCACCGCCAGCGGCAGCAACAGGATCAGCGGCAGGTTGCGGGTATTGAGAAAGCCCTCGCCGAGCTTTTCCAGGATCACGTCCAGCGGCATCAGCGCCGCCAGACCGGTGATGATGCCGGCGGCGATCACCACCAGCACCGGGTTGAAGCGTAAAACGAACCCCAGCACGATAGCGGCGATGCCGATCAGCGGCCAGAGATTGACGGCCTGTTCCATAGTCTTCCCTCGATGATTTCTAATAGTTTTATTGTGATGTCGTGTATGGCGTTACTCGGCGCTGACGCGGATGCCTTGCTGGACAAAGCTGTCCCGCAGTTTCCGCGCGTACTCCAGCGCATGTGCCCCGTCGCCGTGCAGGCAGACGGTTTCCGCCTGCACCGCGGCCCAGGTGCCGTCCAGGGTGCGCACCCGATGATGGCGCACCATTTCCAGCGTTTGCGCCAGCGCCTGTTCGTCGTCCTCGATCAACGCGCCCGGCAAACCGCGCGGCACCAGCGTGCCGTCCGCCTGATAGCCGCGATCGGCGAACACTTCCTGCCGCGTCGTCAGGCCCTGTCGCTGTCCGGCGCGAATAAGCTCGCTGCCGGCCAGCCCCACCAGCCGCAGCGCCGGATCGACCGCCTTCACCGCCCGCGCGATAGCCTCCGCCAGCGCCGGTTCGACCGCCGCCTGGTTGTACAGCATGCCGTGCGGTTTCACGTGCACCATCACGCCCCCTTCGGCGCGGGCGATCGCCGCCAGCGCGCCCAGTTGGTACACCAGCTGCGCATACACCGTTTCCGGCGGCAGCTGCATGCGGGTGCGGCCAAAGTTCTCCCGGTCCGGAAAACTCGGGTGAGCGCCGATCGCCACGCCGTACTGCAGCGCCCAGCGCACCGACTGGCGCATGGTTTGCGCATCGCCGGCATGGGCTCCGCAGGCGATATTGGCCGAGCTGACCAACTGCAGCAGCGCTTCGTCGTTGGCGCAGCCTTCGCCGAGATCGGCGTTTAAATCAACGATCATCTAACCCCCAAGCTATCTGTTGAATGAAGAGATCCTGTTCGGCCTTGGCGCGCCGCGCCTCCGCCAGCGAACAGTGAATGAAGTGGATCGGCTCGCCAAGGCGGATCTGCGCCAGATGGTAGAGATCGGCTTCGATCACGCAGGCGATGCGCGGGTAACCGCCGGTGGTTTGCGCATCGGCCATCAGCACGATCGGCTGACCGTTGTGCGGCACCTGCACCGCCCCCGGCAGCAGGCCGTGCGACAGCATTTCACGATCGGTGGTGCGGGTCAGCGGATTGCCGCCGTGCAGACGGTAGCCCATGCGGTTGCTCTGCGGGCTAAGCTGCCAGGCGGTGCGCCAGAAGCTTTCCTGCGCCTCTTCGCTGAATTCGGCGTATTCCGGCCCCGGCAGCGCGCGGATGCGGTTATTGAACAACAGCTGTTTCACCCCGCAGCGGCGATGCGGCAATGCGCCTTCTTTTCCCAACGGCAGTCGATCGCCGTCTTTCAGATTGCGGCCTTCCAACCCGCCGAAGGCGGCTTTCATATCGGTACTGCGCGATCCCAGCATTTCCGGCACCGCGATGCCGCCGGACACCGCCAGATAGCTGCGCATGCCGCGCTTCGGCGTTTTCAGCGTCAGCCGTTGGCCCTTTTTCACCGGATAACGCCAGCCGGTCCACAGCGGCTCGCCGTCCAGCTGGGCATCGCAGCCGGCGCCGGTCAACGCGATCCAGCCCGGGCGGTTAAATTCGGCGCTGAACTGGCCGAGGGTCACTTCCAACCCGGCGGCGTCCGGCGCATTGCCCACCAGCAGGTTGGCAATCTTCAGCGCCGGCGCATCGAGCGCGCCGCCGGAGCTGACCCCGAGACGACGAAAACCGTCACGCCCCAGGTCCTGTACCGTGGTGTAAATGCCCGCTCGCAGAATAGTCAGCATACCCCCTCCTTCTGCGGCACAAAACGCACGTTATCGCCCGGGCGCAGCAACGTCGGCGGCATTTCATGCGGATTGAACAAGGCCAGCGGCGTGCGGCCGATCAGCTGCCAACCGCCGGGCGTGACCAGCGGATAGATGCCGGTCTGGCCGCCGCCGATGCCGACGGAGCCGGCCGCCACCGCCAGCCGCGGTTCGGCGCGGCGCGGCGTGGCCAGCTTTTCCGGCATGCCGCCCAGATAGGAGAAGCCGGGCTGGAAGCCGAGAAAGTAGACCACGTAGTCCGCCGCAGCGTGGCATTCCACCACCTGCCGCGGCGTCAGCCCGGTATGGCGCGCCACCTCATCCAGATCGGGGCCCTGTTCCCCGCCGTAGACCACCGGAATGTCCACCTGGCGCGATTCCGGCACCAGGCTTTCCTCGCTGTCCCAACCTTGCTGCAACAGCGCGAGCATCGCTGCGGCATCGGCCTGCGGCGTATGCAGCAGCAGCGTCAGGTTATTCATGCCCGGCACCACTTCCCGCACCTCGGGATGATGATTCAGTTTTTCCGCCAGCGCCCAAATGCGCTGCTGACTCGGCAGCGTCACCGGCGGCGACAGCTCAAGCACTACCGCTCGTTCGCCCAACAGGTAATATCGCGCTCGTTGCACCCTGATTCTCCTTATCCCGCCGTCTTTCCAGCGGCAGCGTCGCTGTCTGCGCTCGAAATTCATCGGGGATTTTCTTATTTGCAATGACACACAGTTATGCGCGACGCACCGCTGGCTGTCAATAGAACGCAACCATTGAAAAAATAAGGAATTAAAGCGATAAAAGGATCCAGCCCGGCTCACGCGCCGGCCGGATCCCGGGAGCGGAAAATCAGGCGGGGTTCGGAATATCGATAAAGGTCACGTCAAAACCGTGCTGCTGCGCCAGCCATTCGCCCAGCGCCTTTACGCCGCCGCGCTCGGTGGCATGGTGACCGGCGGCAAAGAAATGCACGCCCATTTCCCGGGCGCTGTGAATGGTCTGCTCAGAGACTTCGCCGCTGATGAAGGCGTCAACGCCGAAACGCGCCGCGCTGTCGATAAAGCCCTGCCCGCCGCCGGTGCACCAGGCCACCCGGCGAATATGCGCCGGCGCATTATCGCCGCAGTGCAATACGCTGCGCCCCAGGCGCTGCTCGAGGCGCTGCTGCAGTTCCGCGCCGCTCAGCGGCTGCTCGAATTCGCCGTGCGGCACCAGCGGCTCCACCTCGCCAATCACCCGAATGCCGAGCGTCTGCGCCAGCTGCGCATTGTTGCCCAGCACCGGGTGCGCATCCAGCGGCAGATGATAGCCGTACAGGTTGATGTCGTTGGTCAGCAGCGTTTTCAGCCGGTTGCGCTTCATGCCGCGCACCGCCGGCGCTTCGTTTTTCCAGAAGTAGCCGTGATGCACGACGATCGCGTCGGCCTGATGCTCCACCGCGGCGTCCAGCAACGCCTGGCAGGCGGTGACGCCGGTGACGATGCGCTGCACGTGCGGGCGCCCTTCTACCTGCAGCCCGTTGGGCGCATAGTCCTGAAACGCCGAAGCGTTCAGCTCGCTGTTGATCAGATTTTCCAGATCGAGGTTACGCATAGTCTTCTCTCTTCATATTCAAAATGTCTGGCGGTCGCCCTGCTCCATCAGGATGAATTTAACGCCCAGATCGTTGCCCTGCTCCAGCTGCTGTTTGATGGTGGCGCGCACCTCTTCGCCCTGTTTCAGGCTGGGCTTGATGTGGCCGATCACCACCGGCAAATCTTTCAGCGAGCCTTCGCCGCCGCTGTATCGCGCCAGGTTCTTCAGCTCTTTCAGCAACCAGGCCGGGGTCAGGTGGCCGTACAGATGTTTATCCTCGATCCCGTTGGGGTACGAGGTTTCAATGATCATGCCCTTCAGCTTTTTCTGCTCGATCAGCGGCCCCAGCGCGCGCCAGGCGGCGTCGAGATCGCGCGACTGCTCCACCGTGTCCGGCCCGGTATCGCCGAAATAGGCGAAAGCGCCGGCGTTGTCGGACACCAGCAGCATCGATGAAGGGTAGCGATCGTGGCTAAGCGGGTACATCACGCCGCTCAGCCCGGTCACGCCGAGGGTAAAGCGCTGCAACGGGCGCACCGTCTGCAGCCGATAAGTGCCCAGCCGTGCGCCGTTGCCGGCGTCGGTGAAGTTCGGCCAGGCCTTCCAGTTAAAATAATGATTGCGCAGGGTCAGTACGGTGTCCGCCTGGGCGTATACGGTTTTTTTATTGTCTTCGGGGGCGCCGATGATCAACCCCGCCACGTGGTCCAGATGCCCATGGCTGATGAAATAGCCGCCGATCAGCTGGCGAAACACGTAGCCCTGGGGGGTATAAGGCGCGGCCAGCTCGGGGGTGACCTGCGGGAAGCTGCCCTTCTCCAGCCCTTTGGCGATGCCCGGCAATAACGAGCCGGCGTCCAGCGCCACGTACTGCGGCTTACCGTCGCTGCGGATCAGATAGGACGTCAGGTTGCCGTCGCTGACGCCGCCGTCGACGCCGAGCGCCACCACCTCAAAGCCGGCCATCGCCAGCGCGGAGTAGCCGCTGAGGGCCAGGGCCAGCACCGTTTTCATCATTGCGTCGCTCCTTGCAGTTGCCTCAAAATCCCCCGCTCTTCGCCGCTTCAAAAGCCGCCAGCGTATCCAGCCTGGCCTGCTTGTGGTCGACGATTGGCAACGGATACTCCAGAGTTAGCCGCTGTTTTTCCGCCCAGCGTTGGGGGTGATGAATATCATTGTCCGGCACCGCCGCCAGTTCAGGCAACCATTTACGGATAAAAGTGCCTTGCGGATCAAAACGTTCGCCCTGCGTGGTCGGGTTAAAGATGCGGAAATAGGGTGCGGCGTCGGTGCCGGTAGAGGCCGCCCACTGCCAGCCGCCGTTATTGGCCGCCAAATCGCCGTCGAGCAGTTGCGACATGAAATAACGCTCGCCGGCGCGCCAGTCGATCAGCAGATCCTTCACCAGAAAGCTGGCGCTGATCATCCGCAACCTGTTGTGCATCCAGCCGGTTTCGTTCAGCTGGCGCATGGCGGCGTCGACGATCGGATAACCGGTTTGCCCGCGCTGCCACGCCTGCAGCATGGCGTCGTCCTGGCGCCAGCGTACCTTATCCGTCCAGTCGATAAAGGGACGGTGCCGGCATAATGCAGGATAGGCCACCATCAAATGCCGATAAAACTCACGCCAGATCAGCTCATTCAGCCAGCCGAAAGCGCCGCTTTCCGGTGCCGCCAATACCGACGGATGTTCGGCGCGCAGCCGGTTAAAACATTGGCGCGGCGACAGCGCACCAATCGCCAGATAGGGCGACAGGCTGCTGGTGCCGGCCAGGGCCGGCAGGTCGCGCTGCCGAAGATAATCCTGCACCTGCTCGCGGCAGAAAGCGCGCAGCCGCTGCAGCGCCGCCTCTTCGCCGGCGGGGAAATCCGCCCCCGTCTCGGCGGCCGGGTAGTCGAACGCTTCGGGCGCCTCCGGCGGCGGCAGCGCCTCCCCGCGCGGCTTGGGCGCCGGCAGGCAGCGCAGGTCAGACTCGGTCAGCCGGCGGATAAAGGCGTTGCGAAACGGCGTATAGACCTTATACATCTCGCCGCCGCCGGTGAGCACGCTGCCCGGCGGCAACAGCAGGCCGTCGTCGAAGCTCCGGCACGCCACCCGGCCGGCCAGGCGTTGCGCCAACAGCTGGTCGCGCCGCCGCTCATTGAGCTCGTACTGCCGGTTGTAAAATAGCGCGTCCACCTGCCGCCGTTCGCAGTAGTCCGCCAGCCAGTCGACAGCGGCGGTGAAGTCATCGCACTGATGGCAGTGCAGCGGAATGCCCTTTTGCGCCAGCGCCAGCTGCAGCTGCCGCAGGCTGGCGTAGATCAGCGCCGCCTGGCGCGGCGCCATGCCGTGCCGCCGCCACTGCTGCGGCGTGGCGATAAACACCGCCAGCACCCGGGCGGAGGGATCGCCGCAGGCGGCGTGCAGCGCCTGGTTATCGGTAATGCGCAGATCGTTGCGCAGCCAGACCAGATGCGTGGTCATAAAACTCCTTGTCGATCAATGGCCGTATGCAGACGCAGCGCCTCCGGATAGGGTTCGAAGTAGCGCTGTTCGGCCAGATAGCGGTCCGGGTAGTTTGTGCATGCCGTTCTCCCGCTGTAGTGAAAGAGGATAAAAGTGTAGAAGAAAGGCTGAGTGAATACGACCTTAACACCGGCTACGCGCGGCGCACAGGCATAAAAAAACCCCCGCCGAAGCGAGGGTTTTCAGGGGCCGGCGTTGGCGATCAATAGAAATCGCAGGCCGCCAGTTCCGCCTGCTGCAGCCAGACCGGCTTATCGCTGGTTTTTGACCAGACGCGGTGCAAATAGCTGTAGAAACGCGCCCGGTCGCTGCGGAACAGCATCACCGGTAACGCCAGAATGCCTGCCAGGATCACTGCGCTGCGGCGCAGGAGAATCCGATGCAATGAATAAGCGTGGTATGTAGACATGCGAACCTCCTTAAAAACGCCCGGCCGTTGATTTGTCAGGGGAAACGGCGCTGGCGCATAAACGAACAATCGATGATTTGGTAACTGGACAAAATTTTAGCGCACTTGCTGAAAGTTTACTACTCATCCGACCACTAAAAGGCGCAAAAAAGCGCAAATATTTTCGCCAATCCGTAATTTTGTTACACCAAGGTTAATTATTAACTAAACATTGGTTACATTGTGGCTATTTATGCGCTTTTTACCCCCGGCGGCCGTTGCGGCTGCCCACCGCGCGTTTTCCCCCGGGCTGAAACGCGCCAACGGGGCCATCATGGCGGGTAAAAACGCCATTTTTTGCAGTGATTTCAGCCATTTTTATACTTTTTTTACACCCGCCCGCGCTATTTTTTCATCTTCTTTCTACCGCCCTCCCTACACTGCCCCTATCAAAAACAACACCTCTGGAGGTGTCCCGTGAGTTTCAGCGTTATTGGTGGTGCGCTGTTGGTTCTGCTGCTGTTGGGCTATCTGGTTTACGCCCTGTTCAATGCGGAGGACTTCTGATGGCGGCTTCAGCCTTTTTACTGATCGCCAGCTTCCTGCTGGTGCTTCTGCTGCTGGCCCGGCCGCTGGGCGGTTTTCTGGCGCGCCTGATCGAAGGCGAACCGCTGCCGGCGCTGCGGCGCCTGGAGGCCGGCGTATGGCGTTGCTGCGGCAATGACGCCGCCGAAATGAACTGGCGGCAATACGCGCTGGCGATCCTGTGCTTCAACCTGCTCGGCCTGGCGTTGTTGTTTGCGCTGTTGATGGCGCAGGGTTCGCTGCCGCTCAACCCGCAAGGCTTCCCGGGGCTGTCCTGGGATCTGGCGTTCAATACCGCGGTCAGCTTCGTCACCAACACCAACTGGCAGGCCTACAGCGGTGAAAGCGCCCTCAGCTACCTCAGCCAAATGGCCGGGCTGGCGGTGCAGAACTTCCTGTCCGCCGCCACCGGCATCGCCGTGGCCTTTGCGCTGATCCGCGCCTTTACCCGCCGCTCCAGCGCCACCATCGGCAACGCCTGGGTCGACATCTTCCGCGTGACGCTGTACGTGCTGCTGCCGATCTCCTTGCCGATCGCGCTGTTCTTCGTCAGCCAGGGCACGCTGCAAAACTTCCTGCCCTATCTGCATGTCAGCACGCTGGAAGGCGCGCAACAGACGCTGCCGATGGGGCCGGTGGCTTCGCAGGAAGCTATCAAGATGCTCGGCACCAACGGCGGCGGCTTCTTCGGCGCCAACTCGGCGCATCCCTTCGAAAACCCGACCGTGCTGACCAACTTCGTGCAGATGCTGGCGATCTTCCTGATCCCCTGCGCGCTGTGCTTTTCCTTCGGTCAGGTCGCCGGCGAAAACCGCCAGGGCCATGCGCTGATCTGGGCGATGGCGCTGATCTTCGTGGTGGCGGTGGTGGTGGTGATGTACGCCGAGCTGGCGGGCAACCCGCACCTTAGCACGCTGGGCGGCGCCGGCAACATCAATATGGAAGGCAAGGAATCGCGCTTCGGCATTCTCGCCACCGGCCTGTTCTCGGTGGTCACCACCGCCGCCTCCTGCGGCGCGGTCAACGCCATGCACGATTCCTTCACCGCGCTGGGCGGCATGGTGCCGATGTGGTTGATGCAGATCGGCGAAGTGGTGTTCGGCGGCGTCGGCTCCGGCCTGTACGGCATGCTGCTGTTCGTGCTGCTGACGGTGTTTATCGCCGGCCTGATGATCGGCCGCACCCCGGAATACCTGGGCAAGAAAATCGACGTCTACGACATGAAGATGACCGCGCTGGCGATCCTGGTCACGCCGACGCTGGTGCTGTTGGGCAGCGCGCTGGCCATCGCCACCGACGCGGGCCGGGCCGGCATCCTCAACCCCGGCGCCCACGGCTTCAGCGAAGTGCTGTATGCCCTCTCCTCCGCCGCCAACAACAACGGCAGCGCCTTCGCCGGTTTGAGCGTCAATACGCCGTTCTACAACCTGCTGCTGGCCTGCGCCATGTTCGTCGGCCGCTTCGGCGTGATCCTGCCGGTGCTGGCGATCGCCGGTTCGCTGAGCGCCAAGAAACGCCAGCCGGCCGGCAACGGCACCCTGCCGACCTACGGACCGCTGTTTATCGGCCTGCTGATCGGCACCGTGCTGCTGGTGGGCGCATTAACCTTCGTACCGGCGCTGGCGCTGGGACCGGTGGCCGAGCACCTGCAGCTTTGGCTGGCCAACTAACCGACGTCATAGAGAGAGAATAAAGAGATGACTCGCAAACAACGCGCGCTGTTTGAACCGGCACTGGTGCGCACCGCGCTGATCGATGCGGTGAAAAAGCTGGATCCTCGCGTTCAGTGGCGCAATCCGGTGATGTTCGTGGTGTATATCGGCAGCATCCTGACCACCGCCATCTGGCTGGCGATTTTGGCCGGCAAGACCGACGGCAACGTCGCGTTTACCGGCAGCGTCGCCCTGTGGCTGTGGTTCACCGTGCTGTTCGCCAATTTCGCCGAAGCGCTGGCCGAAGGCCGCAGCAAGGCCCAGGCGGAGAGCCTGAGGGGCACCAAGAAAACCAGCTGGGCGAAAAAGCTGGCCGGCCCGCGCCGCGACGGCGCCACCGAAAAAGTGTCCGCCGAAAGCCTGCGCAAGGGCGATATCGTGCTGGTGGAAGCCGGCGATACCGTTCCCTGCGACGGTGAAGTGCTGGAAGGCGGCGCCTCGGTGGACGAAAGCGCCATCACCGGTGAATCCGCGCCGGTGATCCGCGAATCCGGCGGTGACTTTTCCTCGGTGACCGGCGGCACCCGCGTGCTGTCCGACTGGCTGGTGGTGCAATGCAGCGTCAACCCGGGCGAAACCTTCCTCGACCGGATGATCGCCATGGTGGAAGGCGCCAAGCGCCGCAAAACCCCGAACGAAGTGGCGCTGACCATTCTGCTGGTGGCGCTGACCATCGTGTTCGTGCTGGCCACCGCCACGCTGCTGCCGTTCTCGCAATACAGCGTCGACGCGGCCAACGGCGGCTCGGTGGTCACCATCACCGTGCTGGTGGCGCTGCTGGTGTGCCTGATCCCCACCACCATCGGCGGCCTGCTGTCGGCCATCGGCGTCGCCGGGATGAGCCGGATGCTCGGCGCCAACGTCATCGCCACCAGCGGCCGCGCGGTGGAGGCCGCCGGCGACGTCGACGTGCTGCTGCTGGACAAGACCGGCACCATCACGCTGGGCAACCGCCAGGCGTCGGAGTTTCTGCCGGCGCCGGGGGTGAAGGAGCAAGAGCTGGCGGACGCCGCGCAGCTGGCCTCGCTGGCGGACGAAACGCCGGAAGGCCGCAGCATCGTGGTGCTGGCCAAGCAGCGCTTCAACCTGCGCGAACGCGATCTGCAGGCGCTGAACGCCACCTTCGTGCCCTTCTCCGCCCAGACCCGCATGAGCGGCGTCAACGTGCAGGAGCGCATGATCCGCAAAGGGGCGGTGGACGCCATTCGCCGCCATGTTGAATCCAATCAGGGCCACTTCCCGCGGGCGGTGGACGAGTTGGTGGAAAGCGTGGCGCGCACCGGCGGCACGCCGCTGGTGGTGGCCGAGGGGCCGCGGGTGTTGGGCGTGGTGGCGCTGAAGGATATCGTCAAGGGCGGCATCAAGGAACGCTTTGCCGAGCTGCGCAAAATGGGCATCAAGACGGTGATGATCACCGGCGACAACCCGTTGACCGCCGCGGCGATCGCCGCCGAGGCCGGGGTGGACGACTTCCTGTCGGAAGCCACGCCGGAAGCCAAGCTGGCGCTGATCCGCCAGTATCAGGCCGAAGGCCGGCTGGTGGCGATGACCGGCGACGGCACCAACGACGCCCCGGCGCTGGCGCAGGCCGACGTGGCGGTAGCGATGAACTCGGGCACCCAGGCCGCCAAAGAGGCGGGCAACATGGTCGATCTGGATTCCAACCCGACCAAGCTGATCGAAGTGGTGCACATCGGCAAACAGATGCTGATGACCCGCGGCTCGCTGACCACCTTCAGCATCGCCAACGACGTGGCCAAATACTTCGCCATCATTCCGGCGGCGTTCGCGGCGACCTACCCGCAGTTGAACGCGCTGAACGTGATGCATCTGCACTCCCCCGCCTCCGCCATCATGTCGGCGGTGATCTTCAACGCCCTGGTGATCGTGTTCCTGATCCCGCTGGCGCTGAAAGGGGTGAGCTATAAGCCGATGAGCGCCGCGGCGCTGCTGCGCCGCAACCTGTGGATGTATGGCGTCGGCGGCCTGCTGGTGCCCTTCGTCGGCATCAAGCTGATCGACCTGATCCTGGTCGCGCTGCATATCGCCGGTTAATCATTGAAAGGAAATGAACATGTCATATTTACGTCCTTCGCTGGTGCTGCTGATCCTGCTGACGCTGCTCACCGGCATCGCCTATCCGCTGTTGACCACCGGCCTGTCGCAGCTGCTGTTCTCCGGCGCGGCCAACGGCTCGTTGCTGTACCGGGGCGACAAAGCGGTCGGTTCGGCGCTGATCGGCCAGAACTTCAGCAAGCCGCAGTATTTCTGGGGCCGCCCGTCCGCCACCGGCGATTCCGCCTATAATGCCCTGGCCTCGGCCGGCAGCAACCTGGCTGCCACCAACCCGGCGCTGGACAAGGCCATCGCCGAGCGCGCGGCGCAGCTGCGCCAGGCCAACCCGGCGATGAGCGGCCCGATCCCGGTCGATCTGCTGACCGCCTCCGGCAGCGGGCTGGATCCGCACATTTCGATCGCCGCCGCCCATTATCAGCTGGCGCGAGTGGCGGCGGCGCGCCATCTGCCGCAGGCGCAGGTGGCCACGCTGATCGATGAAAACACCGACAGGGCCACGCCCAACTTTATGGGGCAATCGGTGGTCAACGTGCTGAAGCTGAACCTGGCGCTGGACGCGTTGCAGTAATACGCCGCGCTTACAAGGGTTATACTAGGGTTCGGCGTGCCGAACCCCTTTTTGCTTTGTTACCCAAGGAATTGTGATGGTCGAAGAAGAGCAACAGCGCCCCAATCCCGACAGCCTGCTGGCGGTGGCCAATGAAAAACCGCGCGGCCGGCTGAAGGTGTTCTTCGGCGCCTGCGCCGGGGTGGGGAAAACCTACGCCATGCTGCAGGAAGCGCAGCGGCTGCGCGGCCAGGGGCTGGACGTGCTGATCGGCGTGGTGGAAACCCATGGCCGCAGCGAAACCGCCGCGCTGCTCGACGGACTCGACGTGCTGGCGCAAAAACGCATTCAATACCGCGGCCGGCTGGTGCGCGAATTCGACCTCGACGCCGCGCTGGCGCGCCACCCGGCGCTGATCCTGATGGACGAGCTGGCGCACAGCAACGCGCAGGGGTCACGCCATCCCAAACGCTGGCAGGACGTGGAGGAGCTGCTGGACGCCGGCATCGACGTGCTGACTACCGTCAACGTGCAGCACCTGGAAAGCCTGAACGACGTGGTCGGCGGCGTGACCGGGGTGCGGGTGCGCGAAACGGTGCCCGATCACGTGTTCGACGAAGCCACCGAGGTGGTGCTGGTCGACCTGCCGCCGGACGATCTGCGCCAGCGGCTGAACGAGGGCAAGGTATACCTGCCCGGCCAGGCCGAGCGCGCCATCGAGCACTTTTTCCGCAAAGGCAACCTGATCGCCCTGCGCGAGCTGGCGCTGCGCCGCACCGCCGATCGGGTCGATGACCAGATGCGCGCCTTCCGCGATACCCAGGGGCGCGAGAAAGTCTGGCACACCCGCGACAGCATTCTGCTGTGCGTCGGCCACAACAGCGGCAACGAAAAGCTGGTGCGCATCGCCGCACGGCTGGCGGCGCGGCTGGGCTGCCATTGGCATGCGGTTTATGTGGAAACCCCCAGGCTGCACCGGCTGCCGGAAAACCAGCGCCGCGCCATTTTGCGCGCGCTGCGGCTGGCGCAGGAGCTGGGCGCAGAAACCGCCACCCTGTCCGACCCGTCGGAAGAGCGCGCGGTGCTGCGCTACGCCCGTGAACATAACCTGGGGAAAATCATCATCGGCCGGCGCGGCGAGCAGCGCTGGAGGCTGCGCGGCAGCTTTGCCGATCGCCTCGGCCGGCTGGGGCCGGATCTCGATCTGGTGATTGTGGCGCTGGAAAATGACGCCGTCCCGCCGCCGGGCAAGGAGCACGACGGCCGCGGCTTCAACGAGAAATGGCGCATGCAGCTGCGCGGCTGCGCGGTCGCCGTGGCGCTGTGCGCCCTGATCACCCTGCTGTCGCAGTGGCTGCTGCCGGGCTTCGATCAGGCCAACCTGGTCATGGTCTACCTGCTGGGGGTGGTGATCGTCGCCCTGTTCTTCGGCCGCTGGCCTTCGGTGCTGGCGGCGGTGATCAACGTCGCCAGTTTCGACCTGTTCTTCGTACAGCCCCACTGGTCGTTCGCCGTCAGCGATATGCAGTATCTGCTCACTTTCGGCGTGATGCTGATCGTCGGCATCACCATAGGCAACCTCACCGCCGGGGTGCGTTATCAGGCCCGGGTGGCGCGCTACCGCGAACAGCGCGCCCGCCACCTGTACGAGATGTCGCGCGGGCTGAGCCAGGCGCTGACCCTCGCCGACATCGCCAAAACCAGCCGCCACTTCCTCTCCAGCAGCTTCCAGGCCAAAACCGTGCTGCTGCTGCCGCAGGAAGACGGCAAGCTGCAGCAGATGGTGGGCGAAGAAGGCGGACTGCTGACGGTGGATGAAGCCATCGCGCGCTGGAGCTTCGACAAGGGCCTGCCGGCGGGAGCCGGCACCGATACCCTGCCCGGCGTCCCCTACCAGCTGCTGCCGCTCAACACCCCCACGCAGACCTTCGGCCTGCTGGCGATCGAACCCAACAACCTGCGCCAGCTGATGGTGCCGGAGCAGCAGCGGCTGCTGCAAACCTTCACCGTGCTGATCGCCAGCGCGCTGGAGCGGCTGCATCTGGCGCGCAGCGCGGTGGAGGCCAAGCTGGATGCCGAGCGCGAGCAGCTGCGCAACTCGCTGCTGGCCGCGCTGTCGCACGACCTGCGCACGCCGCTGACGGTGCTGTTCGGCCAGGCGGAAATTCTCACCCTGGATCTGGCGGCCGAAGGCTCCAACCATGCCACCCAGGCCAGCCAAATCCGCCAGCAGGTGCTGAGCACCACCCGCCTGGTGAACAACCTGCTGGATATGGCGCGCATCCAGTCCGGCGGCTTCAACCTGCGCAAGGAGTGGCAATCGCTGGAGGAGATCGTCGGCGCCTCGCTGCACATGCTGGAGCCTATTCTCAGCCAGCATCGGATCGTGGTCGAGCTGCCGCCGGCGCAGATATTGGTCAACTGCGACGGCAGCCTGCTGGAGCGGGTTTTCACTAACCTGTTGGAAAACGCCAATAAATATGCCGGCGCGGATGCTATTATCGGTATCCGCGCCCGCACGCTGCCGGAGTGGCTGGAGGTGGAGATCTGGGATAACGGCCCCGGCATTCCCGCCGATCAGCAACAGCTGATTTTCGATAAGTTCTCCCGCGGCAATAAAGAGTCGGCGATCCCCGGCGTCGGTTTGGGGTTAGCCATTTGCCGTGCCATTATTGAAGTGCATGACGGCCGCATCTGGGCGGAAAACGGCGCCAACGGCGGCGCCAGCTTCCGCTTCATGCTGCCGCTGGAAACACCGCCCGAGATCGAGGGCGAAGCCTTCGATCTGTAATCGATATCCTGGAGAACCGTGAGCACAACGCCAACCAACATTCTGATTGTCGAGGATGAAAAAGAGATCCGCCGCTTCGTGCGCACCGCGCTGGAAAGCGAGGGCCTGCGGGTATTTGAGAGCGAAACGCTGCAGCGCGGGCTGATTGAAGCCGGTACGCGCAAGCCGGACCTGATCATTCTGGATTTGGGGTTGCCGGACGGCGACGGGTTGAACTATATCCGCGATCTGCGGCAATGGAGCGCCATTCCGGTGATCGTGCTGTCGGCGCGCAACGCGGAAGAAGACAAGATCGCCGCGCTGGACGCCGGAGCGGATGATTACCTCAGCAAACCGTTCGGCATCGGCGAACTGCTGGCGCGGGTGCGGGTGGCGCTGCGCCGCCATTCTGCCAGCCTGCAGGAAAGCCCGTTGGTCAGCTTTTCGGCCATCACCGTCGATCTGATCAACCGCCGGGTGCTGCGCAACGATGAAGATCTGCACCTGACGCCGATTGAGTTCCGGCTGCTGGCCGAACTGCTGGCCAATTCAGGCAAGGTGATCACCCAGCGCCAGCTGCTGAGCCACGTCTGGGGCCCCAACTACGTGGAACACAGCCATTACCTGCGCATCTATATGGGCCATCTGCGGCAAAAGCTGGAGGTCGATCCGGCGCGCCCCCGGCATCTGCTGACCGAGACCGGCGTCGGTTACCGCTTTATGCCTTAAGGCCCCTTTTTCAAGCCGATCATAAACGCCTTGAACGCCTCGCGCAGCGGGGCGAACACCGGGTGCTTGCGGTTTTCGATCATCACTTCGGAGAACAGCTTCAGCCCAACGGCGAAGGCCGCGCTTTGCCGGGGGCCGAAGTTCAGGTCCTCTCGCGCCTGGATGCGTTCGACGATGCCGAGAATATCGTCGTGATTCTCCACTTCAAAACTCAACGGCGCTTTCTCTACCGGGTTGCCCTGGCGATCGCTCAGGGCTTCTACGGTGATTTTAAAACGGTGGCCGGGCATCAGTCGTTCTCCTGTTCTGCGGGTTTGATGTTCATTTCGCGCTCAATCGCCGCGACGGCGGTCAGCAAGGCCGCATTGATGCGTTCCACCTGCTGCGGCGTAAGGTCGGCGCGCATCACGTTGCCGCGCAGCAGGCTGCGCAGGCGATGCATCGCGTCGAAGATCCCTTCCGCCAGATTGCCCTGCGGGTGCCGCTCGCGCCCGGCGCCGGCCAAGCGGGCCAGGATCACGTCGACCACCTGCTGATGCTTTTGCAGCTCGCTCTGGCCCGCCGCGGTGATCTGATAGCTTTTGCGGCCGTTGCCGGTGGTGATCGGCGCGAGGAAATCCTGCTCTTCCAGCAGCGTCAGGGTGGGATAAATCACCCCCGGGCTCGGCACGTACAGCCCGGAAGACGCCTCGTCGATCGCCTTGATCAGCTCGTAGCCGTGGCTGGGCTTGCGCGCCACCAACGCCAGCAACACCAGGCGCAGATCGCCGTGCTCGAACATGCGGTGACGCCCGCCGCGACCGCGCGTTTCCCCTTCGCCGCCAAAACGATGGCGCCCGCCGCGATGACGGCCGTGGCCCTGTTCGCACTCAGGGTGCCGATGACGGTGTAAACCTAATCGATGAAACATAGGGTGATACCTCGCAATGAATGATTTGACGATGTTAACCACGAGGTCGTTTAGATATATCTAAATGGCTTCGATATAGCTAATTTAGATCGATATATCTAAATGCGCAAGCGCTGAAGGAAAAATAGATATATCTAAATTGCAGGCATAAAAAAAGCGCTGTAAAAACAGCGCTTTTTTTCGTACGAAGGGAAAGATTATTTCGCGGAAGCCAGGACTTCGCTGACGATCTCTACCGCCTCATGTTCGATCTTCTCGCGGTGCTCGGCACCCAGAAAGCTCTCGCAGTAAATCTTGTAGGCCTCTTCGGTGCCTGAAGGACGGGCGGCGAACCAGCCGTTGTCGGTCATCACTTTCAGGCCGCCAATCGACGCGCCGTTGCCCGGCGCGCTGGTCAGACGCGCGGTGATAGGATCACCGCCCAGCGTGCTGGCCTTGACCATCTCCGGCGACAGCTTGGACAACGCGGCTTTTTGCGCGTGGCTGGCCGGCGCCTGGATGCGGTTATAGCTTGGCGCGCCAAAGCGCTTGGCCAGATCGTCGTAATGATGCTGCGGGTTCTCGCCGGTAACCGCGGTGATTTCCGCCGCCAGCAGGCACATGATGATGCCGTCCTTGTCGGTCGACCACGGCGTGCCGTTGAAGCGCAGGAACGATGCCCCGGCGCTCTCTTCGCCGCCGAAGCCGAAGCTGCCGTCGAACAGGCCGTCAACGAACCACTTGAAACCGACCGGCACTTCCACCAGCTTGCGGCCGAGGTCGGCCACCACGCGGTCGATCATCGCGCTGGACACCAGCGTTTTGCCTACCGCCACGTCGGCGCCCCACTGCGGGCGATGCTGGAACAGGTAGTTGATGGCCACCGCCAGATAATGGTTCGGGTTCATCAGGCCCTTCGGCGTCACGATGCCGTGGCGGTCGTAATCCGGATCGTTGGCGAACGCCAAATCGAACTTGTCGCGCAGCGCCAGTAGCCCGGCCATCGCCGACTCGGAAGAGCAATCCATGCGAATGATGCCGTCGTGATCCAGATGCATAAAGCGGAAGGTCTGATCGATGGAATCGTTCACCAGCGTCAGGTCCAGCTGGTAATGCTCGGCCACGCGCTGCCAGTAAGCGATGCCGGAGCCGCCGAGCGGATCCACGCCCAGCTTCAGGCCGGCGCGCTGGATGGCGGGCATGTCGACGACGTCGACCAGCCCTTCAACGTACGGCTGCACCAGATCTTTGGCGTGCAGATGGCCGCTGTTCCAGGCCTTGTCCAGCGACTGACGCTGAACGCCCTTCAACTGCTGCGCCAGCAGTTCGTTGGCGCGCTTTTCAATCACCGAGGTCAGGTTGGTGTCGGCCGGGCCGCCGTTCGGCGGGTTGTACTTGATGCCGCCGTCTTCCGGTGGGTTATGGGAAGGGGTAATGACGATGCCGTCGGCCTGCGCCCCGCCCTGGCGGTTGTGGCACAGGATGGCGTGCGATACCGCCGGCGTTGGCGTGAAGCCGTTGTTTTCCTGCACGACCACGTCGACGCCGTTGGCGGTCAGCACTTCCAGCACCGAAATGAAGGCCGGCTCCGACAGCGCATGGGTATCCTTGCCGACGTAGCACGGACCGGTAGTGCCCTGCTGACGGCGAACTTCGGCGATCGCCTGCGCGATGGCGAGAATGTGCGCTTCATTAAAACTGTGGCGCAGCGCGCTGCCGCGGTGACCGGATGTCCCGAATTTCACCGCGTGGGCGGCGTTGCCCGCTTCCGGCTGCAGCACATAGTACTGCGACGTAAGCTGGGCTACGTTGATCAAATCGCTTTGCCGGGCGGGCTGCCCGGCACGTGGACTATTCGCCATCGACCTATCTCCCTCATCCCTGCCAGTGGCCGGGCAATATGTCGCACGGCCAGCATGACGGGCTGTTCGCTAAATTAGACGGTGCCGCAAACTTTCTCTATCAGTTCCGCCGGGAACTGCATGGCCTGCATGATGTGTTCAATCATGCTGCGTTTGCGGCCGGTATTGGTATTGGTAATCACCCAATAAGGGGTGCCCGGAACGTGTTTCGGCTTGGTATGCGTACCGTTGGCCAGCAGGGTTTGCTGATCGCCGGCAAAGTAGGTGCGGGTACGGCCGTGCAACGCATCGGTGGCGGCGGCAAAGCCGGCGGCATCGAGGGTATAGAGCGTGGACAGCACCAGCATAAAACGGTTAACGGCCTTATTCTGCTCGGCGTACTCATCCGACAGCAGCAGCTCACGCACGGCGCGCACGCGATCGCGCGGGCGCTGCGCGGGCGCCGCCTTTTCCAACTCGGCGGACTGAGCGCCGGCGGCGGGTACGGAGCGTACCGGTTGGCCTGCGGTAAATTTCAACATGCGGCGTAAAATATCGGACGCGCTCTCACCGATGTGTTGCGTGTGGCTGGCAATATAACGGTAAAGCTCTTCGTCGACTTCAATAGTTTTCATCTTTATCCAGTACTGTTTTTTCTACTTAGAACCTGAAGCCAGATCCTGCATTCAAGCCATGGGATTATAAGGTTAAAAGCGCGGGGGCGAACACCACTAAGTGTCGCCAAACGGAAAATGCAGACTAATACCTATTCCCGTCGTACTTCAAGCTGCATCGCTCAACTCCGCGTTATTCATCGTGCGATTCAATCATGATACCCTAATCTGAATCTCTCTCAGCATGAACTTCGCCATGAAATTACATTATCAACTGCTGGCCGCCGAGTCGGACGCCCTGCCGGTGCTGCTGATCCACGGCCTGTTCGGCAATCTGGACAACCTGGGCGTGCTGGCGCGCGACCTGAACCGGCGCCACAGCGTCATCAAGGTCGATCTGCGCAACCATGGCCTGTCGCCGCGTTCCGCAGAGATGACCTACCCGGCCATGGCGCAGGATCTGCTGACGCTGCTCGACGACCTGCAGCTGGAGAAAGTCATCGTCATCGGCCATTCGATGGGCGGCAAAGCGGCGATGGCGCTGACCGCCATTGCGCCGGAGCGCATCGACAAGCTGATCGTCATCGACGTGGCGCCGGTGGATTACCGCACCCGCCGCCACGATGAGATTTTCGCCGCGCTGAAGGCCGTGAGCGCCGCCGGCATTACCCAGCGCCAACAGGCCGCCCAGCTGATGCGCGATTATCTGCAGGAAGAAGGGGTGATCCAGTTTCTGCTGAAATCCTTCCACAACGGCGAATGGCGTTTCAACCTGCCGGTGTTGATCGCGCAGTACGAAAACGTCACCGGCTGGCAGGAGGTGCCCGCCTGGCCGCACCCGACGCTGTTCATCCGCGGCGGGCTGTCGCCCTACGTGCAGGACGGTTACCGCGCCGACATCGCGCGCCAGTTCCCGCTGGCCCGCGCGCACGTGGTGGCGGGAACCGGGCACTGGGTGCACGCCGAAAAACCGGAAGCGGTGCTGCGCGCCATCCACCGTTTTCTCGGCGAAGCCTGACAAACGCCCGTCGCTGGCGAAAAAACGCGCTAAAGATAACGGCTTAGCGCGCTTTCGGCTCAGTTAAGCATTGTCGTTGCTCTATCTGCTGGGGTAATATGGCGCGCTATAATTTTGCCGCCCTGCCCAGCGTGTTCGCTAACGCCAGTCCGGGGGTGAATTTGGGTTAGGGTTTATTGGCCCGAAGTGTGTTAACCGAATCGTCCGGAAGCGTGTAAAACGCTTTTTGATGCAAACTTCCTTGCAGTACCGCTACCTATGGCAAAAGAACAAACGGATCGCACGACGCTGGATCTGTTCGCAGATGAACGCCGTCCGGGGCGCCCGAAAACCAACCCGCTATCCCGCGATGAACAGCTTAGAATCAATAAGCGCAATCAGCTGCGGCGCGATAAAGTACGTGGATTGCGGCGCGTGGAGTTGAAAATCAACGCGGATGCGGTGGACGCCCTGAACAAACTGGCGGAACAGCGCAATATCAGCCGCAGCGAGCTCATTGAGCAAATGCTGCTGGCGCAGCTGGCGGAAGAACAGCCAGAACATTGATCTCTTCGGCCGCACATGCGGCGCGGCGTTAAGGATGACGCCGGATCAACACCGTTTTACTCTCCTCCGGCATCGCATAAATGCGATAAAACCCCGGGGTAAATTTCTGGCATGATAGGCGTTTACCGGCAAGAGACCGCGCCCACACGGCGCCCGCCACTGCGGCGGCCGGCTTTTGCCATGGCATCATTTTAATCGGTGTTAGCGGGGTCAGCACTAACATCGTGTAATGCAATTAATTGAATTTAAAGGTTATACGCGATATGGCTACTGTAGGCATTTTCTTTGGCAGCGACACTGGCAATACCGAAAACATTGCCAAAATGATCCAGAAAATTCTCCAGAAACAGTTTGGCGACGAGGTGTCTGAAGTGCACGACATCGCCAAAAGCAGCAAAGAGGATCTGGAAGGTTTCGATATCCTGCTGCTGGGTATCCCAACCTGGTACTACGGTGAAGCGCAGTGCGACTGGGATGACTTTTTCCCGACGCTGGAAGAAGTCGACTTCAACGGCAAGCTGGTTGCGCTGTTCGGCTGCGGCGACCAGGAAGACTACGCGGAATACTTCTGTGATGCGATGGGCACCATCCGCGACATCATCGAACCCCACGGCGCCGCCATCGTCGGCCACTGGCCAACCAAGGGCTACCATTTCGAAGCGTCCAAGGGCCTGGCGGACGACGACCACTTCATCGGCCTGGCTATCGACGAAGATCGCCAACCGGAGCTGACCAACGAACGTGTCGAAGCCTGGGTCAAACAGATCGTCGAAGAACTGAGCCTGGCCGACATCGTCGGCTGAGGCCATTGTTGCCTAAAGGTTGAACAAAGGCCCTGCAAAGTGCATAGTGTGGCCAGCAGGGCCGTCATCGGCAGCATGGATTGCTGCAATAGAAGCTACATATTGGTAACTTCCCACATCGTCACGGTAGACTGAGATATCGGTTTATCCCATCCATCAAGGCGTTGCATGTGTACCATGCAATAGTGCAATTATATCTTTGTTAACAACCGGCGGTTTCCATTTAGGGCAACCGGTTCTATAATGAGACGCAATTAACTCTTTGTGCCGACCGATGCCACAGGCGAGAACGCCTCAACTTGATTAGCATAGTAACAGGACTGAATCCGCATGACTGACAACAACACCGCATTGAAGAAGGCCGGCTTAAAAGTCACGCTTCCGCGACTCAAAATCCTGGAAGTACTGCAAAATCCGGAATGCCATCACGTCAGTGCGGAAGATTTGTATAAAAAACTGATAGATATGGGCGAAGAAATCGGACTGGCGACGGTTTACCGCGTGCTGAACCAGTTTGATGATGCGGGCATTGTGACTCGTCACAATTTCGAAGGCGGCAAGTCCGTATTCGAACTGACCCAGCAGCACCACCACGATCACCTGATCTGCCTGGACTGCGGCAAAGTGATCGAATTCAGAGATGAATCGATCGAAGCGCGTCAGCGCGACATCGCCAAGCAACACGGCATCAAACTCACCAACCACAGCCTGTACCTGTACGGCCACTGTGAAACCGGTGACTGCCGCGAAGACGATACGCTGCACGACGCCAAGTAATCCTCCGGGATTGAACAACCGCCTCAGGGCGGTTTTTTTGTGCCCGTCGCCGGCGGGAAAAAAAGCCCCGGCAGCGCCGGGGAAGGTTCACTTGACGAAATACCACAATTGCAGCGGCGTAACTCCACCGACTTCTCTCACTTCACCCTCGGCCCGCCGCCGACACGCAGCGGGCCGCATCAGCCGGCTTAAACCTTCTCGGCGCGGCTGTAACGCTTGCCGTCCGGGCTGACCGCACGCACCAGCACCTCGCCGGAGACCGCCGGCCCGGCGTTGGCGTCATAGCGCTGCCATTGCTTACCGCCGTCGGTGGAGTACTCGATGCCCAGCCCCGGCAGAGAGATATTCGCCTCCAGCTTGCCGCCGGTGACGCGCGCGCCCGGCACCGGCAGGCGATAGCTGACGCCGCCCTTGTCCAGCTTGGCCAGCTCGCGCTGGCCGAGCAGGTTGGCGAAGCGCAGCCAGTCCTGATCCAGAGCCTTGCCGTCGACAAAGTGCGTTTTCCCGCCCCGGTACTCGCGGCCGGCCCGGTAATCCTGCTCCCAGGAGGCGCGATGCCAGGCGCGTTCGGCTACCGACAGCGAACGCGGGAAGATCATGTATTCCATTTGCGGGTCGGTGCGCTGGGTTTCGCTCCACAGCTGGGCGGAGATGCCGTAGGCGCCCGGCCAGGGTTTGTCGCTTCTGGCGGTGAAGCGATTGCCGTCGCGGTCCACCGAGGTTTCGGCGTTCTGCGGCAGGTTGTCCGGCGCGAAGCTGAACATCTTCCGTTCGTCGCTGAAGCGGGTGCCCCAGTAATAACCGCGCTCGTCCGGATTCACCTCGTAAGGGAAGTCCATATAAACGTAATCCGGGTTGGAGATGATCACCTCGTAGCCCTTGTTCGCCCAGTCATTGGCGCTGTCGAAACCGCCCCAGTACAGGGTGTCCCAGAAGTTCACGCCCACGCGCGGCGTGGCGAACGCGCCGGCGTCCTGCGCATCTTTCAGGCCATCCTGCCAGGCCTGCATTCTGCCGATGCCGTGCGCCTTCACCAGTTGGCTGACCTCCAGCCCGAAGTAGCTCGGCAGATGCGCCATATCGGCCACCTTGCCGTCTTCGATCATCGCCTGGCACACCCGGGATTTCGCCCAGGGCTTGTCTTCCTTGCTCTGGTCGATTATGCCCTTGCCCGCTTCAGGTTTCAGGCGATCGGTATACCCCGCCCCCAGGCGAATATTTTTCGCTTCGTCACCGCCGAAATGCCAGGTGTTCAACGGCTGGCCGGCCTCTCGATGCATTTGGGCAATCTCGCCGATCACCTTGTCGACAAAGCGTTTGGAGGAGTCCAGGCACGGGTTCAGATAGCTCTGGCGGTTGAAGTACTGCACCGAAGTCGTGTTGGAAGTATCGGTCGGATCGACCAGGCGGAACTCGTTGGCCTCGCGCTCTTTGCCCGCCGCATGCAGTTTTTTGTAACGCGCCTCCATGGAAACCACCGCCGCGCGCGCGTGCGCCGGCATGTCGATTTCCGGGATCACCTCAATCTGGCGCGCCTGCGCGTATTTGACGATGTCGATATAGTCCTGCCGGGAGAAGAAGCCGCCGTATGCCTCCGGCCCCTGGCCATACTGCGGCAGCAGGCAGGCGGTTTCGCTCAGGTCGTGGCAGCGCCGGCCCCCGACGTCGGTCAGTTCAGGCAGGCCCGGGATTTCGATGCGCCAGCCTTCGTCGTCGCTCAGGTGGAAGTGGAATTTATTCAGCTTGTAGGCCGCCATCTGATCCAGCAGGCGCAGCACCGCGTCTTTATGATGGAAGTTGCGCGCCACGTCGAGAAAGATGCCGCGATACGGGAAACGCGGCGCGTCTTTGGCGTCCAACGTGGCGATGTCGCTGCCGCCATCGCTCGGCACCAGCGACAGGATCGACTGCAGCCCGTTGAATACCCCCGCCTGATCGAAGCCGATCACGCGCGCTTCCTGCCTGCCGATTTTCAGCTCATAGGCGCCCGACACCGCCAGCGGGCCTTTGAACCTGCCCGGTTGGATCGCGGTGTTGATCGGATAGCCCTGCGCGTTAGCGGCCACGCCCAGCAGCGCGAAGCGCTGGCCTACGGCCTCGGCCGCCGGTTTGGCCAGCGCGCTCAAATCCAGCGCCACGCCCTTGCTCAGGTCGACATCCTGCGGATGCACCTTCACCTCCCGCGGCGTCGGCACAATCTGGCCGCGCAGCGCGGCGGCCGGCAGGGTTTTCAGCGCGGCGTTGTTGATAAAGCGCGAAGCCGGCGTCATCAGAACGTTGTTGTCGTCCTTGGTGCGCTTCCACTGGTCGCCGGTAAAGGGCGCCACGAAGCGGCTCAGATCTTCGGTATCGGTATTGCGCAGAATTTTCGGTTTGGCGTCGCCGGACGCGGCGTACCAGCGCGGTACGAAATCGGTTTTAAACAGTTGCCAGTATTCGGCGACGATCGGGATGGTCACCGCCTGCCCTGCCGGGAAACCGCTGAACGTCGCGGTCGGCTCCAGTTTGTACAGATCGCCGGTCAGGTGCGTTATCCTGAATTGTTCGTTATCCACCTGCAGGGTTTGGCGCGCGCTGTGGAAATAAATCGCCCAGTCGCCGCCGGTGATCGCCTGGCCGTCGTTGCTCAGGGTGATCAATACCCGATTGCACGCCGCCCAGTCGGCGCCCAACGCGGCGCAGTCCAGGCCGCCGTCGGCGGCGCGGTTGTCGACCATTTTCACATTCAGCTTCAGCTGGCTCAGTTGATCCACCAGCTGCTGATTGGCCAGCGCATTCCCCGCGCCGCCAAACAGCCCAAGGGTTGCCGTCAGCGCGGCAAGCGCACTCAGTTTGAATCGGTTCATCTGCTTCATCCTTAATTGTTGTTGTCGCGGATCTCTTGCCAAATCTTGCCGCACCTGGCGTCATACGCCTGACCGTTGCCGCTGTGCACCGCCTGAAGGCAGTTCTGATAATCCATCACCCGCACCGTTTCTTTCTCGGCGAACTGCCGGTGCCGTTTCTCTTGCTTCAGCACGTTCAGCACCGCCCGGCACGACTGCAGTTTTTCCGGCGATCCCTCTGCGGTATTGATGCAGGCGCTGTAGGCCTGTTTCAGTTTGGCGTCTTCCGGCGGCGCGGCCGGTTGCGCGCAGGCGCTCAGCGCAGCGGCGGCGGCCAATATCAGCATGATTTTTTTCATCGTTATATTCCCGTTCAGTTGCCCCGGCGCAATCGCCGGGGAACGCATCAGAAAATGGTGAATGGCGCGATGACCATAAATTTGACGTCTTTCTCGTCCTGGAAGATGTTGCCGTAACCGCCGCCCCAGCTCGGGATATTGGTGTGGTTATCGTATTGGGTGTAGTGCAGCTTGAGCAGCGTGCCTTTGGCGCGCCCTTCCTGGATGGTGTACAGCGCGTCCAGGCTCCAGGCGCTCTCTTTCAGGCGCTGGCTCTGATCGTAAATCGGGTTGGTGCTCGGCTTGGCGTCCCAGGCGTAGACGTAGGAGCCGCCGACCGCCATGCCCGGCAGGTTCCAGTTGCTCAGGTCGTACATCACGCCGGCGTAGACCGCCTTCTCGCCGTTGGCGTTGAAGTCGGAGCGGTTATCCCACCACACGTCGAGGCGGCCGTTGGAAGAGGCGTAGGTCGGCGTCATGCGCTGCAGGAAGAAGCCCTGATTGCCTTCCGCCTTGACCATGGTGCCTTCCAGACGCCAGTTGAACTGACCGGTGGTATAGCCGAAGGTCAGTGCCTGCAGCCAGGCCAGGCCGTCGTAGATGCTGTTCGGATCGTTCTTGTCGCCGATGCGGTCTTCCGCACCGTAGAACTGGTAGCTGGTGGTCAGCGGATTGCCCAGCAGGTCGAATTTGTAGGATGCCTTGGTGAAATACTGATTCACATAGCCTTCCGCCTGACCAAAGGCGGCTTCCAACACCAGATCGTTTTTGAAGTCGTACTTGGCGCCCAAAGAGTGCAGATAGGAGACGCCGGTTGTTTTATCGTTTTGGCGGAAGTCATCCATCTCGATATGCCACGGCGCCTTGTATTTGTCCGCCCACATGTAGGAGAAGCTCAGAGCGCCGGCGTCGCCGTAGTCAAAGTTGGCGCCCGCCTCCGCGCCGCGATAGGTTCCCGGCATAAAGCTCCAGTGCGGGGCGATCAGCGTCTGGCCGCTGGGTTGGATGTAACCGGCGCGCGCCCAGATCGGGCCGTATTTGAATTTACCGGCGGCTTTATACAGGCTGATGCCGCCTTTATCGCCGGAATAGTCTTCGTCGTAGGTCCGGTTTTTCGAGGAAAAGGCGATTTCATTCGGGTGGCCGCTGGCGCTGGACTCGGCCAGCTCGATAGCGGTAAAGGCCCCGACGTCCAGACCGAACATGTCCCAGGCGTAGCCCGAGGCGAAGTCCAGGCTCAGGTTGGCGGTGGAGTGCGACAGGTTGGTGGTGTATTTATTGTAATCGTCGCTGGTCGGGTCGAGATCTTTGCGGTCACGCTCACGTTGCCAGTAATAAATGCCGCCGGTCAGCGTGGAATCATCGATAAACCCTGCGGCTTTCGCCCCAGGGGCCATGGCAAACCCTGTTCCCAACAGCGCGCCCGCGACAGCGAGCGCCAGCGTTTTACGCTGAGCACCGTGCGTACCCATATGAAATTCCTCTTTGACTTAACTTTAAAAGTTGCAGCCGCCTGTGTTTACCACTGCCCTGCGCGACCGCTAATAAAAAACCCAACCGGGTAAAAAATATCGCCGCAGGGTTGAATCCCCACAGCACTTATTGCTACAGACAGACTATTTTTCGCGTCGCGAATTATCAAATGAAAAATGACAGAGATTTGTCAAACTATGACAAGGAGCACATATCGATGAGATTTTGTTACGACATTGTGCAAACAGAGTGTTGAATAAAAAATTCAATAAAATCAGAATAAAAATCAATATCAGGTCAACCAAAGACGATTAATGGTTTCAGCCCGTTAAATATTGTCAGCCAGAAGAAAAAATATGAGAGCGCTCTCCAAATGACATTAATTCGCATCGCGAATATATAAAAAAGGATTATGCAAATCACGCCATGTATCAAGCAATTGATGATTAAAATGACGAAGGGGAATGAAGCGGCAGAAAGGAAAATAAAGCGCGAAAAACAATACCGGCTGATGAAATAAAAAAAGCGCAGCCTAAGCTGTAATGCTTGTCAGTTAGCGTTTTCTGCAGGCGTCCGTGAAATTTTCGGTCGATAAAGGGGAGATGCGCCATGAGGATCACGCGCCTCGACCGAGCAAGGGACCGTGGGCGCGGCCCCTTGCAACCCGCGCCTTTGCCCAATCAGACGGTTGGCTGTGCCAACGTTACTCGGCCCATCCTGGGCCTCGCCCCTTCGGGGCCGCTGCAAGCAGCGTTCAAATCTGTTCCTGACAGATTTGTCCTCCCTCCGTCTCAGCGCATCATGGCCGGCTACGACAGGCGTCCCTGCCTGTCTCGCCTGAAACCGCCGTCCTTGGCGGTTTCGCCTATGCGCCGCTCCTGCGTTCGGCGTCTTCAAGGGCGCCTAACATCGTGCTCATCCCATCATTTTCACTGTCTTCCATAACGCAATATCAAACGGAGGGGACAAGTTGCCCGGTGGCTGCAGATTCGGGTGTTGACCTTGGGCGCGCATCGCCGGCTGCCGAGCAAGACGGCGTTGTCAGGGGCAACCGGCCAGGGAAGGCCGGTTGAGGCGAGACTAACAGGGACGTTTGTCGTAGCCGACCCGCCCGACAACGCGGGTGCAGCGAGGACAAATCTGCCGGGAGCAGATTTGAACGCTGCTTGCAGCGGCCCCGAAGGGGCGAGGCCCAGGACGGGCCGAGTAATTCCCGCAGGGCAGACGGTGTTAAGCGAAGGCGCGGGTGGAGGGGTCGCGCCTTCGGCCCCTCCAATTGCCGTACATTGCGGTAGCAGAGAAATGCAGGGTATTTACGGCAATTCCGCCTGCACGGAGCGTACAGAAATTGGATAAAAAAATGCCAGTCAGGCTTAACTGACTGGCATTACAGCCTAAGCTGCGCTTCCATGCATTACCGGGACGACGTTAAGGCTCAGGCCCCAATTTTAGCCCAGGTGTCGCGCAGGCCGACGGTGCGGTTGAACACCAGATGCTCGGCCGAAGAGTAACGGCTGTCGGCGCAGAAATAGCCTTCGCGCTCGAACTGATAGGCTTTCTCCGGCTGCGCCGTCGCCAGGCTCGGCTCGACGAAGCCGTGCTTGATAATCAGCGATTCCGGGTTGATGGTGGCGAGGAAGTCTTCCGCCGCCGCCGGGTTCGGCACGCTGAACAGGCGATCGTACAGGCGGATCTCGGCCGGCAGCGCGTGCGCGGCGGAAACCCAGTGGATCACGCCCTTCACCTTGCGCCCGTCGGCCGGATCCTTGCTCAGCGTCTCGGCGTCGTAGCTGCAGAAGATGGTGGTGATTTCGCCTTCGGCGTCCTTTTCGACCCGCTCGGCCTTGATCACGTAGGCGTTGCGCAGGCGCACTTCCTTGCCCAGCACCAGACGCTTGTACTGCTTGTTGGCTTCTTCGCGGAAGTCGGCGCGGTCGATATAAATCTCGCGGCTGAACGGCACTTCGCGGCTGCCCATCTCCGGCTTGTTCGGGTGGTTTGGCATGGTGACCAGCTCCACGCCTTCGCGCATGTTCTCGATGACGATTTTCACCGGATCCAGCACCGCCATGGCGCGCGGGGCGTTCTCGTTCAGATCGTCGCGGATGCAGGATTCCAGCGCCACCATTTCGACGTTGTTGTCCTGCTTGGTCACGCCGATACGCTGGCAGAACTCGCGGATCGAAGCGGCGGTGTAGCCGCGGCGACGCAGGCCGGATACGGTCGGCATGCGCGGATCATCCCAGCCTTCGACAATCTTCTCGGTCACCAGCAGGTTCAGCTTGCGCTTCGACATGATGGCGTATTCAAGATTGAGGCGCGAGAACTCGTACTGGCGCGGGTGGCAAGGAATGGAGATGTTATCCAGCACCCAGTCATACAGACGGCGGTTGTCCTGGAACTCCAGGGTACACAGCGAATGGGTGATCCCTTCCAGCGCATCGGAAATGCAGTGGGTGAAATCGTACATCGGGTAGATGCACCATTTGTTGCCGGTCTGGTGGTGTTCGGCGAACTTGATGCGGTACAGCACCGGATCGCGCATCACGATAAACGGCGAAGCCATGTCGATCTTGGCGCGCAGGCAGGCGGTGCCCTCGGCGAATTCGCCGTTGCGCATTTTCTCGAACAGCGCCAGGTTTTCTTCCACGCTGCGGCCGCGGTACGGGCTGTCTTTGCCCGGCGAGGTCAGGCTGCCGCGGTATTCGCGGATCTGCTCAGGCGACAGTTCGTCGACGTAGGCCAGCCCCTTGGCGATCAGCTCCACCGCATACTGGTGCAGCTGGTCGAAATAATCGGAAGAGTAACGGACGTTGCCGCTCCACTCGAAGCCCAGCCACTCCACGTCGTGCTTGATCGAATCCACGAACTCGATGTCTTCTTTCACCGGGTTGGTGTCATCGAAACGCAGGTTGCACTGACCCTGATAGTCTTTGGCGATGCCAAAGTTCAGGCAAATGGATTTGGCGTGGCCGATATGCAGGTAGCCGTTAGGCTCCGGCGGGAAACGGGTATGGACCGACGTATGTTTCCCTGACGCCAGATCTTCATCGACGATCTGACGGATAAAATTGGTTGGGCGGGCTTCAGCCTCACTCATTTCACTATTCCTCAATGCAAAGCGCTACACATAACCGCCTATGATCCAACAAGCCACGCCCGGAAACAACCGTTTGTTTCACGAAAAATGCGCCGTGCTGCACCGCCATCGCGCAACGCCCCCTAATGGGGCGCGCACAGATAAAAAAAGCGGGAAGAGATTGCTCTCTTCCCGCCAAAATAAGGGTGAACGCCGTCATGACGCGTGAACACCCCGGGCACTGCTCAGGTAAAACCCGTTACTTCTGGATCTCGAACAGCGTGGTCTGGCCGGCGACTACGGAGCCGCTCGCCAGCGCCGCCAGGCCGGCATAGTCGTCGGAATTGCTGACCACCACCGGGCTGATCATCGAACGCGCGTTGGCGTTCAGGTACTCCAGATCCAACTCCAGGATCGGCTGGCCGGCTTTCACCTCCGCGCCCTCTTCCACCAGACGTTTGAAGCCCTGGCCGTTCAACGCCACGGTATCGATGCCCATGTGCACCACGATCTCGGCGCCCTTGTCGGTTTCCAGACAGAACGCGTGGTTGGTGTTGAAGATTTTCACCACGGTGCCGTCGGCCGGCGCCACCACGGTCTTGTCGGTCGGGCGGATCGCCAGACCGTCGCCGACCGCTTTGCTGGCGAAGGCTTCGTCAGGCACCTGATCGAGCGCCACCACTTCACCGGTCACCGGCGCCACCAGCGTTTCGAAGGCCGCTTTAGGCGCATTAGGCACCGCCTGCGGCCTGGCTTCTGCGGCCGGCGCAGCGGCTGGAGCGGCGGCGGCCGCGACCGGGCCGGCGGCGACCACGTTGCGCATGGCGCTGGCGATCAGTTCGGCGCGGGTGCCGACAATCACCTGTACGCTCTGTTTGTTCAGGCGGATCACGCCGGATGCGCCCAGGCGTTTCGCCAGCGCGTCATTCACCAACGCGGAGTCTTTCACGTTCAGGCGCAGACGGGTGATGCAGGCGTCGATGCCGGTCAGGTTGTCGGAACCGCCGATGGCGCCCACGTAGCGACGCGCCAGGGTGGTGGTTTCGTTTTCGTCTTTACCGGTCTGGGTATCGACGTTGACGTCGTAACCGTCGGTTTCGTCGCCGGCTACCGCCAGTTCACGGCCCGGGGTCATCAGGTTGAACTTGTTGATGGTAAAGCGGAACACCAGATAGTAGATAACGAAGAACGCCAGGCCCTGCGGGATCAGCATGTACCAGTGGGTCGCCAGCGGGTTGCGCGACGACAGCACCATATCCACCAGGCCGGCGCTGAAGCCGAAACCGGCGATCCAGTGCATGCTGGCGGCGATGAAGACCGAAATCCCGGTCAGCACGGCGTGGATCACGTACAGCACCGGCGCCACGAACATGAAGGAGAATTCCAGCGGTTCGGTGATGCCGGTGAAGAAGGCGGCGAAGGCGGCGGCCAACATGATGCCCGCCACTTTGGCTTTGTTTTCCGGACGCGCGCAGTGATAGATGGCCAGCGCCGCACCCGGCAGGCCGAACATCATGATCGGGAAGAAGCCCGCCTGATAACGGCCGGTGATGCCCACCACCGCCTTGCCGGCTTCGATAGACTGCTGGCCGCCGAGGAAGTTAGGGATATCGTTAATGCCGGCCACGTCGAACCAGAACACCGAGTTCAGCGCATGGTGCAGACCGACCGGGATCAGCAGACGGTTGAAGAAGGCGTAAATGCCCGCGCCGACGGAGCCCATTTTCTGAATGTATTCGCCGAAGCTCACCAGACCGTTGAAGATGACCGGCCAGATGTACATCAGGATAAAGGCCACCAGGATCATCAGGAAGGAGATCAGGATCGGCACCAGGCGGCGTCCGCTGAAGAACGACAGCGCCTTCGGCAGCTCAACGCTGCTGAAGCGGTTGTAGATCTCGGCGGAGATGATGCCCACCAGAATACCGACGAACTGGTTTTGGATTTTGCCGAACGCGGCCGGGACCTGATCGAGAGGGATTTTTTGAATCATCGACACGGCGGCCGGCGAACAAAGGGTGGTCAACACCAGGAAACCGACGAAGCCGGTCAGCGCGGCGGCGCCGTCCTTGTCTTTCGACATGCCGTAGGCCACGCCGATGGCGAACAGCACCGACATATTGTCGATGATGGCGGAGCCGGACTTAATGAAGAAAGCGGCGAGCGCGTTGTCGCCGCCCCAACCGACAGGGTCGATCCAGTACCCGATCCCCATCAAGATGGCGGCGGCGGGCAGCGTGGCGACCGGCACCATCAGGGCCCGCCCCACTTTTTGCAAATAACTAAGAATGTTCACCTTTTCCCCCTATGTCGTCCGCGGACGGACCCTATTAGTAGTTTATTTGACGCTCTCACTACCTTTTAGAAAAAACGCATGGCACGTATCACTCATGCGGAGTGTAAAAAAATTATTTTGTATCGCAAATTAAAACCTCCTTTTTTGTGATTTATATCACCAAAAAGTAGTCTTAAACTGCCAGATTGCTAGCCATCACACAAAACTTATTTTATCATTCAAAAAATCAACTGGACGGACGATTCACGCGAGAATCATAAAGCTGGTTTACGCTTAGGACTCTCCATCAGGCCCGTACAGTATAGCTTTAGTTTACTTACCCAAAGAGGTGTTAGATGAGACTTATCCCACTGAAAGATACCGCACAAGTCGGCAAATGGGCCGCCCGCCATATCGTTCAACGCATCAACGCATTCAAGCCAACCGCAGAGCGTCCGTTTGTCCTCGGCCTGCCAACCGGCGGCACGCCGCTGGAAGCGTACAAACATCTGATTGCGATGCACAAAGCAGGTGAAGTAAGCTTTAAGCATGTTGTGACTTTCAACATGGATGAATACGTTGGCCTGCCGCAGGAACACCCGGAAAGCTATCATACCTTCATGTACCGTAATTTCTTTGATCACGTTGATATCCCACGTGAAAATATCAACCTGCTGAACGGCAACGCCGCCGACGTCGACGCCGAATGCCGCCAGTATGAAGAGAAGATCAAGTCTTACGGTAAAATTAACCTGTTTATGGGCGGCGTCGGCATCGACGGCCACATCGCGTTCAACGAGCCGGCGTCTTCACTGGCTTCGCGCACCCGCATCAAAACGCTGACCGAGGACACCCGCATCGCCAACTCGCGCTTCTTCGGCGGCGACGTCAGCCTGGTGCCGAAATATGCGTTGACCGTCGGCGTGGGCACGCTGCTGGATGCGGAAGAAGTGATGATTCTGGTGACCGGCCACGCCAAGGCCCAGGCGCTGGAAGCCGCAGTGGAAGGCAATATCAACCACATGTGGACCATCAGCTGCCTGCAGCTGCACGCCAAGGCGGTGGTGGTATGCGACGAACCGGCCACCATGGAACTGAAAGTCAAAACCGTTAAATACTTCCGCGAGTTAGAAGCGGAAAGCGTTAAGAGTCTTTAATCTTTGCAGGGGGCTACGATGTTCGCTTTAACCCAAGGCCGGATTTTTACCGGCCACGACGTACTTGATGACCATGCAGTGATTATCGCTGATGGGCTGATTGAAAGAGTCTGCCCGGTGGCCGAATTGCCCGCCGGCATCGAAACGCGCGATCTGGGTGGCGCTATCCTGGCCCCCGGACTGATCGACGTGCAGCTGAACGGCTGCGGCGGCGTACAGTTCAACGATTCGCTGGAGGCCATTTCGGAAGACACGCTGGAGATCATGCAGCGCGCCAACGAAAAGTCCGGCTGCACCAGCTATCTGCCGACGCTGATCACCAGCAGCGACGAATTTATGAAGCACAGCATCGAAGTGATGCGCGCTTATCTGAAAAAGCACCGTAACCAGGCGCTCGGTTTGCACCTGGAAGGGCCATACCTCAGCCCGGTGAAAAAAGGCACCCACAACCCGGCGTTTATCCGCAAGCCGACCCGGGAAATGATCGACTACCTGTGCGCCAACGCCGACGTGATAACCAAAGTGACGCTGGCGCCGGAAATGGTGGAGCCGCACTTTATCAAGCAGCTGACCGAGGCCGGCATCATCGTCTCCGCCGGCCACTCGAACGCCACCTACGATCAGGCCCGCACCGGCTTCGCCGCCGGCATCAGCTTCGCCACCCACCTGTACAACGCCATGCCGTACATCACCGGCCGCGAACCGGGGCTGATGGGCGCGATCTTCGACACGCCGGAGGTCTATACCGGCATCATCGCCGACGGCCATCACGTGGCCTGGGCGAGTATCCGTAACGCCAAACGCCTGAAAGGTGATAAGTTGGTGCTGGTCACCGACGCGACCGCTCCGGCGGGAGCCGATATTGACCAATTTATTTTCGCCGGTAAAACAATATACTATCGTGACGGGCTGTGCGTGGATGAAAACGGCACCCTGAGCGGCTCTGCGCTGACCATGATCGAAGCGGTGCGGAACAGCGTGGAACACATCGGCATCGCGCTCGACGAAGCGCTGCGCATGGCGACGCTGTATCCGGCGCGCGCGATCGGCGTTGACCGCCTGCTGGGCACCATTGAAGCCGGCAAAGTGGCTAACCTGACCGCCTTTACCGGTGATTTTAACATCACCAAAACGCTCGTTAACGGTAACGAGGTTTAATTCAATGAACAGCGAGTAAAATTATTGATGAGCACCGGCGGACAAGCACAGATAGGGAATGTTGACTTAGTCAAACAACTCAACGGCGCGGCAGTTTATCGCCTGATCGACCAGCAGGGTCCGATCTCGCGCATTCAGATTGCCGAACTCAGCCAGCTAGCGCCCGCCAGCGTCACTAAAATTACTCGCCAGCTGTTGGAGCGCGGGCTGATCAAGGAAGTCGATCAGCAAGCCTCCACCGGCGGCCGCCGCGCCATCTCCATCGTTTCCGAAACCCGTCATTTCCATACCGTCGCCGTGCGCCTCGGGCGCCACGACGCCACCATTACCCTGTACGACATGAGCGGCAAATCGCTGGGCGAGGAACACTACCCGCTGCCGGAGCGCACCCAGGAAACGCTGGAAAACGCGCTGTTCGCCGCCATCGCGCAGTTTATCGAGAGCAACCAGCGCAAGCTGCGCGAGCTGATCGCCATTGCGGTGATCCTGCCCGGCCTGGTGGATCCTGCGCTGGGCGTGGTGCGCTACATGCCGCACATCAGCGTCAACAACTGGGCGCTGGTGGACAACCTGCAGCAGCGCTTTAACGTCACCAGCTTCGTTGGCCACGATATCCGCAGCCTGGCGCTGGCGGAACACTATTTTGGCGCCACCCGCGATTGCGAAGACTCTATTCTGGTGCGCCTGCACCGCGGCACCGGCGCCGGCATCATCGTCAACGGCCAGATCTTCCTCGGCAACAACGGCAACGTCGGCGAGATTGGCCATATCCAGATCGATCCGCTGGGCGAGCGCTGCCACTGCGGCAACTTCGGCTGCCTGGAAACCGTGGCCGCCAATGCGGCGATCGAGCACCGGGTGCGTCAGCTGCTGACGCAGGGCTACCCGAGCAAGCTGACGCTGGACGACTGCAGCATCGCCGCCATCTGCAAGGCCGCCAACCGCGGCGACCTGCTGGCCGGCGAAGTGATCGAACACGTCGGCCGCTACCTGGGCAAGGCGGTGGCCATCGCCATCAACCTGTTCAACCCGCAGAAGGTGGTGATCGCCGGTGAAATCACCGAGGCGGAAAAAGTGCTGCTGCCGGCGATCCAAAGCTGCATCAACACCCAGGTGCTGAAGGACTTCCGCAAAAATCTGCCGGTGGTCACCTCCGAACTCAATCATCGCTCGGCGATCGGCGCTTTCGCCCTGGCCAAGCGGGCGATGCTCAACGGCGTGCTATTGCAGCGATTGCTGGAAAGCTGATCCGCCGCTTCTGGCAGGTGTGCTATCGTCGCTTTTTGCCTGCCGCAATCATGAGAAACAGCAACAATGACAATCAAGAACGTTATATGTGATATCGACGGCGTGCTGCTGCATGACAACACGCCGGTTCCCGGCGCCGATCTGTTCCTGGCGCGCATTCAGGAACAGGGCATGCCGCTGGTGGTGCTGACCAACTATCCGTCGCAGACCGCGCAGGATCTGGCGAACCGCTTCGCCGCCGCCGGCCTTGAGGTGCCGGAAAGCGCGTTTTACACCTCGGCGATGGCCACCGCCGATTTCCTGCGCCGTCAGGAAGGCAAGAAAGCCTATGTGGTGGGCGAAGGCGCGCTGATCCACGAACTGTACAAGGCCGGTTTCACCATCACCGACATCAACCCGGACTTCGTGATCGTCGGCGAAACCCGTTCCTACAACTGGGACATGATGCACAAGGCCGCCTACTTCGTGAACAACGGCGCGCGCTTTATCGCCACCAATCCCGACAGCCATGGCCACGGCTTTACGCCGGCCTGCGGCGCGCTGTGCGCCCCGATCGAAAAGATCACCGGCCGCAAGCCGTTTTACGTCGGCAAGCCCAGCCCGTGGATCATCCGCGCCGCGCTGAACAAAATGCAGGCGCATTCGGAAGAAACGGTGATCGTCGGCGACAACCTGCGTACCGATATCCTGGCGGGCTTCCAGGCCGGTCTGGAAACCGTGCTGGTGCTGTCCGGCGTCTCCACGCTGAACGACGTCGAAACCATGCCGTTCCGCCCGAGCTATATTTTCCCTTCGGTCGCCGATATCAATATCTTTTAATGGCGGCGGCGGCGCCGGCCGCCCTGCCCATTCGCCCTTCCGTTTGAATTTAATTTATTATTGGCCGCCAAAGGTTTCATTCTCCCCTCGTTAAAAAACCGCACTATGTATTTACGCCCCGCCAATAACCGTATCGGCGGCGTGTGGAAATACTCTTACCCCAAAAATAACGAGGCCACTATGAGCACCCATAATATTATCAATGCGCAAGCCGCAGACGACGCAGCCGCCATGCCGGACATGGCCAACAAAAAAATCATGATGGGTTTCTGGCATAACTGGGCCGCCGGCGCCAGCGACGGTTATCAGCAAGGCCAGTTCGCCAATATGAACCTGACCGACATCCCGCCCGAGTACAACGTGGTGGCGGTCGCCTTTATGAAGGGCCAGGGCATCCCGACCTTCAAGCCGTACAACCTGTCCGACGCCGAATTCCGCCGCCAGGTAGGGGTGCTGAACGGCCAGGGGCGCGCGGTGCTGATTTCTCTGGGCGGCGCCGATGCGCATATCGAACTGAAAACCGGCGACGAAGAGCCGCTGGCCAATGAAATTATCCGCCTGGTGGAAACTTACGGCTTCGACGGGCTGGATATCGATTTGGAACAGGCGGCCATTGGCGCGGCCAACAATAAAACCGTATTGCCGGCCGCGTTGAAAAAGGTAAAAGCGCACTACGCCGCACAAGGCAAAAACTTTATTGTCAGCATGGCGCCGGAATTCCCTTATTTGCGCACCAACGGCAGCTATCTCGATTATATTAACGCGCTTGAGGGATATTATGACTTTATCGCGCCGCAATATTATAACCAGGGCGGCGACGGCATCTGGGTGGATGAGCTCAACGCCTGGATCACCCAAAACAACGACGCCATGAAGGAAGACTTCCTGTACTACCTGACGGAAAGTCTGGTGACCGGCACCCGCGGCTACACCAAAATCCCGGCGGCGAAATTCGTCATCGGCCTGCCGAGCAACAACGACGCCGCAGCCACCGGCTATGTGGTCGACAAACAGGCGGTCTACAACGCCTTTGCGCGGCTCGACGCCAAAAATCTGTCGATCAAGGGATTGATGACCTGGTCGGTGAACTGGGACAACGGCAAAAGCAAGGCCGGCGTGGCCTACGGCTGGGAATTCAAAACCCGTTACGCCGCACTGATCCAGGGCGGAGTCACCCCGCCGCTGCCGGGAAAGCCTGAGGCGCCCACGGCGTTGAGCGCCAGCGCCCTCACCTCGAGCTCGCTGACGCTGAACTGGCGCGCCGCCGCCGGCGCCAAACCGATAAGCCACTACAGCGTTTATCGCAACGGCGCCGCCATTGGCCAAACCGCCGGCCTGTCGCTGCAGGACAGCGGCCTGACGCCGGCTACCCAGTACAGCTATTTTGTCACCGCCACCGACGGCGAGGGCAATACCTCGCTGCCGAGCGGCGCGCTGGCGGTGAAAACCGCCGACGGCGGCACGCCGCCCGATCCGGGCGTGGCCGAGTGGCAGAATAACCACGGCTATAAAGCCGGCGACCGGGTGAGCTATAACGGCAAAAAGTATGCCTGCCTGCAGGCGCATACGTCTAACGCCGGCTGGACGCCGGACGTCGCCTTCACCCTGTGGCAACCGACCGTCTGATAGTCGGCAATGAGTTGCCGGTAAAATTGGCCGGCAACTCATCCATTACGGAAAAAATTGAACAATCGATAATTTTTAACGCCATTAACTGAAAATCCGCTAAAAAACGCATCCCCCCTGACAACTATTTTTCAGCGCCACGTTAAAACGCTTGCATCCCCCGCGGCTTTTGACGCATTTTCATAAACACAGCGCGGCAACGCCGGCTCGTCATTGATAAACCGGCAATGCTGCCCATAACAGCAAAAACAACATCACAGTCAAAAAAGTCGTTAGGAGAGTGGTATGTGTTCTATTTTCGGTGTGCTCGATCTGAAGTCCGATCCCGTTGAACTGCGTAAAAAAGCGCTGGAGCTGTCGCGTCTGATGCGCCATCGCGGCCCGGACTGGTCCGGCGTTTACGCCAGCGATAAAGCCATTCTGGCGCACGAGCGCCTGTCGATCGTCGACGTCAACAATGGCGCCCAACCGCTGTACAACGCCGCGCACACCCACGTTCTGGCGGTCAACGGCGAAATCTATAACCACCAGGCGCTGCGCCAACGGCTGAGCGAGCGTTATGAGTTCCAGACCGGTTCAGACTGTGAAGTGATCCTGGCGCTGTATCAGGAAAAAGGCCCGGACTTCCTCGACGACCTGCAGGGCATGTTCGCCTTCGCCCTGTACGATACCGAGAAAGACGCCTACCTGATCGGCCGCGATCACCTGGGCATCATCCCGCTGTACATGGGCCACGACGAACACGGCAACCTGTATGTCGCCTCTGAAATGAAAGCGCTGGTGCCGGTGTGCCGCACCATCAAGGAATTCCCGGCCGGCAGCTACCTGTGGAGCCAGGACGGCGAGATCCGCGAATATTACCAGCGCGACTGGTTCGACTACGACAACGTCAAAGACAACCTGACCGACGCCAACGCCCTGCGCACCGCGCTGGAAGACTCGGTGAAAAGCCACCTGATGTCCGACGTGCCTTACGGCGTGTTGCTGTCCGGCGGGCTGGATTCTTCGGTGATCTCGGCGATCACCAAGAAATACGCCGCGCGCCGGGTGGAAGATCAGGAACGCAGCGAAGCCTGGTGGCCGCAGCTGCACTCCTTCGCCGTCGGTCTGGAAGGATCGCCGGATCTGCGCGCCGCGCAGGAAGTGGCTAACCATCTGGGCACCGTGCACCACGAGATCCACTTCACCGTGCAGGAAGGCCTGGACGCCATCCGCGACGTGATTTATCACATCGAAACCTACGACGTCACCACCATCCGCGCCTCCACGCCGATGTACCTGATGTCGCGCAAGATCAAAGCGATGGGCATCAAGATGGTGCTGTCCGGCGAAGGGGCGGACGAAGTGTTCGGCGGCTACCTGTACTTCCACAAGGCGCCGGACGCGCGCGAATTCCACGACGAGACGGTGCGCAAACTGCTGGCGCTGCACATGTTCGACTGCGCCCGCGCCAACAAGGCGATGTCCGCCTGGGGGGTGGAAGCCCGCGTGCCGTTCCTGGACAAGAAATTCCTCGACGTGGCGATGCGCATCAACCCGAAAGACAAGATGTGCGGCAATGGCAAAATGGAAAAGCATATCCTTCGCGAATGTTTTGAGTCCTATCTGCCGGCCAGCGTGGCCTGGCGCCAGAAAGAGCAGTTCTCCGACGGCGTGGGTTACAGCTGGATTGACACGCTGAAAGAGGTCGCTGCGCAGCAGATCAGCGATCAACAGCTCGAAACCGCACGTTTCCGCTTCCCGTACAACACGCCGACCTCGAAAGAAGGCTATCTGTACCGCGAAATTTTCGAAGAGCTGTTCCCGCTGCCGAGCGCGGCCGAATGCGTGCCTGGCGGCCCGTCGGTGGCCTGTTCTTCGGCCAAGGCCATCGAGTGGGACGAATCGTTCAAGAAGATGGACGATCCTTCTGGTCGTGCAGTTGGCGTGCACCAGTCCGCCTACCAATAATCGCGCTGCGGTTTATCACCCGGGCGGGCCTTTCGGCCCGCCTTTTTGTTGATGTTTTCTACCGACAATTGCCTGAATTGATGCTTTTATCGCCATAATGTTCACAACCCAGACAAACGGCACTTCTGCCCGCTTTTTCGGGAAAAAACTTGTTGACGCAAATCGGTCATATACGCATAATGCGCCCCGCAACGCCGATGAAGGCAAAGCAAAAAAAGATGGCTACGTAGCTCAGCTGGTTAGAGCACATCACTCATAATGATGGGGTCACAGGTTCGAATCCCGTCGTAGCCACCATATTTTTGCGGGAGTGGCGAAATTGGTAGACGCACCAGATTTAGGTTCTGGCGCCGCAAGGTGTGCGAGTTCAAGTCTCGCCTCCCGCACCATTTCTCTTCATCGTCGATGCCTATGTTGATGGGGTATCGCCAAGCGGTAAGGCACCGGTTTTTGATACCGGCATTCCCTGGTTCGAATCCAGGTACCCCAGCCATATTCCTTCGGGAAGGGGTGTTCAGCATAAGATTTGTCAGCAGGTGGGGTATCGCCAAGCGGTAAGGCACCGGTTTTTGATACCGGCATTCCCTGGTTCGAATCCAGGTACCCCAGCCATAACAAACTGCTTGCAGATCAAATAAGTAGATAGTAACATCGGCTACGTAGCTCAGCTGGTTAGAGCACATCACTCATAATGATGGGGTCACAGGTTCAAATCCCGTCGTAGCCACCAACTATTGGGGTGTCGCCAAGCGGTAAGGCTCTGGTTTCTGATACCAGCATACCCAGGTTCGAATCCTGGCACCCCAGCCACATTTAGAAAAGCCCGCTTCGGCGGGCTTTTTGCTGTCTGTCATTCGGCGAGGCGAACGGGTCCAGCTGGCTGAACCCGTTTCCGTTATAAGCCCAGCGCGTATTTCAACGCATGCTCCTTCAGCTTGCCGGCCCGCTGCGCCGCCATCAGCGCGAAGTTGCGCGCCACGCTCAACGGCGCCAGATTATTGCTGAACGCGGTGTAGAACAGATCCATGCCGCTCTGCATCAGCAGATTGTCGGTGCGGCGGCGGCGCTGATAGCGCAGCAGTACGGACTCGCTGCTGCCGTCTTCGCCCTGCTCCCGCGCTTCGCTCAACACGTTCAGCAAGGCGTCCACGTCGCGATAGCCCAGGTTGACGCCCTGCCCGGCCAACGGGTTGATGGTATGCGCCGCATCCCCCACTAACGCCAGCCCCGGCAACACGTAGCGCTGCGCATGGCGGCGCGCCAGCGGGAAAGAACCGGCGGCGTGCACCTTGACCGGCCCCAGCCGCGCCGGGAAAGCCGCGGCGATTTCACGCTCCAGCTGCGCCGGCGGCATCGCCTGCAGTTGGCGGATGCGCTGCGGGCTGTCGTACCACACCAGCGAAGCCCATTGATCGTACAGCGGCAGAAAGGCGCGCGGCCCCGACGGGAAAAACCGCTGCCAGGTGACGTCCTGCTGCGGCGCGCCGGTATCCACGGTTATCAGCATGCATGACTGGCGGTATTGCCAGCCGTTGGTGCCGATGGCGGCCAGCTTGCGCACCTGCGACTGCGCGCCGTCGGCGCCGACCACCAGACGCGCTTCAAGCGTCTCTGCGCCGTCGAGCGTCAGCTGCCAATGTTCGTCAACCCTCTGCAGCGACTGCAGCCGGGCCGGGCAGCGGAGCGTCAGGTTGGGGCACTGCTGCAGCCGTTGCCACAGCGCCAGCTGCAGCACGCGGTTTTCGACCATGAATCCCAGCTCCGGCAGGCCGAGGGACGCCGCATCGAACGCCACGCGCGACGATTCCCATTCCCAGGTTTCCAACCGGCGGTACGGCGCCATGCGCATCGCCTGCACCGCCGGCCAGGCGCCCAGCTGCTTCAGCAGCCCCACCGAGGTGCAGCCGATGGCGGAGATGCGCAGATCCGGCGGGCTTTGCGCGTCGAATGCCTGCGGCGCCTGATGTTCCAGCAGCGCCACCGTCCAACCCGCCTGCGCCAGCCCCAGCGCGGCCGCCGCGCCGACCATGCCGCCGCCCACCACCACTGCGTCATACCGTTCTAGAGATGTCTTCATATTGGCTATGTTTTCTTTGTGAATTATCGCCATCCCACCCGGCATGGCGTTTCCCAGCAGTGTACCGGATTTTTGATTCGGCTTCAGGTCGCATGCCGTTTTCCCCGCGCTGGTCACCGCGGCGCCAAATGATTACAATACGCGTCCTGCATGTCGCGTAACGCAACTTTCGCTCCGCACTGAGTAATGGCAAGTCAATGACGAAAAAACTACATATCAAAACCTGGGGCTGCCAGATGAATGAATACGATTCATCAAAAATGGCCGACCTGTTGAACAGCACGCACGGCTTCGAGTGGACCGAAAACGCCGAAGACGCGGACGTGCTGCTGCTGAACACCTGCTCCATTCGTGAAAAGGCGCAGGAAAAAGTTTTCGCCATGCTGGGACGCTGGAGACTGCTGAAAGAGAAAAACCCGGCGCTGATCATCGGCGTGGGCGGCTGCGTGGCTTCGCAGGAAGGCGAACTGATCCGCAGCCGCGCGCCCTGCGTCGACGTGGTGTTCGGCCCGCAGACCCTGCACCGCCTGCCGGAAATGATCAACCACGTGCAGGGCACCCGCAGCCCGGTGGTCGACATCAGCTTCCCGGAAATCGAGAAATTCGACCGCCTACCCGAGCCGCGCGCCGAAGGCCCGACCGCCTTCGTTTCCATCATGGAAGGCTGCAACAAGTACTGCACCTTCTGCGTGGTGCCTTACACCCGCGGCGAGGAAGTCAGCCGCCCGAGCGACGACGTGTTGTTCGAAATCGCCCAGCTGGCGGCGCAGGGCGTGCGTGAAGTGAACCTGCTTGGCCAGAACGTCAACGCCTACCGCGGCGCCACCTACGACGGCGGCATCTGTTCGTTCGCCGAACTGCTGCGCCTGGTGGCGGCCATCGACGGCATCGATCGCATCCGCTTCACCACCAGCCACCCGATCGAATTCACCGACGACATCATCGCGGTATATGAAGATACGCCGGAGCTGGTCAGTTTCCTGCATCTGCCGGTGCAGAGCGGCTCGGACCGCATTTTGACCATGATGAAGCGCGCGCATACCGCGCTGGAGTACAAGGCGATCATTCGCAAGCTGCGCAAGGCGCGGCCGAATATTCAACTCAGCTCTGACTTCATCATCGGCTTCCCGGGCGAGACCCAGGCCGATTTCGAGCAGACCATGAATCTGATCGCCGAGATCAACTTCGACGCCAGCTTCAGCTTCATCTACTCGTCGCGCCCGGGCACCCCGGCGGCGGATATGGTGGACGACGTCAGCGAAGAAGAGAAAAAACAGCGGCTGTATATCCTGCAGGATCGCATCAATCAGCAGGTGCTGCAGTTCAGCCGCCGCATGCTGGGCACCGTGCAGCGCATTCTGGTGGAAGGCACTTCGCGCAAGAGCCTGATGGAGCTGGCCGGGCGCACCGAATGCAACCGTATGGTGAACTTCGAAGGCACGCCGGACATGATCGGCCAATTCGTCGATGTGGAAATTACCGAGGTGCTGACCAACTCGCTGCGCGGCGCAGTGGTGCGCACCGAGCAGCAGATGGATCTGCGCGTACATGAATCCCCGCAGTCGGTGATCGCCCGTACCCGCAAAGAGAACGCGCTGGGCGTCGGCATTTACCAGCCCTCCCTTCATACTTGAAGCTGCATCACAACAAACCGTTGGTTTTGTTGTGATGCAACGCCAATTATTTGGGATGGCATCCAGCACAAATACATTATTTCTCCGGCGGGCGCTTGCGCCCGTTGATGTTCTTTTTTCTATTTAAGAGGCGACATAACATGCAACTGCCACACTGCCCGAAGTGCAATTCCGAATACACCTATCAGGACAACGCGATGTTTGTCTGCCCTGAATGCGCCCACGAGTGGAGCGACAGCGCGCCGGCGGAAGACGCGGACGCGCTGATCGTCAAAGACGCCAACGGCAACCTGCTGGCGGACGGCGACGCGGTGACCGTGGTCAAGGATCTGAAGGTCAAGGGCAGCTCTTCGATGCTGAAGATCGGCACCAAGGTGAAGAACATCCGCCTGGTGGAAGGCGATCACAACATCGACTGCAAAATCGACGGTTTCGGCCCGATGAAGCTGAAATCCGAGTTCGTGAAGAAGAACTGATCCCCGCCCGGCTTTCCCTGCGATGACGCGGCCCCGGCTGGCCGCGTTTTTTCCTTCCCACCCTTGAATTACGCCGTCGGCGCACAGATAGATCATGGGTAAACTTGCGCCAGTGCGGCGCACCATGAATAATTCAAGAAAGAGCACTCAGGTTCGCCCTGACCAACGACAGGCATCCCCCGTAAATTTCGGTTTGCAGCGTTGTTACCTGCGGCTTGAAAGACGACGGGGATTAACGTGACATCAACCAGGCCCGATGTGACCTAGAGGATTAGTTTGAACGTCGCAACACAAGAAATTTTGTTAGAGCCCGCAGACAACAAGCGTTTGCTCAGCCTGTGCGGCCCGTTTGATGACAACATCAAACAGCTCGAGCGCCGGTTGGGCATCGAAATCAACCGCCGCGACAACCGTTTCAAGCTGGTCGGCAAGAACCCGTGCGTGGTGGCCGCCGCCGATATCCTGCGCCATCTGTACGTGGATACCGCGCCGATCCGCGGCGCGATCCCGGATATCGATCCGGAGCAAATTCACCTGGCGATCAAAGAAAGCCGGGTGCTGGAACAGGTCGCCGAAAGCGTGCCGGACTACGGCAAGGCGGTGACCATCAAGACCAAGCGCGGCATGGTGAAGCCGCGCACGCCGAACCAGGCGCAGTACATCGCCAATATTCTCGACCACGACATTACCTTCGGCATCGGCCCGGCCGGCACCGGCAAGACCTATCTGGCGGTCGCCGCCGCGGTGGACGCGCTGGAGCGCCAGGAAATCCGCCGCATTCTGCTGACCCGCCCCGCGGTGGAGGCCGGCGAGAAGCTCGGCTTCCTGCCGGGCGATCTGAGCCAGAAGGTCGACCCTTATCTGCGCCCGCTGTACGACGCCCTGTTCGAAATGCTGGGCTTCGAGCGCGTGGAGAAGCTGATCGAGCGCAACGTGATCGAAGTTGCGCCGCTGGCCTACATGCGCGGCCGCACGCTGAACGACGCCTTTATCATTCTGGATGAAAGCCAGAACACCACCATCGAACAGATGAAGATGTTCCTGACGCGCATCGGCTTCAACTCGAAGGCGGTGATCACCGGCGACGTCACCCAGATCGACCTGCCGCGCAACCAGAAATCCGGCCTGCGCCACGCGGTGGAAGTGCTGTCGGACGTGGAAGAGCTGAGCTTCAACTTCTTCCACAGCGAAGACGTGGTGCGCCACCCGGTAGTCGCCCGCGTGGTTATCGCCTATGAAGCCTGGGAAGCCGCCGAACAAAAGCGCAAAGACGCCATTGCCGAACAACGTAAACGCGAGGCGAACGCCGCCTCCGAGCAGGAGACGCCATGAGCCGGGTGATTTTGGACTTGCAGATCGCCTGTGAAGACGGCAACGGCCTGCCGGATGAGGCCGCCTTCCAGCGCTGGCTGGAAGGCGTGCTGCCGCAGTTCCAGGCAGAGGCCGAAGTGACCGTGCGCCTGGTGGACGAAGCGGAAAGCAACGAACTGAATCTGACCTACCGCGGCAAGGACAAACCGACCAACGTATTGTCCTTCCCGTTCGAAGCCCCGCCGGGCATCGAGCTGCCGCTGCTCGGCGATCTGATCATCTGCCGCCAGGTGGTTGAACAGGAAGCCGCCGAACAGGGCAAGGCGCTGGAGGCGCACTGGGCGCATATGGTTGTCCATGGCAGTCTTCATCTGTTAGGGTATGACCACATCGAAGACGATGAAGCCGAAGAAATGGAGTCTTTGGAAACCGAAATCATGCACGGACTGGGCTACCCTGATCCGTACCTGGCGGAAAAAGACCCCGTCTGACGTCGGCCGTTTACCTCACAGCCCCTCGCGGGGCTGTCGCTGACGCCCCTTAACTCTGACATGAGTGACATTAACTAAAACGCCATGAGCGACGACCATTCACAAAGCAATGACAGCCCCAGTCCCAAGAAGGGGTTCTTTACTCTTATCCTTAACCAGCTGTTCCACGGCGAACCCAAAAACCGTGGCGATCTGGTAGAGCTGATCCGTGATTCAGAGCAAAACGACCTGATCGATCCCGATACCCGCGACATGCTGGAAGGCGTGATGGATATCGCCGAGCAGCGCGTGCGCGACATCATGATCCCGCGCTCCCAGATGGTGACGCTCAAGCGCAACCAGACGCTGGAAGAGTGCCTGGACGTGATTATCGAATCCGCCCACTCGCGCTTCCCGGTGATCAGCGAAGACAAAGATCACATCGAAGGCATCCTGATGGCCAAGGACCTGCTGCCGTTCATGCGCGCAGACTCCGAGCCGTTCAGCATCGACAAGGTGCTGCGCACCGCGGTGGTGGTGCCGGAAAGCAAGCGGGTCGACCGGATGCTGAAAGAGTTCCGCTCCCAGCGTTATCACATGGCGATTGTCATTGACGAATTCGGCGGCGTGTCCGGCCTGGTCACTATCGAAGACATTCTGGAACTGATCGTCGGCGAAATCGAAGACGAATACGACGACGAAGAAGATCTGGATATCCGTCAGCTCAGCCGCCATATGTACACCGTACGGGCGCTGGCGCCGATCGAAGACTTCAACGAAGCCTTCGGCACTCATTTCAGCGACGACGAGGTCGATACCATCGGCGGTCTGGTGATGCAGGCCTTCGGCCACCTGCCTGCGCGCGGGGAAACCATTGAAATCGAAGGTTACCTATTTAAAGTTGCGATGGCCGATAGTCGACGTATCATCCAGGTTCATGTAAAAATTCCGGACGATTCTCCGCCACCGAAACTGGAAGACTAAATCCAACATGGCTAAAGCCTCATTACTTGAACGCCAGCGGGTTCGCGCCCTGCTGGCGCTGTTGTCTGGTGCCAGCGGGACGCTGGCGTTTTCCCCTTACGATTTCTGGCCCGCGGCCATCGTTTCCCTGTTCGGCCTGCTGGCCGTCACCCTGAACCGCACCACCAAACAATCCGCCCTGCTCGGCTTCTGCTGGGGCTTCGGGCTGTTCGGCAGCGGCATCAACTGGGTATACGTCAGCATCGCCGACTTCGGCGGCATGCCGTTCGCCGTCAATATCTTCCTGGTGGCGCTGCTCGCCGCCTATCTGTCGCTGTATACCGGGCTGTTCGCCGGGCTGCTGACGCGCCTGTGGCCGGCCACCCGCTGGTGGCGGCTGGCGATCGCCGCGCCGGCGCTGTGGCAGGTGACCGAGTTCCTGCGCGGCTGGGTGCTGACCGGCTTCCCGTGGCTGCAGTTCGGCTACAGCCAGATTAACGGCCCGCTGAAGGGCGTGGCGCCGCTGCTGGGCGTGGACGCCATCACCTTCATGCTGATGGCGATCGCCGGCCTGCTGGTGTACGCCGTCAATCAGCGCCGCATCGCGCCGGCGGTGATTGCCGCCGCGCTGCTGCTGCTGCCGTGGCCGCTGCGCCAGCTGCACTGGTTCACCCCGCAGCCGGACAAGGCGGTGAACGTGGCCATGGTGCAAGGCAACATCGCCCAGTCGATGAAATGGGATCCCAATATCCTGGTCAGCACGCTGCAGACCTATCTGGACGAAACCCGCCCCTATATGGGCAAGGCGCCGATCATTATCTGGCCGGAGTCCGCCATTCCGGACTTTGAACCCCGCCAGAATGGCTTCCTGACCATGATGGACGACCTGATGCGCGCCAAGAACAGCAGCCTGATCACCGGCATCGTCGATGCGCGCGCCACGCCGCAGGGCGTGCAGGAGTACAACAGCGCCATCGTGCTGGGCGAGCCGACGCCATACCGTTATCCGGCTAAAAACCGCTACAACAAGCACCACCTGGTGCCGTTCGGCGAGTTTGTGCCGTTGGGCAACCTGCTGCGCCCGCTGGCGCCGTTCTTCAACCTGCCGATGTCCGGCTTCAGCCGCGGCGATTATGTGCAGCCGCAGTTGAGCGTGCGCGGCTATAACCTGACGGCCGCCATCTGCTATGAAATCGTGCTGGGCCAGCAGGTGCGCGACAACTTCCGGCCGGATACCAACTTCCTGCTGACCATTTCCAACGACGCCTGGTTCGGCCACTCCATCGGCCCGTGGCAGCATTTCCAGATGGCGCGCATGCGGGCGCTGGAGCTGGGCCGCCCGCTGTTGCGCAGCACCAACAACGGCGTCACCGCCGCGGTGGACGCCAACGGCGAGGTGATCGCCGAGCTCCCGCAGTTCACTCGCCGGGTGCTGGAAGTGAAGGTCACCCCAACCACCGGCATTACGCCATACGCCCGCTTTGGCGCCACGCCGCTGTGGGTCGTCACCCTGCTGCTCGGCGGCATCGCGCTGATGCTCGGCCTGCGCCGCAGGTGATCCCCCGGGGCGCGGCAGCCGCTGCGCCCCTTCATCCCCTTTCCTAAAAACCATTGCCAAATCAACGCTTCTGGCACACTCCTTGCTTTATTACTCCGGTGATCTGTTGCTGATTTACTTTTACTGACGTTTTGTCGCACTTGTGCGCAATTCGGGAGCGCCGGGCGCACCAGAGGGGTGCAGCGCCATTTTATTGCATTAATTTGGTGCGCGTGGCGTCTCAAAAAAAGAAACATTTTAGTTTCAATCCGTTCACAATCGGCTATTTTCTAACGGCAATCAGTTCTAAGACTATCTTTATAACTTGAGCAACAAATAGTCGTTTTAAACCTGACGCTCTTTAGTCAGAGCCACCACAACAGCAAAGGAGTTGGACCATGCAAATGCGTAAATTGGCGTTATCGTTACTGCTGATCGGTATGGCAGGTAACGTAGCCCATGCGGAAGAACTGACCGGTACGCTGAAAAAAATCAAAGACAACGGCGTGATCGTTGTCGGCCACCGCGAATCGTCAGTGCCTTTTTCCTACTACGATAACCAACAGAAAGTTGTGGGCTACTCCCAGGATTACTCCAACCAAATCGTTGAAGCAGTTAAGAAAAAGCTGAACCTGCCGAGCCTGCAGGTGAAAATGCTGCCGATCACTTCGCAGAACCGCATTCCGCTGCTGCAAAACGGCACCTATGACTTCGAGTGCGGCTCCACCACCAACAACGTCGAGCGCCAGAAACAGGCCGCCTTCTCCGACACCATTTTCGTGGTCGGCACCCGCCTGCTGGTGAAAAAAGGCTCCGACATCAAAGATTTCAAAGACCTGGCCGGCAAGCCGGTCGTCGTCACTTCCGGCACCACCTCTGAGGTGCTGCTGAACAAGCTGAACGACAAGGATCAAATGAAGATGCGCATCATCAGCGCCAAAGACCACGGCGACTCTTTCCGCACCCTGGAAAGCGGCCGCGCGGTAGCCTTTATGATGGATGACGCCCTGCTGGCGGGCGAGCGCGCCAAGGCCAAGAAGCCGGATCAGTGGGAAATCCTCGGCACGCCACAGTCGAAAGAAGCCTACGGCTGCATGATGCGTAAAGACGATGCCGGGTTCAAAAAGCTGGTCGATGACACCATCGCCCAGGCCCAGACCTCCGGTGAGGCCGCCAAATGGTTTGATAAGTGGTTCAAACAGCCTATTCCACCGAAAAACCTCAACATGAACTTCGAATTGTCCGACGACATGAAGCAACTGTTCAAAGAGCCTAACGATAAGGCACTGAACTAATAGCAAGAGAGCTGGGACGGCCGCCAGGCCAAACCAGCCCTGTTGATGACTGGGACAGACAGGAATGAGGGGGGCCGTTCCCCTCCCTCATTTTCCCCAGAGCGCATCGCCGACATCCGCAGACAAAAGCCAGCAAGACTGGCCGCGCGGCGATCGGCGCTGATAAGTCATCAATCTTAGGGGCGCCCTGCGTCCGCTTAACGGAGTTTGTTATGTCAATAGATTGGAACTGGGGTATCTTCCTGCAGCAGGCCCCGTTTGGGAATACCACCTACCTCGGCTGGATCTGGTCCGGCTTTCAGGTCACGGTGGCCCTCTCCGTCTGTGCATGGATTATCGCTTTTTTTGTCGGTTCGCTGTTCGGTATCCTGCGTACCGTGCCTAACCGTTTTCTTTCCACCCTCGGCACCTGCTACGTCGAACTGTTTCGTAACGTGCCGCTGATCGTGCAGTTCTTTACTTGGTATCTGGTGATACCGGAGCTGCTGCCGCTCGACATCGGCATGTGGTTCAAGACCGAACTCGACCCCAACGTGCAGTTCTTCGTCTCCTCCATGCTGTGCCTCGGGCTGTTTACCGCCGCCCGCGTGTGCGAACAGGTGCGCGCCGCCATTCAATCCCTGCCGCGCGGCCAGAAAGCCGCCGGGCTGGCGATGGGCCTGACCCTGCCGCAAACCTACCGCTACGTGCTGCTGCCGAACGCCTACCGGGTGATCGTGCCGCCGATGACCTCGGAGATGCTCAACCTGGTCAAAAACTCCGCCATCGCCTCGACCATCGGGCTGGTGGACATGGCCGCCCAGGCCGGCAAGCTGCTGGACTACTCCGCGCATGCCTATGAGTCCTTTACCGCCATTACGCTGGCCTATATCGGCATCAACGCCGTGATCATGCTGTTTATGCGTCTGGTTGAGAAGAAAGTGCAGTTGCCCGGCAATATGGGGAGTAAATAATGTACGAATTTGACTGGGCATCGATTGTCCCTAGTTTCCCTTATCTGCTGCAGGGCATGGTGATTACGCTGAAGATCACCGTTACCGCCATCATCGTCGGCATTCTGTGGGGCACCATCCTGGCGGTGATGCGCCTGTCGCCGATCAAGCCGATCAGCTGGTTCGCCACCCTGTACGTCAACCTGTTCCGTTCCGTGCCCCTGGTGATGGTGCTGCTGTGGTTCTACCTGGTGGTTCCAAGCTTATTACAACAGGTTCTAGGGCTGTCGCCGAAAACCGATATTCGCCTGATCTCGGCTATGGTAGCCTTTTCCCTGTTTGAAGCGGCCTATTACTCGGAAATTATCCGCGCCGGCATTATCAGCATTTCGCGCGGCCAGTCCTCCGCCGCGTTGGCGCTGGGCATGACCCACTGGCAGTCCATGAAGCTGGTGATCCTGCCGCAGGCGTTTCGCGCCATGGTGCCGCTGCTGCTGACCCAGGGCATAGTGCTGTTCCAGGATACCTCGCTGGTGTACGTGCTGAGCCTGGCCGACTTCTTCCGTACCGCCTCGACCATCGGCGAGCGCGACGGCACCCAGGTCGAAATGATCCTGTTCGCCGGCTTTGTCTACTTTGTTATCAGTCTCGCCGCCTCGGCGCTGGTAAGCTATTTGAAGAAAAGGACTGTTTGATGATATCCCTGAAAAATGTTTCTAAGTGGTACGGTCACTTTCAGGTTCTGACCGATTGCACCACCGAAGTGAAAAAAGGCGAGGTGGTGGTAGTCTGCGGTCCTTCAGGCTCAGGCAAGTCCACCCTGATCAAAACCGTTAACGGCCTGGAACCGATCCAGCAGGGCGATATCCTGGTGAACGGCACGCCGGTCAACAACAAGAAAACCAACCTGGCGCAGCTGCGTTCCAAAGTCGGCATGGTGTTCCAGCATTTTGAACTGTTCCCGCACCTGTCGATCATCGACAACCTGACGCTGGCGCAGGTCAAAGTGCTCAAACGCGACAAGGCCGCCTCGCGCGACAAAGGGCTGAAGCTGCTGGAGCGCGTCGGCCTTTCCGCCCACGCCAACAAATTCCCCGGCCAGCTGTCCGGCGGCCAGCAGCAGCGCGTGGCCATCGCCCGCGCGCTGTGCATGGATCCGATCGCCATGCTGTTCGATGAACCGACCTCGGCGCTCGACCCGGAGATGATCAACGAAGTGCTCGACGTGATGGTTGAGCTGGCGAACGAAGGCATGACCATGATGGTGGTGACCCACGAAATGGGCTTCGCCCGCAAGGTGGCGAACCGGGTGATCTTTATGGACGAAGGCAAAATCGTCGAAGACCGCAACAAAGACGACTTCTTCAACAATCCGGAATCCGACCGCGCCAAAGACTTCCTGGCCAAGATCCTGCACTAATCCCGCTTAATGCGCCCCGCCCGGGGCGCATTCTCTCCCCCCGCCCGGCACTAAAAGCGCTTGTGTCTCCCCGGTTTTGATCCGATCCTCGCGGGATAACAACAGAGGAGATAGACCATGCCCCGCCCTATAATCATCGATTGCGATCCCGGCCTGGACGACGCCATCGCCCTGGCCATGGCGCTGCGCTCGCCGGAGCTGGAGGTCCGCGCCATCACCACCTCCGCCGGCAACCAAACGCCGGAGAAAACCCTGCGCAATGCGCTCGGCCTGCTGACCCTGATGCGGCGCGAAGACATCCCGGTCGCCGCCGGCGCCTCCGGCCCGCTGATGCGCGAGCTGGTGATTGCCGACTATGTGCACGGCAAAACCGGCATGGGCAACACCCATTTGCCGACGCCCGCCATCAAACCGAGCGCCCACGGCGCCGTCGAGCTGATCGCCTCTCTGCTGCGCGCCGGCCCGGAGCCGATCACCCTGGTGGTGACCGGGCCGATGACCAATATCGCCCTGCTGCTGGCGCAGCACCCCGAGCTGAAAGGCAGCATCGAACGCATCGTATTTATGGGCGGCGGCATGAACGCCGGCAACACCACGCCGGTGGCGGAATTCAATATCTTCGTCGACCCGGAAGCAGCGGAAATGGTGCTGAAGTCCGGCGTGCCGCTGACCATGGCCGGGCTCAACGTCACCCACCAGGCGCTGGTGCTGCCGCAGGATATCGAACGCATCCGCCAAATCGACAATCCGGTGGCGCAGGCGGTGGCCGAGATGCTCGACTTCTACCTGCCGCTGTACCTCAGCCACCCGCGCGGCCTGCCCGGCGCGGCGATGCACGATCCCTGCACCATCGCCTGGCTGCTGGCGCCACAGCTGTTCACCAGCGTAGAGCGCTGGGTCGGCGTAGAAACCAAGGGGGAGTATACCCTCGGCATGACGGTGGTGGATTACTTCCAACAGAGCGGCAAACCGGCCAACGTGGAAGTGCTGACCGGCATCGACCGCGAAGGCTTTATCGCGCTGCTGACCGAACGCGTCGCACGCTATTGATCGCCGGGGCGCGCCCGGCGCCCCAACATTCAATTTTTTTGATTTAACTCAGCGAATTTTTGCGCTATCACTGCCCCAGGCTTGTCTCTAATATGCGGCTAAACGAGATTGAACGCTACAGCTTAGCATTAGCCTGGAGATAACCCAATGAGTCGCATACTGGTCCTGAAATCGAGTATCCTGGGTGATTATTCCCAGTCTGGAAAATTAGTCGATTTTTTTGTTGAACAATGGCGTGAAGCCCGCCCGGCAGACGGCTTTACGGTGCGCGATCTGGCCAACCCAACGCTGCCGGAGCTGGATGGCGAAGTGATTGGCGGCTTTAACGCCGGCGATACCCCCCTGACGCCGCGCCAGCAAAGCACTCTGGCGCTGTCCGACGAGCTGATTGCCGAACTGAAAGCGCATGACACCATCATCATCAGCGCGCCGATGTACAACTTCAATATTCCCACCCAGTTGAAAATCTATTTCGATCTGGTGGCGCGCGCCGGCCAAACCTTCCGCTATACCTCGGCGGGCGCGGAAGGCCTGGTGACCGGCAAGAAGGCGATCGTCATCTCCAGCCGCGGCGGCGTCCACGCCGGTACGCCGACCGATCTGATCACGCCTTATCTGAAGCTGTTCCTGGGCTTTATCGGCATCACCGACGTCGAGTTCGTGCTGGCCGAAGGCTTTGCCTACGGACCGGAAGCGGCGGAGAAAGCGGCGCAGGACAGCCGCAACGCCGTCGCGCAAAAGGTGCCGGCAGCAGCGGTATTGGCGGCCCCTCAGGCCACGGCGCCTGCCGCACCGGCCAGCGGCGGTTTCCTGAGCAATCTGCTGAAAAAATTGTTCGGTTAATGACGATGGCTCCCCACGCCGTCGGGCGCGGGGGTAAAACAATCAGGGCTCGAACGGCCGGCGCTGGAACTGGTCATGGCCGCATTTCGGGCAGCGCGGCAGCACTTCCGGCGTGTAGAACGCCAGATGATGATGGCACTGCTCACACACCAGATTGCCCAGCCCGACCACCTCGCCGCTGTGGTAAACCCCGTGGTGGCTGACGTCCTTGAACACCTCACGCCATTCCAGCTGGGTTTTGTCGGTGATGTCCGCCAGCTCCTGCCACAAACTTTCCTTAATCACCCGCATGAAAACGCTGTCGGTGAACTCATTCTGGCTCTCCTGATAGCTGCGCGCGAACTCCTCCAAATCGCGCCGCACCGCCTGCGTGACCTGCTGCACTTCCTCGCGCGTCAGCTCGCCCACCTCATTCAGCCGGTGTTCTGCGCTGGCGACCAATTCGTCGATGTCTCGTTCGCCGTTCTTCAGGCGTTCGGTCAGTGATGCCACCAATTCGCGGTAATACTGAGCAACCTTGTTCATAATCTCTCCTCGATGAACGTGCGTGACCGGGCTTGCCTTTAAGCTACCTGTTCTTATTTTAGCCGTAAATGCCTGATGTCAGTGCGAGATCCGCAGGTTGTGAGCGATATCATGCCGAGGTTTTTTTAAATGCGTCGAGTCGGGCGCTTGGTGTTGTTGCCGGGAGGTCTTATCAGCTATGCTATGCGGATCTACGAATACTAAATCTTCATTGCGTTATCTCTGACCGGGATAACGGTTTACACCTACAGGACCACCGGCCGCCATGCAAGAGCAATACCGTCCAGAAGACATAGAATCGAACGTACAGCTTCACTGGCAAGAGAAGCAAACTTTCAAGGTTACCGAAGACGCCAGCAAGGAAAAGTACTACTGCCTATCCATGCTGCCATACCCGTCCGGGCGTCTGCACATGGGGCACGTTCGTAACTACACTATCGGCGACGTGATCTCGCGCTATCAGCGCATGCTGGGTAAAAACGTGCTGCAGCCGATCGGCTGGGATGCGTTCGGCCTGCCGGCGGAAGGCGCTGCGGTGAAAAACAACACCGCGCCGGCCCCGTGGACCTACGACAACATCGAATACATGAAGAACCAGCTGAAACTGCTGGGCTTCGGCTACGACTGGGATCGCGAGATCGCCACCTGCCAACCGGAATACTATCGCTGGGAGCAGTGGTTCTTCACCAAGCTGTACGAAAAAGGCCTGGTCTACAAGAAAACCTCCGCGGTGAACTGGTGCCCGCACGATCTGACCGTGCTGGCCAACGAACAGGTTATCGACGGCTGCTGCTGGCGCTGCGACACCAAGGTCGAGCGCAAAGAGATCCCGCAGTGGTTCATCAAAATCACCGACTACGCCGATCAGCTGCTGAACGATCTGGATACGCTGGAAAGCTGGCCTGAGCAGGTCAAAACCATGCAGCGCAACTGGATTGGCCGTTCCGAAGGGGTGGATATCACCTTTAACGTGGCGGACAGCGACGAAACGCTGACGGTTTACACCACCCGTCCGGACACCTTCATGGGTGCCACCTATGTGGCGGTGGCCGCAGGCCACCCGTTGGCGCAGCAGGGCGCGCTCAACAACCCGGCGCTGACCGAATTCATCGAAGAATGCCGCAACACCAAAGTCGCCGAAGCGGAAATGGCGACGATGGAGAAGAAAGGCATGCCGACCGGCCTGTTCGTTATCCACCCGCTGAGCGGCGAAAAGCTGCCGATCTGGGTGGCCAACTTCGTGCTGATGGAATACGGCACCGGCGCCGTGATGGCGGTGCCGGCCCACGACCAGCGCGACTGGGAGTTCGCCACCAAGTATCACCTGCCGATCAATCCGGTGATCCTGAACCTCGACGGCAGCGAGCCTGACGTGCACGCCGCGGCGATGACCGAAAAAGGCGCGCTGTTCAACTCCGGCGAGTTCGACGGCCTGGACCACGAGGCCGGTTTCAACGCCATCGCCGACCAACTGGTCGCCAAGGGTGTGGGCCAGCGCAAGGTAAACTATCGCCTGCGCGACTGGGGCGTTTCCCGTCAACGTTACTGGGGCGCGCCAATCCCGATGGTGACGCTGGAAGACGGCACCGTGATGCCGACGCCGGAAGATCAACTGCCGGTGATCCTGCCGGAAGACGTAGTGATGGACGGCATTACCAGCCCGATCAAGGCCGATCCCGAGTGGGCGAAAACCACCGTTAACGGCCAGCCGGCGCTGCGCGAAACCGACACCTTCGATACCTTTATGGAATCCTCCTGGTATTACGCGCGCTACACCTGCCCGCAGTACGACCAGGGGATGCTGGATCCGGCCGCCGCCAACTACTGGCTGCCGGTCGATCAGTATGTCGGCGGCATCGAGCACGCCATCATGCACCTGATGTACTTCCGCTTCTTCCACAAGCTGATGCGCGACGCCGGCCTGGTGGATTCCGACGAGCCGGCCAAGCGCCTGCTGTGCCAGGGCATGGTGCTGGCCGACGCCTTCTACTACACCGGCAGCGGCGGCGAACGCGTTTGGGTTTCTCCGGCGGACGCCAGCGTTGAACGCGACGATAAAGGCCGCATTATCAAAGCCACCGATCCAGAAGGCCGTGAACTGGTCTATGCTGGCATGAGCAAAATGTCGAAGTCGAAAAACAACGGCATCGACCCGCAGGTGATGGTGGACAAATACGGCGCGGACACCGTGCGTCTGTTCATGATGTTCGCTTCCCCGGCGGAAATGACGCTGGAATGGCAAGAGTCCGGCGTGGAAGGGGCTAACCGCTTCCTGAAACGCGTCTGGAAACTGGCCTACGATCACGTTGAGAAAGGCGCGGTATCGCCGCTGGATGTAGCGGCGCTGAACGAAGACCAGAAAGCGCTGCGCCGCGATCTGCACAAAACCATCGCCAAGGTGACCGACGATATCGGCCGCCGTCAGACCTTCAACACCGCGATCGCCGCCGTGATGGAGCTGATGAACAAGCTGGCGCGCGCGCCGCAGGACAGCCAACAGGATCGCGCCCTGCTGCAGGAAGCGCTGCTGGCGGTGGTCCGCATGCTGTATCCGTTCACTCCGCACGTGTGCTTCACGCTGTGGCAGGCGCTGGGCGGCGAAGGCGACGTGGACACCGCAGCCTGGCCGATCGCCGATGAGCAGGCGATGGTCGAAGACTCCAAGCTGGTGGTGGTGCAGGTTAACGGCAAGGTTCGCGCAAAAATCACGGTAGCGGCCGATGCAACCGAAGAGCAGGTGCGCGCGCGCGCCGCCGAGGAACATCTGGTGGCTAAATATCTGGACGGGGTTACTATTCGTAAAGTGATCTATGTTCCGGGCAAACTGCTTAACCTGGTTGTGGGTTAACACAAGGAGGAGTTGTGCGACAACGTATTCTGACGCTGTTGCTGGGGTTGGCGGTGCTGGTCACCGCCGGCTGCGGTTTTCACCTGCGTGGCACCACGCAGGTCCCTCAGGAAATGAAAACGCTGATACTGGACAGCTCGGACCCTTACGGCCCGCTGACCCGTGCGGTGCGTGAACAGCTGCGCCTGAACGACGTAACCATCGTCAAAGATCCGAAGCGCAAGGACGTTCCTTCTCTGCGCATCGTCGGCGCGACCGAGAGCCAGGACACCGCTTCGATCTTCCAGGACGGTAAAACCGCCGAGTACCAACTGGTGCTGACCGTACAGGCGCAGGTGCTGATCCCTGGCCACGATCTGTATCCTTTGTCGGTGAAAGTGTTCCGCTCGTTCTTCGACAACCCGCTGACCGCGCTGGCCAAGGATTCCGAACAGGATATCATTCGCCAGGAAATGCGTGAGCAGGCCGCACAGCAACTGGTGCGCAAACTGCTGACCGTGCATGCGGCGGAAGAAGAAACCCAGCAGAAAGCCGCTGCCGCCGGTGAAAAAGCGGTCAGTGCCGACGCGCAATGATCCGTCTTTACCCTGAACAACTTGCCGCGCAGCTCCGAGAGGGGCTGCGCGCTTGTTATTTATTGAGCGGCAACGAGCCGCTGCTGCTGCAGGAAAGCCAGGATCTGATCCGCCAGGCGGCGCAACAGCAGCAGTTCAGCGAGCACTACAGCATTGCGCTCGACGCCCACACCGACTGGGATGCCATTTTCAGCATCTGCCAGGCGATGAGCCTGTTCGCCAGCCGCCAGACGCTGCTGCTGATCTTCCCGGAAAACGGCCCGACGGCGCCGATCGGCGAACAGCTGGTCAAGCTGTCTGCGCTGCTGCATGAGGATATCTTGCTGATCCTGCGCGGCCCGCGTTTGACCAAGGCGCAGGAAAACGGTGCCTGGTTCAAGGCGCTCAGCCCGAACGGCGCCTGCGTCAGCTGCCAGACGCCGGAGCAGGCTCAGCTGCCGCGCTGGGTGGCTTCTCGCGCCAAGGTCCTGAAGCTGGAGCTGGACGACGCGGCCAATCAGCTGCTGTGTTATTGCTACGAAGGCAACCTGCTGGCGCTGTCGCAGGCGCTGGAAAGGCTGTCTCTGCTGCATCCGGACGGCAAACTCACCCTGCCGCGCGTCGAACAGGCGGTTAACGATGCCGCTCACTTTACGCCGTTCCATTGGCTGGACGCCCTGCTGGCGGGCAAGAGCAAGCGCGCCTGGCATATCCTGCAGCAATTGCGGCAGGAAGACGTCGAGCCGGTGATCCTGCTGCGCACCCTGCAGCGCGAATTGCTGCAGCTGCTGACCCTGCAGCGCCGCATGGCCTCGGTGCCGCTGCGCACGCTGTTCGATCAGCACAAGGTCTGGCAAAACCGCCGCAGCCTGATTACCCAGGCGCTGCAGCGGCTGTCGGGCGCTCAGCTGCAACAGGCGGTGCAACTGCTGACGCAGATTGAACTGACCCTCAAACAGGATTACGGCCAGTCGGTTTGGCCGGAGCTGGAAACCCTGTCGATGCTGCTGTGCGGCAAACCCCTGCCTGCGAGTTTTACCGATGCCCACTAATCCGGCAAACGCCACCGTACTGCACGCCCTGTTCGGCGGCACCTTTGATCCTATCCACTACGGCCACCTGCGGCCGGTTGAGGCGCTGGCCGCCGAGGTGGGCCTGAACCGGGTCACCCTGCTGCCGAACCACGTGCCGCCGCACCGCCCGCAGCCTGAAGCCAATGCGCAGCAGCGGCTGAAAATGGTCGAGCTGGCGATCGCCGGCAACCCGCTGTTTGCGGTGGACGATCGCGAACTGCACCGCACCACCCCCTCCTACACCATCGAGACGTTGGAAACGATTCGTAAAGAGCGTGGCGCCGCGCAGCCGCTGGCGTTTATCATTGGCCAGGACTCGCTGTTGACGCTGCATAAATGGCACCGCTGGCAGGCGCTGCTGGACGTATGCCACCTGCTGGTGCTGGCGCGCCCGGGCTACAATGACCGGATGGATACGCCGGAGCTGCAGCAGTGGCTCGAACGCCATCGCGTCACCGACGCCGCGTCGCTGAGCCGGCGCCCGCACGGCCACATCTACCTGGCCGATACGCCGGAGCTGGAGATTTCCGCCACCGAGATCCGCCAGCGCCGCCATCGGGGGCTGAACTGCGACGATCTGCTGCCGCGCTCGGTGCAGCGCTATATCGAGTTACAGGGTTTATATCGCTAGCGGGAGCCGCATGATATACTGCGCCGCTATTTTTCAGGTATCCGCTGAAAGCCCCGGAAACCTTAGCCGGCCGGGCCGTCATCAGAAGGCGCAACAGCGGCATCCTGCCGACACCATCATCAGGTTGAGCTGCACGCGGGCATTGGCCCGCCGCCGCCGACTGAACAGAACACACCCGAGGGGGAACCTTTGCAAGGTAAAGCGCTCCAAGATTTCGTCATCGATAAAATTGATGACCTGAAAGGCCAAGACATTATCGCTCTGGATGTACAGGGCAAATCCAGCATCACCGACTGCATGATCATCTGCACCGGCACCTCTACCCGTCACGTGATGTCGATCGCCAATCACGTGGTGCAGGAATCCCGCGCCATCGGCATGGAGCTGTTCGGCATGAAAGGCCAGGAAGCCTCCGACTGGATCGTGGTTGATCTGGGCGAAGTGATCGTGCACGTGATGCAGGAAGAGAGCCGTCGCCTGTACGAGCTGGAAAAACTCTGGAGCTAAGCGGTGAAACTGCAACTGGTGGCGGTCGGCACCAAAATGCCAGACTGGGTGCAGACCGGCTTTATGGATTACCTGCACCGTTTTCCCAAAGACATGCCGTTTGAGCTGACCGAAATCCCGGCGGGCAAGCGCGGCAAGAATGCCGACATCAAACGCATTCTGGAAAAGGAAGGCGAGCAGATGCTGGCGGCGGTGGGCAAAGGCAACCGCATTGTCACGCTGGATATCCCCGGCACCCCGTGGGAAACGCCGCAGCTGGCGCAGCAGCTCGAGCGCTGGAAGCAGGACGGCCGCAACGTCAGCCTGCTGATCGGCGGCCCGGAAGGGCTGGCCCCGGCGTGCAAAGCCGCGGCGGAACAGAGCTGGTCGCTCTCGCCGTTGACATTACCGCATCCTTTGGTGCGCGTCCTGGTGGCTGAAAGCCTCTATCGCGCCTGGAGTATTACGACCAATCATCCTTACCACCGGGAATAATAGCCGGTGGTGACCGTGACAGAGTGAAATAAAGCAGCGGGATGAAAATAGAACGTAACCCTTTTCGCGACTATACGGCTGAATCCGCCCTGTTTGTACGCCGCGCCCTGGTGGCGTTCTTGGGCATCCTGGCGCTGACCGGCGTCCTGATCGCCAATCTGTATAATCTGCAAATTGTCCGCGTTGAGGATTATCGCACCCGTTCTAACGAAAACCGCATCAAGCTGGTGCCCATCGCGCCCAGCCGCGGCATCATCTACGATCGCAACGGCACCCCGCTGGCGCTCAACCGCACCATCTATCAGCTGGAGCTGATGCCGGAAAAGGTCGACGACCTGAAGGGCACGCTGCAGGCGCTGCGGCCGGTGGTCGATCTGACCGATGAAGACATCGCCAACTTCGAAAAAGAGCGCAAGCGTTCGCGCCGCTTCGTCTCGATCCCGGTGAAAACCGCGTTGAACGAAGTGCAGGTCGCCCGCTTTGCGGTCAATCAGTTCCGCTTCCCCGGCGTGGAGGTGAAAGGCTACCAGCGCCGCTATTACCCTTACGGCTCCGCCCTCACCCACGTCACCGGCTACGTCTCGAAGATCAACGATCGCGACGTCGAACGGCTCGACAAGGACGGCAAGCTGGCCAACTACGCCGCTACCCACGATATCGGCAAGCTGGGCATCGAACGCTATTATGAAGACGCCCTGCACGGCAAAACCGGCTATGAAGAGGTCGAGGTCAACAACCGCGGCCGGGTGATCCGTCAACTGCACGAACAGCCGCCTTCCGCCGGCCAGGACGTTTACCTGACGCTGGATCTCAACCTGCAGCGCTACATCGAACAGCTGCTGGTCGGCAGCCGCGCGGCGGTGGTGGTGAGCGATCCGCGCACCGGCGGCATTCTGGCGATGGTATCCAACCCCAGTTACGATCCGAACCTGTTCGTCGACGGCATCTCCAACAAGGATTATCAGGGGCTGCTGAACGATCCGAACCGCCCGCTGATCAACCGCGCCACCCAAGGGGTCTACCCGCCGGCGTCGACGGTAAAGCCTTATATCTCCGTCTCGGCGCTCAGCGCCGGGGTGATCACCAAGAATACCGTGGTGTTCGATCCCGGCTGGTGGCAATTGCCCGGCTCGGAAAAACGCTTCCGCGACTGGAAAAAATGGGGCCACGGCCGCCTGAACGTCACCAAGGCGCTGGAGGAATCCGCGGATACCTTCTTCTATCAGGTCGCCTATGACATGGGCATCGACCGGCTGTCGAGCTGGCTGACCAAGTTCGGCTACGGCGAATATACCGGCATCGATTTGTCCGAAGAGCGTTCCGGCCTGATGCCGACCCGCGAGTGGAAGCTCAAGCGCTATAAAAAGCCGTGGTATCAGGGCGACACCATCCCGGTGGGCATCGGCCAGGGCTACTGGACCGCTACGCCGATCCAGATGTCCAAGGCGCTGAACACCCTGATCAACGACGGCAACGTCAAAACGCCGCATCTGCTGCAGAGCACCCGCATCAACGGTGCCCTGGTGCCCTTCCGGCAGGAAGAGAGCACCCAGATCGGCGATATCCATTCCGGCTTCTGGGAAATAGCCAAAGACGGCATGTATGGTGTCGCCAACCGCCCTAACGGGACGGCGCGCAAGTATTTTGCGGACGCACCCTACAAAGCCGCGGCGAAATCGGGTACCGCACAGGTATTCGGCTACGAAACCTACAACGCCCATAAACTGGCAGAACACCTGCGTGACCATAAGCTGATGACCGCCTTTGCGCCGTACAACAACCCTACGGTGTCGGTCGCCATCATTCTGGAAAACGGCGGCGCCGGTCCGGCGGTCGGGACGATTACCCGTCAGATCCTCGACCACATCCTGCTGGGCGACAACAATACGCAATTACCAGCCGAGGCCCCGCTGCCGCCTGGTGTAGAAGGTGATTAAGGTAGAACATGACTGAAAGCCAACAAAAAGGCTCGATCTGGACCAAAATTCACATCGACCCCACGTTCCTGTTATTCATCCTGGCCCTGCTGGTGTACAGCGCGTTCGTGATGTGGAGCGCCAGCGGCCAGGATATCGGCATGATGGAGCGCAAAATCGGCCAGATCGTGATGGGCCTGATCGTGATGGGCGTGATGGCGCAGATCCCGCCGCGGGTCTACGAAAGCTGGGCGCCCTATCTGTATATTTTCTGCGTGATCCTGCTGATCCTGGTGGACGCCTTCGGCCAGATCAGTAAAGGCGCGCAGCGCTGGCTGGACCTGGGCTTCGTGCGCTTCCAGCCGTCGGAAATCGCTAAAATCGCCGTGCCGCTGATGGTGGCGCGCTTTATGAACCGCGACGTTTGCCCGCCTTCGCTGAAGAACACCGGCATCGCGCTGGTGCTGATCTTCCTGCCGACCCTGCTGGTGGCCGCGCAGCCGGACCTGGGCACCTCGATCCTGATCGCCGCCTCCGGCCTGTTCGTGCTGTTCCTGTCCGGCATGAGCTGGAAGCTGATCGCGGTCGCCGCCCTGTTGCTGGCGGCCTTTATTCCGGTGCTGTGGTTCTTCCTGATGCACGGCTATCAACGCGATCGCGTAATGATGCTGTTGGATCCGGAAAGCGATCCGCTCGGCGCCGGCTATCATATTATTCAGTCGAAGATCGCCATCGGCTCCGGCGGTTTGTCCGGCAAGGGCTGGCTGCACGGCACCCAGTCCCAGCTGGAGTTCCTGCCGGAACGCCACACCGACTTCATCTTCGCGGTTTTGGCCGAGGAGTTGGGCCTGGTGGGGGTATTGGTGCTGCTGGCGCTCTACCTGCTGGTGATCATTCGCGGGCTGATGATCGCCGCCAAGGCGCAAACCACCTTCGGCCGGGTGATGGTCGGCGGCCTGATGCTGATTCTTTTCGTTTATGTGTTTGTTAACATTGGTATGGTCAGTGGCATTTTGCCGGTAGTTGGCGTACCTTTGCCTCTGGTCAGTTACGGGGGGTCGGCGCTGATCGTGTTGATGGCCGGCTTCGGCATCATCATGTCGATCCACACGCATCGGAAAATGCTGTCTAAAAGTTTATAAGGGGTGAGAAATGCGTAAGGAATGGCTTTGGGTCGGCGTAGTGGCTGTGTTGCTTTCCGCCTGTACCGCCCCGACCACGGAACAGCAGGCGCCGCCGCAGCCGTACAACGGGCCGGTGGTGGAAATCGGCGGCGTCGAGCCTCAATATGAACCCTATAACCCTAATAACATGCAGGATTATAAGGTTAATGGCGATACTTACCGCATCGTGAAAGACCCGCAGAACTTCTCGCAGAGCGGCCTGGCCAGCTGGTATGGCGAAGAAGCCAGCGGCAACACCACCGCGCTGGGCGAGCAGTTCGATCCCAATGCGTTGACCGCCGCGCATCCGACGTTGCCGCTGCCAAGCTACGTGCGCGTCACCAACCTGGCCAACGGCCGGCAGCTGGTGGTGCGCGTCAACGATCGCGGTCCTTACGCCAAGGGACGCATCATCGACCTGTCGAAAGCCGCCGCCGATCGCCTCAACCTGTCCAACAACACCAAGGTCAAGGTTGATTTCATCAACGTGGCGCCGGACGGTACGCTGAGCGGCCCCGGCACCATCGGCACCACAGTCGCGAAACAGAGCTATGCCCTGCCGGCGCGTCCGGATCTCGGCGCCAGCGGCATGGGCACGCCGATGCAGCAGGAAACCCCGGTCGCCAACGGCGCGGCGGTGCGCCCAATCGATAACGGCAGCCTGAACGCCGGCGACGATGCCCCGGCTACGGCCGCGGGCAACGGCCGCAGCGGCTTCCTCGGCGCGCCAAGCGCGGTGCCGGCCGGCGTGCTGGAAGGTGCCGAAGCCGAACCCGCCGCTGCCGCGGCGGTCGCCGCACCGGTCGCCGCCACTGCGGTGGCGGCAGGCAGCGTCGCCTCAGCCGGCGGCTACGTGGTGCAGGTCGGCGCGCTGAGCAGCGCCGAACGCGCCCAAAGCTGGCAACAAAGCCTGAGCCAGCAGTTCGGCGTGCCGGGCAAGGTCGCGGCGGGCGGCAACGTCTATCGCGTACAGCTTGGCCCGTTCAGCAGCCGCCAGCAGGCTAGCCAGCTGCAGCAGCGCCTGGCTACCGAAGCGCAACAACAGTCTTTCGTCACCGCTGCACCCTAAACCTGAAACCCCGGCGGGTATTCATGGCCGATAAACGCTTATTTAGCTGTAACGTTTTCTTGCAGCTAAAATGTCATTAAGCGCAATTAGTCAGATGAATGGATAATGCCTGCCGGGATCTCATCTGTTATAGTGTGGCTCGATTTTAACTTTACCCTCACGGATGTTGTAGTCCCGATCATGAAACATGTAACTTCTTTTCGCTTAATCAAGAGCATAGCGCTCGGCACCGTTATCGCGATGAGCGCAGCTACCGTTGCGCATGCCGATGACGTTAATATCAAAACCATGATCCCAGGTGTTCCGCAGATCGATGCGGAAGCGTACATCCTGATTGATTACAACTCCGGCAAGGTTCTGGCTGAAATGAACGCCGACGCGCGCCGCGATCCGGCCAGCCTGACCAAGATGATGACCAGCTACGTCATCGGCCAGGCGCTGAAAGCGGGCAAGATCGGCCAGGAAGACCTGGTTACCGTGGGGCAGGACGCGTGGGCGACCGGCAACCCGGTATTCAAAGGCTCTTCGCTGATGTTCCTGAAGCCCGGCGATCGCGTACCGGTCTCCAAGCTGACCCGCGGCATCAACCTGCAGTCCGGCAACGACGCCTGCGTGGCGATGGCCGACTACGTGGCCGGCAGCCAGGACGCGTTCGTCAACCTGATGAACACCTACGTCAGCAAGCTGGGCCTGCAGAACACCCATTTCCAGACGGTTCACGGTCTGGACGCGCAGGGCCAGTACAGTTCGGCGCGCGATATGGCGCTGATCGGCCAGGCGCTGATCCGCGACGTGCCGGACGAATACGCGATTTACAAAGAAAAAGAATTCACCTTCAACAATATCCGCCAGATGAACCGCAACGGTCTGCTGTGGGATAACAGCCTGAACGTCGACGGCATCAAAACCGGCCACACCGACGCGGCGGGTTACAACCTGGTGGCTTCGGCGACCGAAGGCCAGATGCGGCTGATCTCCGCCGTGATGGGCGGCCGTACCTACAAGGGCCGCGAAGCCGAAAGCAAAAAACTGCTGACCTGGGGCTTCCGCTTCTTCGAAACCGTCGCGCCATTGAAAGTCGGTAAAGAGTTCGCTTCCGAGCCGGTCTGGTTCGGCGACGCGGACCGCGTCGAGCTGGGCGTGGACAAAGACGTTTACCTGACCATTCCGCGCGGCCGCATGAAAGACCTGAAGGCCAGCTACGTGCTGAACACCCCGGAAATTCACGCGCCGCTGGCGAAGAACCAGGTGGTCGGCAGCATCAACTTCCAGCTGGACGGCAAGACCATCGATCAGCGCCCGCTGGTGGTGATGAACGAAGTGAAAGAAGGCGGTTTCTTCAGCCGCATCGTGGACTACATCAAACTGATGTTCCATCATTGGTTCGGTTAACGGTTGAATCGGGCGAAATCGCCCCCATATACTGAATAACATTAACTCCCGCTCAGGCGGGAGTTATAATTTATAGATTAGCTATACCCATAGCAGCACTACCCATAGCAGCACTCTGGAGCGCACATGCAAAAAACCAAACTGAACGAACTGCTCGAATTCCCTTGCTCGTTTACCTACAAGGTAATGGGCCTGGCGCAGCCGGAGCTGGTTGACCAGGTGGTTGAAGTGGTGCAGCGCCATGCTCCCGGGGATTATAACCCGCAGGTTAAACCGAGCAGCAAAGGCAACTACCACTCAATTTCCATCACCATCAACGCGACCCATATCGACCAGGTGGAAACCTTGTACGAAGAGCTGGGCAACATTGAAATTGTCCGCATGGTGCTGTAATTCCAGCACAAACCTCTACTTATCGACCCGGGACAGCGGATCCTCTGCCCGGGTTGCGCATTTTTGGTCAGCTATAGCCAAAATGATTGGAGCTGCATCAAGGCGGCAAGCGGTCGAATCCCGCTGAGCTTACTTAAGTAAGTGATTCGGGTGAGAAAGCGTAGCCAACACAGAGGCAGCTTCAAGCATGAAGGGTATAAATGCTGGCCGCAGGCCGGGGCGCTCGGTATAATGGCTTTACCACTTCTGTAACCTGACGATGACTCTTTTGCAACCAGACAAGATCATTTTGCGTCAGCTGGGGTTGCAGCCCTATGAGCCTGTATCCCAAGCCATGCACAACTTCACCGACAACCGCAGCGAAACCACGCCCGACGAGCTGTGGCTGGTGCAGCATCAGCCCGTGTTTACCCAGGGGCAGGCCGGTAAGGCGGAGCATCTGTTGATGCCGGGCGATATTCCGGTGATCCAGAGCGATCGCGGCGGCCAGGTGACCTACCACGGTCCGGGGCAGCAGGTGATGTACGTGATGATCGATCTGAAACGCAACAAGGTTGGCGTGCGCCAGCTGGTCACGGCGATAGAAGATACCGTTATCAATACCCTCGCCCATTTTCGCATCGAATCGCGCGCCCGTCCGGATGCGCCCGGCGTGTACGTGGGTGAGCAAAAAATCTGTTCGTTGGGTTTGCGGATCCGCAAAGGCAGCTCATTCCACGGCCTGGCCCTGAATGTGGCGATGGATCTCACCCCCTTCCAACGCATCAATCCCTGCGGTTACGCCGGCATGCAGATGGCGCAGGTCAGCGCGCTGGCGCCCGGCGTTGGCATTGAAGACGTACACCCAGTCCTGGTACAGGAATTTGTTCATTTACTCGGCTACCAGAGGGTCGAGCTTCGTAACTGGAACCTGCACGATTATGAGTAAACCAATTCAGATGGAACGCGGCGTCAAATACCGCGATGCAGACAAAATGGCGCTGATCCCGGTGAAAACCGTGGTCACCGAACGGCAGGAGCTGTTGCGTAAACCCGAGTGGATGAAAATCAAACTGCCTGCCGACTCAACGCGCATTCAGGGCATTAAAGCCGCGATGCGTAAAAACGGCCTGCATTCGGTGTGCGAGGAAGCCTCTTGCCCGAACCTGTCTGAGTGCTTCAACCATGGCACCGCTACCTTCATGATCCTCGGCGCCATCTGTACTCGCCGCTGCCCGTTCTGCGACGTGGCCCACGGCCGCCCGGTCGCCCCGGACGCCAACGAACCGGAAAAGCTGGCGCAGACCATTGCCGATATGGGCCTGCGTTACGTGGTGATCACCTCGGTTGACCGCGACGATCTGCGCGACGGCGGTGCTCAGCACTTTGCCGACTGCATCGCCGCCATTCGCGCCAAGAACCCGACCATCAAGATAGAAACCCTGGTGCCGGACTTCCGCGGCCGTATGGACCGTGCGCTGGAGATCCTGACCGCAACGCCGCCGGACGTGTTCAACCACAACCTGGAAAACGTACCGCGCGTTTACCGCCAGGTCCGCCCGGGCGCCAACTACGAGTGGTCGCTGAAGCTGCTGGAACGCTTTAAGGAAGCACATCCGCATATTCCAACCAAATCCGGCCTGATGGTCGGCCTGGGGGAAACCAATGCGGAAATCGTCGAAGTGATGCGCGACCTGCGCCGCCACGGCGTCACCATGCTGACGCTGGGCCAGTACCTGCAGCCAAGCCGCCACCACCTGCCGGTGCAGCGTTACGTCAGCCCGGCCGAGTTCGATGAGATGAAAGAAGAAGCGATGGCGATGGGCTTTACCCACGCGGCCTGCGGCCCGTTCGTTCGTTCGTCCTACCATGCCGATCTGCAGGCGAAAGGGATGGAAGTGAAATAAAAGCGGTAACAGTTTGTTACGCTTCAAACGGCGGAAACGCCAAAAAACGGATGTCCTGATGGCATCCGTTTTTTATTGCTCAACCTGAGGCGGGTTTAAACGTCTTTCTTCTCGACGCTCTGCTGCTGGGCGGACTGGCTTTCCGCAGCGTTATTGGCTGCCGGCGGCGTGCTGTCGTCGCCGACCGCTTTTTTGAAGCCCTTCAGCGCCGCGCCCAGATCGGCGCCCAGCGTGCGCAGTTTGCTGGTCCCGAACAGTAAAATGACCAACACCGCGATCACCAGAAGTTTGGTAATGCTAATACCTTCCATACTCACCTTCTTATTCATATAGCGCTGCGTATGCAGCGAGAAAAACAAAGCTTGCCTGCAAATATTTAGCTACTTTCCCTGGGCTAAAACAACAACAACATGTAACAGAGTGAGATCTTTCGGCACAGCCGCCGGTTAAAGACCCGGCGCGCGGCGGGCCAGACGTTGACGACCTCAGCCAGCCAGCTTAATCACTTAATAACTTGGCAAAATACTTGGGCGCCTCAAAAAAGCCTTCTCGCTGATAGAAGGCGTGCGCCCGTTCACGCCGGCTGTGGCAATGCACCTCCAGACGATCGCAGCCGCGCCGCCGCGCCAGCGCCTCGCCCTCGGCCAGTAAACGTTGGCCAACCCCCGCCCCGCGCGCCCGATCGTCCACGCAAAAATAGCTGATGCGGCAAATATCGCCGGCCAACGCCAACTGCGGCAGAAAATGCAGCGACAATACGCCCAGCACGCCTTCTTCATCGGCGGCCACCAGCACGGCTTCGTCCGGATGCGCCAGCAGCTGCGCCAGGCGCGCCTCGATAAACGCTTCGGTTCCGGCGTAATCCAGCGCCGCCATCAGCGCCGCGATAGCTTCCCGGTCCGCCATGACGGCGTTTCTGATTTCCATTTTGCACTCTCCAATATTTGCAGATACTACAAAATAGGCCGGGTTGGGTGTAACATCCACCTGCGCGGCAAAAAAACGCGCAAAGCCATGGAGATGACATTCCTCCCGAACCGCCTTTGCAGGCTGATGATGTCTACGTAACCTCTCAGAGAGGGGAGCGTAGCATTGCGCCTGAACCTTTCTGAGTATTCTCTATCCCGTTTATGAAAGGGTAATGCACCATGTTGAGTTCTTTAGTGGCCGTGTTTATTGGCGGCGGCATCGGCAGCGTATTGCGCTGGGCGGTTAGCATGAAGATGAACCCGCTTAATGCGCATATTCCGCTCGGCACGCTGACGGTCAACCTGGTCGGCGGCTTTGTCATTGGGCTGGCTATCGCCATATTTACCCGCATGACGCATCTGGACGCCGGCTGGAAACTGTTGATCACCACCGGTTTTTGCGGCGGCCTGACCACCTTCTCCACCTTTTCGCTGGAGGTGGTGTACCTGATGCAGGATGGGCGCTTCGCCTGGGCGTTGGCGAATATGCTGCTTAACCTGGCCGGCTCGCTGGCGATGACCCTGCTGGCGTTTATGCTGGTGACCTGGGTAAGCGGCCGATAATGTCTTCCCGCCTGCCGTCTTAATGTTTCCTTAATCTTGCATGCGCATAATCTCATCCAGTACCCCTGACTGGATGAGAGCCTTTGATGTTTAGCCTGCCAAAAACCGCCGCTGAAATTATCGCCACTCTGCTGTGCGTATTGATTATCGCCGCCTTTATCAAGGCCTATCTGTTCGCCTGATCCTTCCCACGCGCCCTGCCCGCATTAAAATTTCCTTTGCCGCTACTTCTGCATTACAATTGAGAATGAACGTTCACACCCAGACCAGAATGAACAACCCTCACTGTTGGCAAAGGATCGGGGATATGGCAACCACTCTCGACGGCAGGCAAGCCAAAGCGCAGGCCCGCCGGGATCAGATCGTGTCGGCGGCGAAAATATGCTTTCGCCACCGTGGCTTCCACGCCGCCAGCATGGCGGAAATCGCGCAGGGCTCCCAGCTCAGCGTCGGCCAGATTTATCGCTATTTTGCCAATAAAGACGCGATCATCGAAGAAATCGTTAACCGCATCATCGCCAATAAAATGCAGCGGCTGGAAAATCTCGGCGATCACATCAACCTGATCGCCGACACGCTGGCGGCGCGCACCCTGTTCCAGCAGCCGGGCGAAAACGAAACCGACCATATGCTGATGCTGGAAGTCACGGCCGAAGCCACGCGCAACCCGGTGGTGGCCAAGATGCTCAGCGATGCGGAGGCACGGCTGTTCCGCCACGTCTGCCATAACCTGCAGCGGCTGTATCCCCACTTCAGCGCGGAAGAAATCGCCGCGCGGGTGGAGTTTATCGCCGTGATGAGCGAAGGCACCGGTTACCGCATCCTTACCACGCAAAAAGCCGATGTCACCCTGTTGCGCGAGCTGTATCAGCAAGCAATCTCCCACCTGTTCAGGAAACCTTGACTCCCCATGACCAGACACTTGGCCAGACAACGTCTGGTGTACGCCGTAGTGCTTGGCCTGCTGGCCGCACTTGGGCCACTGTGCACCGATCTTTACCTGCCCGCCCTGCCGGAGATGGCCGGCGAGCTGAATACCTCCACCGCCAGCGCGCAGCTTAGCCTGACCGCCGGCCTGCTCGGCCTGGGGGTCGGGCAGCTGATTTTCGGCCCCTACAGCGATAAGCTGGGCCGCATGCGTCCCTTGCTGCTGTCGCTGGTGCTGCTGCTGGCCGCATCGCTGTGGTGCGCGCTGGCGCCGACTATCGATCAGTTGCTGATAGCCCGCCTGCTGCAGGGATTGGCCGGCGCCGGCGGCGCGGTGATTTCACGCGCCATCGCCCGCGATCTGTATGCCGGCCATGAGCTGACCCGCTTCTTCGCCCTGCTGATGCTGGTCAACGGCCTGGCGCCGATCGTCGCCCCGGTGCTGGGCGGCGCCATGCTGCAGCTTATGGACTGGCGCGGCATCTTCGGCGTGCTGGCGGCCATCGCCGTGCTGCTGTTCACCCTTTCCAGCCTGAAGCTGAGCGAGTCGCTGCCGCCGGAGCGCCGCAGCCAGGGCGGCATTCTGGCGATGCTGCTGTCGCTGGGCGGGCTGCTGACCCAGCGCCAGTTTATGGGCCTGTGCCTGACGCAGGGCTTCGTGATGGCCGGCATGTTCGCCTATATCGGCGCCTCCCCTTTCGTTCTGCAGCAGATCTACGGCCTTAGCCCGCAGATGTTCAGCCTGTGTTTCGCCATTAACGGCGTGGGGCTGATTATCTCCGCGCAGCTGGCCAGCCGCCTGAGTTCGCGTTGGGGGGAGATCCGGGTGCTGAAAGGCGGTTTGACGCTCGCCGCCGCCGCGTCGCTGCTGCTGTTGCTGGCCGCCCTGCTGCAGGCGCCGCTGGTGTTGCTGCTGGTGCCGCTGTTCTTCTCGGTAGCGGTGATCGGCATCGTCGGCCCGACCGCGTCTTCGCTGGCAATGCAGAGCCAGGGGGATAAAGCGGGCAGCGCCTCGGCGCTGATCGGCGTATGCATGTTCGCGCTCGGCGCCTGCAGCGTGCCGATTACCGGGCTGGGCGGCACCTCGAGCGTATCGATGGCGCTGACCATCGTCGGCTGCTACGCCATCGCCATCCTGCTGTTCAGGCTGCTGGCGCGCAAAACGCCGGCCTGAGGCGCGGCAAAAAACGGCAATAAAAAACCCGCTCGGTGAGCGGGTTTTAAGAATTTCGGCTACTGTAGCTTAGATAGCGATAACGTTAGCAGCAGATGGCCCTTTGGCACCGTTCGTGATTTCAAATTCTACACGCTGGCCTTCAGCAAGAGTTTTGAAACCATTGCTAGCGATGGCAGAGAAGTGAACGAAAACGTCCTTGCTACCATCTTCCGGAGTAATGAAGCCGAAACCTTTGGATTCATTAAACCACTTAACGCTACCTTTAATCTTAGACATCAAACTTACCTTTAACGTGAATGTAAGACACAAGAAGTGTGTCCATTACAGTACAGCAATTGGGCCGGTTTTTGTCCACAACCTGGATCACATAAAACCGATAAAAAGTGAAAAAATCCGTATGGCGCGCTGTAAATTGCCCGCACCGCTTGCCATCGCTTTGCGCAGCAGCCCAATCCACTGGCAACGCCGGCAAACAACGGTCGAACGCCTGTCGCACCCCGCCAAACGTCGCATTGACGGCCCGATGCAGACGCAATCGCTATGAAATATAACCAGATGGTCTTTTTGCTTCGGCCCGCCCTGCACTAGGGTTAATGATTATTTACCACTGTGAGCCAAGCCTATGACCAGCCAACTGGCCGAGAAGATTGTCGCCTACCGTCGCGAACTGCATCAGAACCCGGAACTTTCCAACCGCGAATTCGCCACCACCGCCCGTATCACCCGCTGGCTGCAAGAGGCCGGCATCCGCATCCTGCCGCTGGAACTGAAAACCGGCGTGGTGGCGGAGATCGGCAGCGGCCAGGGACCGATCATCGCGCTGCGCGGCGACATTGACGCCCTGCCGATCGAAGAAATTTCCGGCGTGCCCTTCAGCTCGCAAAACAGCGGCGTCATGCACGCCTGCGGACATGATTTTCACACCTCGGTGATGCTCGGCGCCGCGCTGCTGCTGAAGGCGCGCGAGGCCACCCTGCCCGGCACGGTGCGCATCTTCTTCCAGCCGGCCGAGGAAACGTTCAACGGCGCGCAGCACCTGATCGACGCCGGCGCATTGGATAACGTGGCCGCGGTGTTCGGCCTGCACAATGCGCCGGAGCTGCCCACCGGCACCTTCGCCACCCGCGCCGGGCCGTTCTACGCCAACGTCGACCGATTCCAGATCCTGATCACCGGCAAAGGCGCGCACGCCGCCAAACCGGAGCAAGGCGTGGACACCATCGTTACCGCCGGCCAGATCGTCGGCGCACTGCAAACGCTGCCGAGCCGCAGCTTCAGCTCCCTCGAGTCGCTGGTGGTCAGCGTCACCCGCATCGAAGGCGGCAATACCTGGAACGTGTTGCCGCAAACCGTGGAGCTGGAAGGCACGGTGCGCACCCACAGCGACGCGGTGCGTCGCCAGGTGCCGGAAAAAATCCGCCAGGTGATCGGCGGCGTCGCCGCCTCGCTGGGCGCCCAGGCCGAGTTGCGCTGGCAGCCGGGGCCGCCGGCGGTCATCAACGACGCGCGCTGGGCCGCCTTCAGCAAAACCGTCGCCGCCGAAGCCGGCTATCGGGTGGAGGAAGCCGACCTGCAGATGGGCGGGGAAGACTTCGCGCTCTACCTGCATCACGTGCCGGGGGTCTTCGTCAGCATCGGATCCGCCAGCGAGTTCGGCCTGCATCATCCGCGTTTCAATCCGGACGAGCGGGCCATCTTCCCGGCTTCGCAATATTTTGAACTGCTGGCCGAACGTACGCTGCAGCAATTAACCGCCACAGTAACGGAAAAAGCCACCAGCAACGCCTGAATATCGGCAATTATTATTTCCTCGGCGCGGTAAATACCGTGCCGGGGTTTATTGTTTTCTTCGCCTGGATATTTGCTGTTTTCAACATTTGAATATGCTGTTTTGTTGTTTTACATCCCGCCAGCGCTCATCAATAGTGTTGACATCAGACGCAGCGCGCCCCTGCGGCGCATTACAGGATGAAAGCAATGAGCAACAGCGCTAACCCCCAACGGCAACTTCGCCTTGGCGCCATTCTGCATGGCGCATCGGGAAATATGTCCGCCTGGCGGCACCCGGACGCCACCGCCGACGCCAGCATTAATCTCGATTTTAATATCGCTGCGGCTAAAAAGGCCGAACAGGGTAAATTCGACTTCGTGTTCGTGGCCGACGGGTTATATATTAACGAGAAGTCCATTCCGCATTTTCTTAACCGATTCGAACCGCTGACCCTGCTGGCCGCGCTGTCCGCCGCCACCGATAAAATCGGCCTGGTCGGCACCCTGTCCACCTCCTACAGCGATCCCTTTACCGTGGCCCGCCAGTTCGCCAGCCTGGATCACCTGAGCAAGGGGCGCGCCGGCTGGAACGTGGTGACCTCGCCGCTGGAAGGATCGGCCAAAAACTTCTCGCGCGACGCGCATCCGGAGCACAGCCTGCGTTACCGCATCGCCGGCGAATTCCTCGACGTCGCCAAAGGGCTGTGGGATTCCTGGGAAAACGACGCCTTCGTTCGCGACAAAACCAGCGGCGAATTTTTCCGCGCCGGCAAGCTGCATACCCTGAATCATCAGGGCGAGTTTTTCTCGGTGCAGGGGCCGCTGAACATTGGCCGCACCCCGCAGGGCCGCCCTATCCTGTTTCAGGCCGGCGCCTCCGAAGACGGCAAACGGTTGGCGGCCGCACATGCCGACGCCATTTTCACGCATCATGAAACCCGCGAACTGGCGCAGGCGTTTTATCAGGATGTGAAGCGCCAACTGGCGGAACAGGGGCGCGAACCGGACGACCTGCGCATCTTCCAGGGGGTCAGCGTGATCGTCGGCGACGACCAGGAAGACGTCGAGCGCCAATATTGGGAGACCGCCCGCCTGGTCAGCATCGAGAACGCCCTCAACTACCTCGGCCGTTACTTCGAACATTACGATTTCTCTCGCCACCCGCTGGATGAGCCTTTTCCGGATATCGGCGAGCTGGGGCAGAACAGCTTCCGCAGCACCACCGACGCCATCAAGCGCAATGCGCGCGAGCGCAATCTGACCCTGCGCCAAGTGGCGCTGGAAGCCGCTTCGCCGCGCCCGGTATTCGGCGGCACGCCGGAGGCGGTGGCGGACGGCCTGCAGAGCTGGTTCGACGGCCGGGCCGCCGACGGCTTTATCATCAGCGGCGGCACGCCGAATTCGTTCGGCCACTTCGTTGATCGGGTGGTGCCGCTCCTGCAGCAGCGCGGCCTGTTTCGCAGCGATTATCACGGCGAGACGCTGCGTGAACACCTTGGGCTGAAACAGCCGCTGAACCGCTTTACCCAATAATAAGAATATTTTTCGGGGATATCCGCTATGCAGAGAACCTTTACCGCCACGGTATTGCCGGCTGCGCTGGACGATTAGGGGAACATGTCGATGGCTAATGACGTTTTTATTCAGACGCTGCCGGACGATCCGCTGATCGCGCCGGTGATTGAGGGGTTGTTCGGCGAATATCGCCGGCGCTACGGTGACTATTTCGGTGACCAGGAGCAGGAATCGCTCGACCTGTACGCCCCGCCGCAGGGTGCCTTTATCGTGCTGCTGCGCGGCGGCGCGCCGATCGCCATGGGCGCTTTCAAACGCTATGACCCGCAAACCGCCGAACTGAAGCGCATCTGGACGCGCAGCGATCTGCGCCGCCAGGGGCTGGCGCAGCGGGTGCTGCAGCAGCTGGAAACGCTGGCGCTCGGGCAAGGCTACCGCCAGCTTTATCTGACCACCGGCTTTCGCCAGCCCGAGGCGGTGGGCCTCTATCTGAACAACGGTTATCAGCCGCAGTTTGACCCGAGCATCGACAGCGAGATCTACAGCCGCCCGCCCTACGATGGCCGGCTGCCGTTTCGCAAAAACCTGATAACAGAGGACGCGCTCTGTTGCGCGTCCGAGAGGAAGATCGCCTAAGGCCCCGTTATCTGTTTCAGGAGAATTGAGATGTCCAAACAAGAAGTATTGAAAGTGGTGCCCGCACGCTACCCGCTGCGGCTGGTGGGCGCGCTGTTTTCGCTGTTTATTCTGGCGGCGATAATACAATCGGTAGCGGCCAACGAACGTTGGGAATGGCCGGTATTCGCCGAGTGGTTCTTCGCCCCCGCAGTGCTCTCCGGGCTGGGGCAAACCTTGTTGCTAACGCTGCTCGGCACGCTGTTCAGCATCATCTTCGGCACCCTGTTGGCGCTGGCGCGGCTGTCGCGATCTTACCTGCTGGCCTCGCTGGCCTGGGGCTATATCTGGCTGTTCCGCTCGCTGCCGCTGATCCTGGTGCTGATCATTCTGTACAACTTTTCATACCTGTACGATTCTATCTCACTGGGTATCCCCTTTACCTCGCTGGCGTTCGCCAGCTACCCGACCATTGATATTCTCGGCCAGTTTTCCGTCGCGGTGCTGGGCCTGACCCTGGTGCAATCGGCTTACACCGCCGAGATCATCCGCGGCGGCATTCTCGGGGTGGATTACGGCCAGCACGAAGCGGCGGCGGCGCTCGGCCTGCCCGGCTATCGCCGAACCTTCCGCATCATTTTGCCGCAGGCGCTGCGCTCAATCATCCCGACCGGCTTCAACGAAATCATCAGCCTGGCGAAGGGCACCTCGATCGTCTACGTGCTGGCGCTGCCGGAACTGTTTTACACCATTCAGGTTATCTATAACCGCACCCAACAGGTGATACCGCTGCTGATGGTCGCCACCGTTTGGTACCTGTTCATCACCACCGCGCTGTCGGTGATCCAATATTACATCGAACGCTACTTTGCCCGGGGCGCAGTGCGCGAATTGCCGCCGACGCCGTGGCAGCGTCTGGCCGGCTGGCTAAAACGTTAGGAGAGTCTCTATGTCTGAAGCCATTGATTATTATGCATTACGCGAACAACCGGTGCGCCACGTCAACCCGGTGCCGGCGCGCGGCCTGATTGAAATCAGCAACGTGAGCAAGTATTTCGGCAAGCACAAGGCGCTGGACGACGTCAGCCTGACGCTGCAGCCGGGCACGGTAACGGTGATCCTCGGCCCCTCCGGCTCCGGCAAGTCGACCCTGTTGCGGGCGATCAATCACCTGGAGCGCGTCGACGAAGGCTTTATCCGCATCGACGGCGACTACGTCGGCTACCGCCGCAAGGGGGATCGGCTGTACGAGCTGAAGGAAAAGGCCATCCTCCGCCAGCGCATCAACGTCGGTTACGTATTCCAGAACTTTAACCTGTTTCCGCACCTGACGGTGCTGGAGAACATTATCGAAGCGCCAGTAGTGCATAAGATCCACCGCCGCGAACGGGCGAAAGAGGTGGCTTATGAATTGCTGGACACCGTCGGCCTGCGCCACAAGGCGGACGCCTATCCGCGCCATCTGTCCGGCGGCCAGCAGCAGCGCATCGCCATCGCGCGCGCGCTGGCGCTGAACCCGAAGGTGATCCTGTTTGACGAGCCGACTTCGGCGCTCGATCCCGAGCTGGTCGGTGAAGTGCTGGACGTGATCAAGGGGTTGGCGGATCTGGGGGTTACCCTGGTGGTGGTGACGCATGAGATCGGCTTTGCGCGCGAGGCGGCGGATCGGGTGGTGTTTATGGTCGACGGTCAGGTGGTCGAACAGGGCGACGCCCGCCAGGTATTGAACCACCCGCAGCACCAGCGCACCGTCAATTTCCTCAACAAAGTGCTGTAACCGGCGGGGGCGCCGCAGCGCCCCGGCAGATTAGACCGCGAAGCGGCGTTTTTCAGCGGCGTATTCCCATCGATTTTCCCTTTCAGCATTGAATGAAATCAGGATGAAAAATAGCCTGTGGCGGAAACCCCGTTAAATGCCGTTATCGCATGATCAAATGCCGCTGCGCGCAATCTGTCGCTGACGGGCATTCCGCGCTATCATAGGCAGCATAAATATTGTATCGAACGAACCTACGAGAATGACGATGAACGGCAAGATAACGACTTTTTTTGAAGACAAAGGCTTCGGCTTCATTACCGACGAGAACGGGGAAAATCGTTACTTTCACGTGATTAAAGTGCAGAACCCAGAGCTGATCAAGAAAAACGCAGCGGTGACCTTCGAACCGACCAACAACACCAAGGGCCCCTCCGCCTATGCGGTTAAAGTGCTGGCCGCGAGCAAATACATCATCATCGCCAACGAAAGAATCAAGATTTCCAGCATCAAGTCCTTCAATACCTTCACCAGGGAAGTGCCGGTGAAGGCCGAGGTGGACAAGGAAAACACCGTGCTGTCGGTAGGCCTGTTGATGAACCGCATTCGCCCGCAGTCCGAAGACGCGCCACAGGCCATGCAGACGCTGCGCATGCTGACCATCACCACCTTCCAGAATGCGACCCATACCTTCTCCGAGCATGAGATCGATATGGACGAAACCGTCAAAGCGCTGAAAAGCCTGTAAGCCCGTCGGTATAAAAAACAATCGGGGCTATTTGATACTGCCTGTGTTAGCGTGGGTTTTCACCTGACACAGGCCGCCGATATGTCTGACACCCCTAGCGTTAAAGGCTTTATCAACCGCTCCACCCAAATCGCCTGCCCCAAATGCGCCTACGTCACCCACCAGAAATGCGCGACGCTGCAGCAGAAAGTCATGCTGATCTGCCCTAACTGCGGCGCCGAATTCGAACCCCGACAGGGTTAAAGCGCTTAGCGGAACATGATGTGCCCGACGCTGTTGCCGCTCACCACGTTGAACGACTCCACCCGGTTGCGCCCCTGCGTCTTGGCGCGATAAAGCGCGATATCCGCCATATTCATCAGCTGCTCCAGCGACTTCACCTCGTTCATCGCCAGGCTGGCGACGCCGACGCTGATGGTGATCTTCTGCGGCGCTTTGCCGCCCGGCAGCAGATCGGCCTTTTCCACCAGCTGGCGCAAATGTTCGCCCAACGCCACGCCCTGCGCCGCCAATGCGCGCGGCAGCATGATGGCGAACTCCTCGCCGCCCAGCCGGCCGAACAGCTGATCGTGCCGCAGCTCGCGCCGCACGATATGGGCGAACGACGCCAGCACCTGATCGCCGAGCACATGGCCATGGGTGTCGTTAATCAGCTTGAAGTGATCGATATCGATCAACAGCAGCGAAACCGCCTCTTTGGACCGGTGCTTATGCTCCAGCAATTCGCCGGCCTTGCGCGTCAGCGCGCTGCGCGACAATACCCCGGTCAAAAAATCGTGATTGGCGCTGTGCTCCAGCCGCCGCATCAGTTTGCGGTTGCCGGCGATGGAGCTGGCGAGGATCAGCGGCCCCATCACCAGCATGGCGATCCCCAGCCGGGCGGACATCAGGGTATCGAGGAAGGCATTGTGGTTGTTCGGCGTTTCATACAGCATCAGATTGGCCGAGATGCTGCTGATCTCGGTCATGCCGGTCAGTAACGTCAGCAGCGTTACGGTAAACAGCTGGTAGCGCACCGCGCACCACAGCAGCGCCGGAATGGGGAACGCGATAGCGCCGGGGCCGCCGATATACACGCTGAACACCAGGGACAGCAACAGCGCCAGCAGCGGCATGCCGGCGCGCAGCCGCCAGTTTATCTGCAGGCTCAGCAGCTGTTTCAGCCGCGGCGCCGCCAGGATCACCGGCAGCAACAGCAGGTTGGTGGAAAACTGCTCGCTGAACCACGCCAGCCAGGCGACGGCCACGGTGTTGTTGTACAGGCTGTCGTTGCGCAGTATCGACAGCGTCGACGCCACCGCCGCGCCGGCCAGGCTGGCGCTGAACATATAGAGTATCGCCTGGGGCTTGCCCATCCGCCGCTGCGACTGCGGCAGCATCAGCATGATGCCGTAGCCGGTGGCGATCAGCGACATGTTGCAGGCGTTCAGCCACATCGCCAAAGCCAGCCCTTCGCCGGCGCTGAGATCGGCGGCGATCATGCCCAAATAGGTGGTCAGCCACCCCAGGGGCGTGGCGTAAGCGGGTTTGCGCAGTAGCAGGCCGAGCAGAATAGTATTCACCGGCCAAAACAAGGAAAGCGAACCTATTGGCCGGGTAAGTATACCCAGCAGAGAAAGCAAAAAGGCCAGCATGAAAAGATTGATCAGCTGGACGGTGACCGGCAAGCCATGTTTGGCATTTATTCTGGCGCTCATCGCCGTGCCCATATATTGATAATAACCAGAATAATAATATGCATACTCTCTCGCCCGGCATCATGAGGGGATGAACAATCCAGATTTCAACCAAAAAAGCCAGACAAATCAATAATAAAACGTATTAACCTTTATTTAACGGAATCTTCTTACGCCATAACGCCCCAAGTTTAACCCGCAGCCTCATAACGGAAAATACGGTTAGCTTCTCTGACAGCATAGCGTAAACGACGGCGCACCTGCGCAAAGATAATAACAACAAAAAATAAATGGTTATTAATCTTTATGGTTTTGATCGGGTTGCCGGCTATTATTTTCCTGCAACTGACTCGCCAGCGCAATTGGAAGCAAAAAAAGCCCGCACGGAGCGGGCTTGCTTGAACAACAGCAAATTGACAGTGACGACACAGCCATTGCATGTCTGTGCTGCCGTTCAGTGTATCGATAAAGGCTTAAGTGAACCTTAGCAACAAAAAACCCGGTCTAGGAACCGGGAATATTCGTACGAAATGCAGTGTTAGCCCAAGCGGGCTAATAACACATCGCAATATACGCGCCAATTGTGCAGAAAAAATGAACGGCGGGAGGCCCGGGCGAGGAAAACCTCTGGGAATATTCCCCCCATCGCGGCGGATGAGGGGAGCGGCATCACGCCAGCTTGGCGGCGAAACCCGCAACGCGCTGGCCATAAAGCCTGGCGGTATCCAGATCGCCAGACAGCATTTCGTCCACCCCGGCGTCGGCCGGCGTTTGCACCAGCAGGCCCACCGAACCGCCCAGGTTATTGACGTCGGTACGCTGCGCCGATTTGGTATTGGCCGGCAACAGCCCCAGGCTGACCCATAGGCCGCCGTGCTGCGACGCCAGGGTCTGCAATGCAATCAGCGTCACCTGTTTGTCGCCGTTCAGGCTGGCGCTGTTGGTGAAACCGCCGAACACCTTATCCTGCCATTTGCGGCCGAACCACGCCTTGGAGCTGGCGTCGGCAAATTTCTTGAACTGCCAGGACGGGCCCCCCATGTAGGTCGGCGAGCCAAAGATGATGGCGTCGGCCTCATCCAGTTTTTGCCAGGCTTCATCGCTGATATTGCCTTCCTGATCGATGGCGATCAGTTCCGCTGCGGCGCCTTCCGCCACCACTTTCGCCAAACGTTCGGTATGGCCGTAGCCGGAATGAAAAACAACTGCTGTCTTCGCCATAGAAACTCCCCGGTAGCTGCATAAGGGCGCCGACGGCGCCCATGGAACCTCCAATCTAGTCAACCTGCCGGCGGCTGAATACCAAATTTAACTGACGGTGTTATTCAAAAAAACCGCGCTACGGCTCCGCCCGCTGTTGCTGGCGGGCAAAATCGATAAAGGCGCGCAGCGGGCGCGGCATTTGACGGTTGGCGGGGTAATACAGATAGAACCCGGGAAACGGCGGCGACCAGGCTTCCAGCAGCGGCAGCAGGCGCCCCTCGGCCAACCCGGCGGCGACCTGATGCTCAAACAGATAGGCGATGCCGACGCCGTCCAGCGCCGCCTGCACCAGGATTTCCGGCTCATCGACAATCACCGGCCCTGCCACCGCCACCTCCAGCGCTTCGCCGTCGCGCTCAAATTCCCATCGGTACAGAGTGCCGCTGGTCGGCCAGCGGCAGTTGAGACAGCGATGATCGCGCAGTTCGCGCGGCGTTTGCGGCCGACCGTGACGCGCCAGATAGTCCGGCGACGCCACCACCCGCATGCGCAGGTCGCCGCCGAGTTTGATCGCCACCATGTCTTTCGGCAGCTTTTCATGCAGGCGCACGCCGGCGTCGAAACCGCCGGCGACGATGTCCACCAGCCGGTCCTCCACGTTGAGATCGAGGGTGATGTCCGGATATTGCCGATGAAACGGCCCGATCATCGGCGCCAGACAGTGCAGCGCGGCGACGCGGGTGACATTGAGCCGCAGCCGGCCGGTGGGCTGCTGGCGCTGATTGACCGCCTGCTCGACCGCCGCATCGATTTCGGCGATGGCCGGCAGCAGGCGCGCCAACATCTGCGCGCCGGCCTCGGTGGGCGCCACGCTGCGGGTGGTGCGGTTCAACAGGCGCAGCCCCAGGCGGCTTTCCAGATTGCGCAGCGTCTGGCTCAGCGCAGAAGCGGACATCCCCAGCTGTGCGGCGGCGCGGGCGAAGCTGCCATGTTCGACAATGGCGGCAAAGGCGCGCAATTCGGCGAACTCACTGCCTCTCATTATGCTCTGCTCCCTTAATAATTCATGAAGATTATAGCGTATTCCGTGAACTGGCCGCCGGGACTATCTTGAGATCGACATCAACAGGAGAACGCCAATGAACACCGCTTTATCGCTGGACAGTTACCGCCTGCTGGGCCGTTCAGGCCTGCGCGTTTCGCCGCTGGCGCTCGGCACCATGACCTTCGGCGCCGACTGGGGTTGGGGGGCGGAGCAGGCCGAGGCCCGCCGCCTGTTCGACGCCTATGTCGATCGCGGCGGCAATTTTATCGATACCGCCAACCGCTATACCGAAGGCAGCGCCGAGCGCTTTGTCGGCGAGTTCGCCGCCGGCCGCCGCGATCGGCTGGTGATCGCCACCAAATACACCCTGCCGACGCAGCCCGACAATCCGAACTCCGGCGGCAACCACCGCAAGAGCATGGTGCGCTCGGTCGAGGAAAGCCTGCAGCGGCTGAACACCGATTACATCGACCTGCTCTATCTGCACGCCTGGGATTTCACCACGCCGGTGGAGGAGATTATGCGCGCCATGGACGATTTGGTGCGGGCCGGCAAGGTGCTGTATCTGGCGGTATCCGACCTGCCCGCCTGGCAGGCATCGAGAATGCAGATGCTGGCGGATTTGCGTGGCTGGTCGCCGCTGATCGCCCTGCAGATCGAATACAGCCTGCTGGAGCGCACCGTAGAGCGCGAACTGATGCCGATGGCGCAGGAGCTGGGGCTGGGCGTGATCCCCTGGTCGCCGCTGGCGGGCGGGGTATTGAGCGGAAAATACCGCCGGCGGGATCTGCAGGCGACGGGCGATGAAACCGGCACCCGACGCGAAGTTGTGCGCACCAAGGGAACGCTGACCGCGCACAACCTCGACATCGCCGACGCCGTGGGCGATGTCGCCCGCGAAAGCGGCTATAGCGCTTCGCAGGTTGCGCTGGCCTGGACGCTGCGCAATACGGCGGTCACCGCGCCGATCGTCGGCGCCCGCACGCTGCCGCAGCTGGAAGACAACCTCGGCGCGCTGGAGGTGCGGCTGGCGGAAGAACACTGGCAGCGGCTGGACAACCTCAGCGCGATAGAACTGGGGTTCCCGCATGATTTTCTGGCGCTGTCGACCACCCGCAACATCATGTTCGGCGATCTGAACATCGCCAGGCGCAGATAAAAAAAATCCCGCACAAGGCGGGATAAACTTAACAGGGATGGGGTACTGCACTACAGGGAATGGATAACACACAACATCATCGGGTAGAGCTACAGTACCAATCCCAATGTATAGAACTGTCATCCCTGAGTAAGTTTGCTCCGGCAGATGTAACGCCGAATGGGAAATATGACATTCTTCGCCGCCGCGCCGCGCGGGCAGATCTTGCGCGCTGCGCGGCGCCCTCGCAAAAATGATTGATAAATAAACTATTACCCGCATTAGGTGCTAGTCTGAGGGTTCACGCATCTCACCGGTAAAAGATATGTCTATCTTCGATGCCTTCAAGATGTTCAGCGCCTCAACGGTAAAGGTCACCTGCCCGCAGTGCGCTTATGTTTCTACCCAGAGCCGCAGCAAGATACGCCAGAATGTCACCCTGATCTGCCCTAAATGCGGGCATTATTTCCTGCCAAAAGAAAAGTAGCCGAACGTCAGCGCGCCCGTTGAGTGGTGTAATTGGCGGCGACCCAATCGCCCTCGCGCGCCACCTGCGCCAAAAGGCCTCGCGCTGGCTGCAGGAGACCATCCGGGCATTGACGCAGTGACGGGCCTTAGCGGATTTCAATGCTGATATCGGGGTAGGCTTTCTCGCCGTCGCTGAGGTAGTGGCCCAGCGCCCGATAGGCCAGCACGTAGAGCGCCGCCGCGGCGCACAGGCAGAGTAAGGTCACAAACAAGAATCTTGATTTACGCACCATGAGCTCCAAATTTGCATTTGGGCCTATTTTAACGCGGCGGGATAAACCAAGGCTCAATTGCCCGCACATCGGGCAAAAACGAAAAGCCCCGGCGCGGTGCCAAGGCTGCAACGGCGGATTATTTCTTCAGCATGTAGATAAACGCATCGAACTAACAATTACTTTCCGGGCATTGCATATCCACCAATGATGAACCAAGCCAGAAGCACTACAGCCGCTACGATGATAGCGACGGGAAACAGGTATCCAATTTTCATATTGTTCTCGTTGTTGGAGCCAACTCAGACTCTGCTTAACAACCACCCTCACCCTGCATTCTGCTCAAAGTATGCTCATACTGATGGCCGCATTTATGACAGATGAAATCATAAAGACACAACCCAAGATGAGGAAGGTTTTTTCTTTCTTATTCACTGCAAAAAAAAACATAATCACAGATAGGATCATGAAAGGGGTAGAACGAGATTCTTGGAGAATACTAGGATTACTGGGGATGAGCGGACTTTAGTAGACGTTGGGGCCCTACAGGAGTCGATAAAAGAATGTAAACAACTATTATAAATTGATATTTTTAAGTTCATTATCAATACATACCCCCAAATGTACCCCCATATGTTTTTGCGCACCTGGTTTACGCTTAGAAAACACCCAAATAAATTGGCGTGCTAACTTACTTTTCGTTTCTTACTGTTACTTAGTAATACGTCGGCGGATCGCCGGTCTTTGTCTCTCAATCCATTGGTCTATCGCTTCTCTGTTGTACATGATGGGATTGTTCATCTTTGGGTTTAGGTCAGGGGCTACATGTCGGTACTCGCGCCCCTCAAGCCATGTGGTTCTTCGTGCATGCTGGATCATGTGCTTGCTCATACCACTCAAAGCCATCAGTAACTGCTCTGAAACCCATTTGTTTGGTACAAGTTGAAATATGCGGTTCTCATCCATATCTGGCTCTCAATTCATTAGTGATAGGAATAATGCGTTGCTCTTATTGAAGCTCACCACGTGGGGCTTCTTGGAGCGTCTATACCTGTCGCATTTTTCATCGAAGAGATCCAGCTCAAAATGCCAAAAGCATCGAAGATGAGCCGTAGCCCAACTCACGAAACGTGTATATATACAGAAAATGTGTCAGTTCAGTTGGTTCAGTTGGTTCACGGGCATCTAGCCCTTACCACGCCTGGGTTTGACTGAACCAACACACACGAAAAAATGTTGGTTCAGTCCATAGAGATGTTGGTTCACGGGGTTCACATATGCTTTTCTCGCCTAGGAATTGCGGTAGGTAACCCCTCAATCCACCTATCAATGGCCTCTCGATTGTAAAAACACATGCTGTTGCTCCTTGGGTATCCGTCGGGAGATAGATGCTTATATTCTCGCCCCTCCATCCAAGACTGCTCTCACGCCGTTTTGATTGTGTTTTTCTTCAGACCGGTGATGGACATTAAAATTGATTCAGATACCCACTTATTGGGCACTAATTGAATTATTTGCATCTCGCCCATATCAACTCCTTAGCCCGATTAGTACCAGTGACGATGGTAGAACCTTTAACATGCTCCATCCCCTTACCGTAACCTTACCGTCATGCATTTTTGCACTCTTGCCCCTCCCCCAAAAACCTTGCTGTAATCTTGCTGTACTCATGGGGTAAGTATTTTAGAAAGAGCGTTTTGGGGCGTACCGAACGTAGTATGGCCTTAGGGCAATCTTAGGATGGTTTTATTGCGTCCAGTCGGATGAGGCGTGAGTTTTCGGACCCCATAAAAAAGACGAGTTACCCCTCCGTCCCCCTCATCTTGGATCGCGAACAACTAAAGTGAAAAGTCAGGTTTTGTGAGGTTCTCACCCAAGTTTTATACGCTACCTAAAATGCTTTTTTATGGACTCGCAAAACTCTTTGACAACCCACCAGCGCAACTACACGTAAGAACTCGTCCCTAATGAGATGGTCACCCCCACCCTGTGAGCGGTACGCTGGCAGGGTGTTTTTCTTTTCGAAGGGGATCATCATGCAAAACATCACACTTATCGGTATCGACCTCGGCAAGCATACCTTCCATGTCCACGCTCAGGATAAAAACGGCCACGCTCTGTTGCGCAAGAAGTTTTCCCGTACCCAGCTCACCGCTTTTCTTTCCACCTGCAGCACAGCCACCGTCGTCATGGAGTCCTGCGCCGGCGCTCACTTTATGGCGCGCCATATCACTCAGCTCGGCCATCAGGTTAAACTCATCTCGCCCCAGTTTGTCCGGCCATTCGTCAAGAGCAACAAGAACGACTTCATCGACGCTGAAGCCATCTGCGAAGCCGCTTCACGCCCCTCTATGCGCTTCGTGACGCCGAGAACCGAAGACCAACAGGCGATGGCGGCGCTGCATCGCGTCCGGGATCCTCTTGTCAGAGAACGGGTCAAAACCACCAATCAGATGCACGCCTTTCTGCTTGAGTTTGGCATCAGCATGCCGCGAGGAACGGCCGTTATCCGACGCCTGGCTGCGGTACTTGAAGAGCATTCACTCCCGCCTTATTTAACCCGGCTGCTTATGCGCCTCCAGCAACATTACACCTATCTCAGCGAGCAGGTTGAGGGACTCGAACAAGAGTTAAAAACGCATATGGCGGATGACGAGGCTACGCAGCGTCTGCTGACCATCCCCGGTGTCGGCATGATAACCGCCAGCCTGCTGGCCACAAAGCTGGGCGACGGGAAAAACTATGTCGGCAGCCGGGACTTTGCGGCATCGACGGGATTGGTCCCGCGGCAATACAGCACCGGCGGGAAAAATACGCTGATGGGCATCAGCAAGCGGGGAGATAAAAATCTGCGCCGCCTGCTGGTTCAATGTGCGCGGGCCTTTATGCAGCGACTTGAACATCACCCGGGGCGTCTGGCTGAATGGGTGAAGGTCCAGTTGACACGGCATCACTCGAATGTGGTGGCCTGTGGACTGGCGAACAAGCTGGCACGGATAGCCTGGGCGGTGACGGCGCATCGCACCGTATTTAGCCAATAAAAAGCGCCGACAGTTAGCCGCTGTCAGCGCTTTGGATAACCCAGTTACGACCTGGTTTTGCGACGACTGATGATGATGACATGAACGGCACAGCGACCTGCTGATGAACCTGACATAAAAAATGGCTCTTTGAAGCCGGGACCCTTTTCAGGTTCAGCAGGTGCGGACTTCATCGTGGCGCGGGTAACGCAGTGTTACCCATCAGACGCCGTATAGATTTACGCAAGCCCATCATAAATCAAAATCGGTGTTGCAAAAACGGGGGTGACCATAGATTTTTTATGGCCTCCGAAAACTCGTCCTAACTTCGCCATTCCGTTATGCGTACTACAGCAGCACGGCTTCACGGTAAGTCTAGCCATTTTCACATCAGTATAACGAAAAGGTAGTTAGCCAGTATCATGATACATGCGGGCACTTATATCCAGTGCATAAGGAAATCGGTCCCCCATCGTTGAAGTATTATAGATAGCAAAATAGAATTCCACTCATGTGGGTTTGTTATGCTTAATACTAGTTTTTGGTGCTATTCTGTCGCTATGTGATTATTTTTGCAAAATATAGGTGTTATAAACCCTTTCCATTTCTTGTTGAATGATTAACTAGCATAACATCTTATTTATATTTACGACTAAAAAAAACCGACAAATCAGCATGCATATAACAATCAATAATAATTTAAGAAAACCTACACTCACACACAAAACGCTTCCAGTTGATACCCAAAGCCAATAAAAATAGGATGCTCCATGTTAAAAAAGAAACATGTATTGAATCAGCCATAATTAAAACTCAATTCGCTGAGCGGGAATTGAGTTCAAAATCCAACATTCTTGGTGAACATAATGTGCAGAAAGACTATTTTGATATTTATTATGTGCTGCCTCTAAGTTGAGTTGATTATCCATATCTATACTTGGATCTCCTGTGGGGGCTTGAACTCTTTCATGCAGTACTTTGTATGCCTGATGCTGATCTAACATATCGATGAAGCTTTGAGTTTTGAACTGCTTATTATGCATATTCGCATGAACACCTGCATATTTATAAGAATCCATCACCGTCACTCGTCCATCACCGTCTACATCAGTAGGGGAGGAAATCCATTTAAATACATGTAGCAAAAACAGGTTGGCAGGCCAAGGAAAGGGACCGGAGATGAAATCTTCTGAAGTTGGGTGGCTAAGGCTTTCATGAAGGTTTGTTGCACCAATAAAAATTATATCAACACCTTCTTTACCTTTAGCCGCATTGACATAATTAAATAGCCCCGCAAAACACTGCCCTAGATATACAATTGCGTTATTCAGACCAGGGATATTTTTTAAAGTACTAACAAGTCTATTGGGCGTGATGTCTTCACCAGCATCAATACCATTGGGGCTACCATGACCAGTGATAAACATCACTAAGTTTTCATATACATTTTGTGTCGAGTCGTTGAAAAATTCTTCGGAAGATTTAATCTCATATCGGTTTACCGTTCCTAGTGAAAAAACCTTTTCCAAAAGGTCAGTTGGCCCATCAACATAAATAAATATATCCTGAGGACGAACACCCGAACGCTCCAAGCACATTAAACCGAATACAAGATCAACTACGTGTCGAAACTCTGGAACAGCATTTGAACTTGATAAAAACAAGATCCACTTTGTTCTTTGACTTCTTAATTTCATAAACAGCCCCTTTTACAACGCTACACATTAAGAAATCAATGTTTAAATGCAATAGCATTACTCAGGGAAATTGGTTTAGGTATATCAGAGAAATAATATAATTCATTCATTTCAACACCTTCTACAGGAGTTGATGTCAAAACTTTCCCACTCTTACCTAAAGCATATAGATCTTTATCTGTTTTAAGATAGAAAAAAACATTAGCATCCTCAGAATGCGCCTTAAAAAGCAACCACTGCCCGAGGTTCACACACTCTTTGACAAGCTCCGTGATTTCCGGCAGCGCTGACGACTGTATAGTTACAAATTTCATAATTAATCCTCAACAACGCAAGGCTCTTCAGTCCATTAGGTATGAGAGTGACCTTCCAATCCCCCCTCTCTTTTTTGTGAAGTGTATTACCTTAATGGTAATCTTTCAACGTAGACCGTTCGTTTTGTTTACCGTAAATTGTCTTAAAATGCGCTCAATGGCTTTGTAGTGCGTCAAACAACACCACCATACACCTACATGGACAGAAAAATCGTTTTCTGAATCGTTTTCTGTTTCGCTTATGCGGTATCGTTTTTTTTTCCACGCCTTATAATTATTACAAAAAAATCAATCCATTAAACGAAACTCATCTTAAACTCCCTGACTTCTTCCAATGGTATGTCGGTGAGTTCATCCTCTGGCGATGTCGCTCCTTCGCTGCCAATGTCATAGCAACCCTTGTGCGCAGCTCTAGCATGTCCTTCCGATCCAAGGTGACGCCGTTCTCTTTGGCCAAAAGGGCAATGGTCTGTTCTATAGTTTTATGGTCTAGCATGGTGTGCCACCTTTTGCTTTCTTAGCTTCTAACCAGCGATAGAAGCCCTCTAACTGCCTCGCCTTACCATCGACAGTCTTTGCGCCAGTTGAGAGGCCGCCATGGAGCTTGCATCGTCCATTAGCGTATATAGCGCGCATCTTGCAGGGTGTGCCTGCTCGCGTTTTTGCACCACACGTCTGCTCTGCCAGTTCTGTGGGAAATTGGCACGCTGGTGGCGGTGGATAGCGATAACCGCGATCTGCCCACGCCTGAAATTCTGCCTCTTTTAGCTCGAACCACGTATTCCGACGCTTTAGTCGCTCTGCTTTGTCACTCATGGAAACGCCCACCAACGTTAACTTTTATCAACATCTCATGGGGTAGGCTCCAGACAGAACCATTCCCCCTGCCAGCCTACAGTTAGATCCCGGAGGTTTGTGCCTTGCTGATCATCCTCTGGTTGTAGTTATGGACGGTGATCAACTCCAGGAAATCCCATAGGTCCTCCGTACCATAGATAGTGTCGAGCTCGTACTTTGTGGCGAGCCTGAGTTTGTGCTCGAGGATGGCACTGATCGTCTTGGGAATGTTAACGCACTCAATCAAACCAGACGGACCATCACTCATCATTGGCGGAATGTCTAAGCGGCATCTGCGAAAAAAAAATCGACATGCAATTTCAGCGTTTCAGCTTTGAGCTTCAGACGCGTGGCCACTTCTTCGATATCCGACTCAATGAGCGGACGTGCCACCTTCCTGTTACTCGGGTCTGGTACATACTGAATACAGGACATCAATTCTTCCATCAGGGGCTTGGCGTCCTCCGGGTTCATTTTGGAAAGTAGAGAGAAACCAAATGTGGCTAACCCAACCAGCCCCATATCCTTCAGATTATCAGGCACCTCAAAACCACTTTTTGACATACCCATAAACGCCCGGACAGCCCACCACTCGCCCTGAGAGGAAGTCATCTCCTGGATATAGAACACCTTGCCTTCATCACGCCCCTTAGTACCACTAATGGTGTAGAACAATTCTTTGCGTGCCATGTTGTCGTCTCTCCGTAATCGGCTTTATTGTTGCCTATTTGACGCTGTTGTAATCGCTCAGGTAGTTCTCTGGCTCTTCCAGACAATTCCTGTAGTAAGGCATGATGAAATCAACGTCGCCTGTATCTCTGAAAAGGCGGCGAAAATTCTTATCCTTGTAGACTCGGTCAATAACGCTTTGAGCAAAGCGTTTACCCGCTTCAGGTGGGTTGGTTTCTGGCGCATAGGGCAGCAATTGCTGCTCTGACATTTCCTTATTGGGGTAAAAACCTGCCGCAGTATTAGCAATGATGTGGAATGCCCGCGCATGCGACATGCAATCCTGCTGAATTTCAACCTGCCCGGCATGAGCCAAGGCAGGGAAAGTTAACATGAATACGCAAAGTAGCTTTTTCATTGTAATAACCCCACCAACTCCTTCACCGCAGCATCTAACTGAGCTTTACCGCCCTGCCCCAATACAGCTTTCTCGACAGTTGTTGCAACCTTGGTGGCCGCTGCCGGGATTTGCTTCTTGATAGAGGCAATTGCCGCGTTCACTTCATCGAGAGTGGCATCTGGCGTCCCTGCGCGACCGCCATCCTGCGTAATGAGATTCGGGGATTTGGCGTCCTGACTCGGATCAACCTTATTTGACTTGGCTGTGACCTGGACAGCCTGAAAAACCAAGTTCACCGTCAATAGCGTAATGCCATCTTGAGAGTTGACCTTGTAGTCGTATCGCGACAAGTCGTAGCTCTCGTAAGTGGTATCCGGAGTCTCTATGTCATAGATTTCAGTGCTGGATATCATCTTATCCAGAGTCGCTAAAAACTCAGTCCGGCTGCCGGTAGTGAAATTGGTGAGATTGGGGACTGAACCACTGAATCCCGTCCAACCTTCAAACACGACAATGGCGTTAATCTCAGCAGGTCGCTGGACCTTGTTGTAGCTCTCATAATCCCCCTTCTCAAGCGGAGCCGTCGTGATGGACGCTTCTTTCACGCGTGAAACGTCGATGAAACTGGTTGGTTCCAGAGCGTAGGAGCTTGCCTTGGATTTTGTCTTCGTCAACGGGCTGTAGTAGACACCATAACTCGGAGACAAAGAGCTGTTGATAACGGACAACAGGCCGCCGCCACTGATAGCGTTGAGCAATGTTGTTTCGTTTAACGATATGGCCATAAGGTTCTTAGCTCCTCTGCTCGCCGACAGGGAAGACGAGCATGGACGTTAACCATGCACCCCCAGGCGTTTTAGTTGAAATGTTATGTTCCATCGTTCTGATGGTGAAAAGACCATTGGCAGCCTTGTTACCGCTCTTAATATTCACGCGGTTCAATCGACGCAATTTGGGGCTGAACACCATGTTCACCAACACTCCCGAATTAGTTACCGTGGGGTATCCAATAAGACCTGTCTCCGGGGAGATTTCGGTTACGACATCACTGAGGAAATCCCCTTTCCTGGATATCTCTACTACCCCGTTATGGATGGTACAGCCAATATCAGCGGCATCGACGCAATCCATAATCTGCTCAATGGCGCTACCGCACAGGTACATATCCTTCAAAATCACACTTACCCCGTGATTTACGAATGTGTAGTTACATGCCTTAGCCAGCCCCTTGATCACCTCAGCAACGTCAACACCGTTGATATAGCTGTTGGGAGCCGCAGGCTTGACCCGGTAAAAATAAGTGCTGGTGGATTTGATGCGTAAAGGCACGTCTGGCATCTGGTTGTAATCGACAAAGGCATCGTAAATAGTCCCTTGGTAAATCTGAGTTTGCTCGTTCGCTGCCCCCGCTAATACAGAAACAACAGCATTGGTAATCCGTGGCGTACTGAACCCCTGACCGACTATCATCTGAGTCAGATCCTGGTTAACGTTGAAAATCGAAAGGTCGATTTGGCTTTGGCTCCTGCCGCCAGCATTACTCATTGACAGGGCGCAACGATAATCAGAAAGGCGAACCGGCTCCTTCTGGTTATAGAGTTTAAACTCGACGGTGATCAGCTTTTCAGAGTATGTGTTCATTACTATTCCTCTTAAGCCACCGGTTTCCCAGTATTAAAACCGCCAGACTCCACACCACCATGTTCATGCTCAGACAGTGGGATCCCCTTACCCGTCACTTCGCCAATAGCGGTAACATCACCACTCACACTTAAATTGCCTACCAGCTCGACCTCAGGAGCCTCAATGGTGACTTTTGATGGAGAGTGAATGACGATCCCCCCATTTTTGAACCATAGGTATTGAGACGGCGTACCATTGAGGAAGCCGCCAACATACAGTCCATCAGAGAAGTGATTACGGCGCTTTGAACCAGGCGCACCAGCTTGACGAGTTTCTTTCACAACCGAGATATCTCGATCGGCGAATATCGCCACGCCGATATCACCGACAACCGGATCAATCACCACGGCATTAACTCCACCCTGCAGGCGAAAATATGGAAGGTTGTAGATTTTGTTATGAGGCATCACTGCCCCATCCGCCTGGACCTGATGAACCATCGGTTTAACTGTCACCATACCGACAGGCGACAGGGCGTCTGGCACGGTAATGGACTCCACAACTACCAGCCCAGAGAAGCACTTCTGGCCGATGAAACGTCGCATCATGGCAAAGAGCACGTTCTCTTCAGTAGCCATGTCTTCGACACTCAACTCCCCCTGAAAGCTTTCCTGATCACTCATGACTGCCCCCCGTTCATCGCGCCAATAAGTGGATTCTTACCCAGCTCCCGACGCGCATCGTTAACAATCCCTTGGGCGTCTGTAGCCTGCGTGTAGATATTCAGATTGCCGATATTGGTTTCGGTTTGAACATTGCCCAAACCTCGCGTATTAGTACCGCCCCAGGCTGCGCCAGCGCCTAACTGAATACCGCCGGCGATATCATTGTCACTGACATACCCCTTCCCATTCTCATGGTTGATGATGCCCTTCATGAGGCTAAAGATTGTGGTCATGTCGTCAGAGCTCAGTAATTCGTTCGCTCCCTTGCCGGTGGCTTTAACAAGTGACTGGATATAGGCAGCAACGTTATTGTTGTCACCCTCTGGCGCATACTTTCTGATGATCTCGTCAATGGTGTCCGTGCCACGCTGGAAATACATCATGAGTTGGCGATAGAGCGCGGCAACCCCTTCCGTCATCGACTGGAATACAGCAAAGCGACCATTCGGGCCCTCTTCTTTCGTAGCTCCACTCTGCTTTGCATAATTGAGATTACCCGGGTTGTTATTACGCACACCGCGCGGCAATGCTTTGTCTGGAAGACGCTGCCAGTTACCCTGGGCATCTTTAGAAAGATGATTTTCACCGTTAAGAGAATCCCAGAACTCCCCCCAGTCTTTTGCCGTACGGACGTTCTGGAACCACTGATTCTTACCAAAGGCCGCATTCATGGCTTTATCAATGTAAGGTTCGCTTAGGTAAGCCGCCGCGCCAGCAACCCCAGCTTTACCGACAATCCCGCCACCAGCCCTGAGGGCAATACTGTTCACCATCCCCGTCAGCGCCACACCAACACCCACGATGCTAGAAATGAGCCCTGACGCCCAACTGGCCAGAGAGAAGCCAATCAGAATTTTTATCGCGTTGCCCCATCCGCCCACAGCCTCGACGGCTTTCTCGATATCTTTTTCAAGCTCATTAAAGAACGTGGTGATCTCCGCCTGATGTGCGTTAACCCAGTCGCTAAATTTCCCCAACAGCTTGTTCAGAGATTCCAGCACCGGCATTAAACCAATGAGGATTTTCTGCTTAGTCACATCAAAGCGCGCAGACAAGTCAGCCAGCTGCTGCTCGTACTTTTGCGCTTTCTTCGTCGACTCTTCAGTGGCGTTGGAAAGGTTGGTGTAATGCTTCACCTGCTGAGAAACAGACTGACCGCCTTGCGACAGCATGTTCACCATTTCTGGGGATAAGCCGATATCACGTCCATACATGGTGCGTGTTGCCGCATCCATGTTTTTAAAACGCTCCGCCAGCTCCAGGTAGATGTCCTGGACGTTTTTGAACTCACCCTTGGCATTCTGCAGGTTGATACCAAGACGCCCTGTCAGACTGACTAGCCCTTCGCTCAGTTGACCTTTGTTGCGGAACAATGCCAGATCGTTCTGCAGACTCAACATTGAGCCACGAACCTGTTCTGCCGAGACACCAAAACGGGAAAACGATTTCTGCCAACCATCCAGCTCTTTCGAACTCATCCCTAAGGTCTGGGACGCATAACCGAGTTTGCTGAGCGAATCCGCTGTGCCGGTAATGAAGTTTTTCACTCCCTGAGCAGTTAACGCTACGCCTGCAAGAGCCAGGATTTCATTACGGATAGAACCGAAGAAGCTCGCAGCACGTTTACCGGCAATCTCCATATCCTTGCCGGTTTTGTCTGCATCCTTTTTGGTCTTATCAAGACTTTCCCGAGCCTGCTCTTGCCCCTTCTTAAACTCAGAAGCATCAAGCCCAAGCGTGACTACCAGAGCGTCGATAATGGTCGCCATTATCTAGCCTCCAGAACCAGCGCCTTGTTCATCAGCTCACGGGCTATGGCGTGGATGCTTGGAGCCAACCCAAGTGGCGAACTCTTCCGTTCCCGCTCTTGGATTTCACGCAGAATCTCTATCTGCTCGGTACTGAGTAGTACTGGCTTCATATTATTTTTAGTTGTCATAGCCACCACCCTACTGATTATTTATACAGCAACCATTATTTCACATGTGGGGATGATTACAATTTATATTGCATTTTTTGAAATGATATTTTTCGATCGTAACGATCGAGATTGCTGGTGGTTTAAGGAGTTAATCAGGCGGAAGAAAAGAAAAATACACTACTTAAGTGCAAGCCAAATCTTGGTGGGAAAGACTTTATAGATGAGATGAGCAGAGAAGCCATCTCTAAGGCCGCCATGGCAAAGCGAAAATCTCTAGAGCGACTTTTTTACTTGAACCAGGTACAGGTCGGGTAGAAGCAAACTAAATATAGGGGAGCAGGTCAGCCCGGCCATCATAGAAATGACCGGGCCTTTTTCAAAGCGGGTTACTTGTTAAAATTACTGAGTACCTTGTACCGAATCGACTGATTGGTAGCCTCTAATACTTCGAGCCTCGCCCCTTTATAACCAATGACGTTTGACTCAGAGAGATCATACTCGACATCATTGTTGAAGGCTGGGCGCGCCACACTGTTACTAGACTCGCGATAGCCAATATTGATTTTTTTTCCAACCCTACCGTTATAAAGCAATGTTTGCTGGAAATCGCTTTCGGCACTCATGTTCAACTTTATACGTTGGAACGGCATGCCATTTTCGCATGTTGAAATGGAGAAAACCGTTATAACACACAGCGTTTGAGAGCCTTTCTTGGCCATAACAGCTTGCCACATATCAGCCAGCACTGCCTTATCCACTCCCCCCGAAGAGGCCCCAGGAGTCGGCATATAAAACTCATTCTGCCCATCCTCTCCAATTTTCTTGAACTCGCCAGGAGTTACTGTATACCCCCAAGAAACTCGGGCAGGAGCAGTGACCTTAATACCATCCAATTGCGCAGAAATCCCCTGTCTTAACAAAGAGTCCCCCACATAGGCTGTATTGGTACTACCGATAGGTGGCTCGCTAATTTGCTGTGTAGCTGGTGTGTAGTTGTATTTTGGTGATGTGCATCCTGCAAGCACGAGAGCTGCGGCACATACAATAGTCATTTTTTTCATTTTAAGATTATCCCCAAAGACCAGTAACAAGCCGTCCCATCGAAAAGTACACGCTGGACAAAGCAATGGAAAAAACGCCCAACGAGCAAGCGGAAAAGTGACGATAAGAAGATTTGTAAACGTTACGAAGGTAGCCACAAGGACGCTATCGGCCTATATGTCACAAAGTCAGGTTATCTCCAGCATGAAACGCAAACAAGGGTTACGGACAGTTACATACTGAAATGAGATTTTCCTCAGACAAATAGAGTTCCAAAGCGAGGTAAGATATCAAGAAAGGTTGGCTTTGAAACTGGACGGTGGGTATGTATTCGAGGATTGTTGATCTTGATGATGATATTTATCTAGCCATTGGGCGTGCTGTTTTTGAAGTGATTAAAGTCGGCAACCAAATCCATACTGCTACCGTGATGGATGCTATAGAAGGTTTCATCGAACGCCAAACAGGAAGTGAGTATGCAGTGGCTATGGCTGACGACGCACTTGATTTGATAGCTTATTTATCAAACAAGAAGTAAGCACTTCACAGTTTTGAAGCACAAAAAACCCGGCTCGGTGGCCGGGTTGGGCATTTCTAGCATCCCGAATTAGTTCGGGTAAGAGCGGAAGTGTTGGCGAACATTTTCTACTTCACCGAAACGAATTCGACAGTAACTGCGTACATATACTGGCTTATCGTGTTCATAGATGTAGTCATCGCGATTAACGTCATGAATCATCATGATGTCATATCCTCAAACGTCAACAATCCTGTAATCCTATACAGTCTTGTATTGGCCCCGGATAGCCGCTATCCTAAGTGTGCTTAGTACAAAGGTGTAGCGGGTTTTCCTGCCACCAAGAAGAGAGTCCAATCTCTTCCCCCTATGAAGCCCCGCTGCAAACGGGGCTTTATTCTTTTCCAAACCCTTCTGGCAGTGCGAACGATTCGACAATATTGCTGATTCGCTTCGCTTCTTCTTGTGTGAGATCGCGCGGTAGATTACCGATAGTCACGATGATGTCGCCTCGCAAGGGAATAGGTAACTCAAATGTTTTAACCTCACCTTCACTAGAAGTATTTGCCTTTTTCTTAAGGACCAATTTCCTGCGCTCCTTTTTCAACTCGGGTTGAGTGGGGGTGGCATTCGAGGTATTCCCTGTCTGGTAAGCCAGAAACTTATCAATAGCGCTTTGCATACGGCTCTTGTAAGCGTTCAGAGTGGCCTCTGAAGGAATAGGATCGGCATTGTCGCTGTAACTGTCGAGTAGCGTGTCAATTTTAATATCACGGATATCCATGTGCGTTTGGTTTTGAATTGATGAAATCAAACGCATTGATGCATCCTTAAGATTCCTGGCCGTAGCATCATTATTAACAATGTTGAGTTCTGGTAGGCACTGTAAGAAGAGGATGAACTCTCCCAGAGTGAAATTGTTATCTTGCATAGCATTCCCCTAATAAGTCCTCTAACCAAATACTACGATCGATCGGCCATCTCTATCAAGAAGATTTTAACGATCGTTGGATTCTTTTTTAAAAAAACACCAAAATGGTAATTTGGATGGGTCATTGCTGGATTCATTTTGATTCATTTGGCTTCGTTGTGATTTATTCCACTTAATTATCATTGACTTACATTAATACCAATAGATTATCCCACACTATCGGACTTGAACTTGGTGTTTTTCACTCAATCACCAATGTACTGGACATAAAAAAAGGCCGCATCTCTGCGACCTTACCCAGCCATCACCAACTCGGCCAAGATAACCCCTACGGCATGACGTCCTGCATAACGAACGGCTTACACCCCGAGCCCATGACTAGCATGATTACGAACATGATGGCTAGTGTGATATGTAGAGCATATTTATCCATTGCTGCCTCAAGCTTTGATTGCCCGTAGCGTGCCACCCAGCTCATCAGCCCACTGGCTACCCGAAGAAGCAGCCATGCTTGTCAGTACGTACAATCTCCAGCGCATCGGCTAGCGTCTTGGCTTTCTCGTACAGCTCCCACTTAAGGCTTGCTCGCATCCAGTAGACATTCCATGTCTTCTGAGAGCGGACATAGGTTATCTTAGCTGTGGCGTGCTCCACCATTTCACCAGGCTCGCCATTCCATAGCGGGCGTACTTCCAAGATTTCGATGGTCTGGTCATCAATTTTGTAGGCGATATCCAGCTCAGGCCTGATATGTATTGGCGGACGTCTGCTTTCCACAAACGCCTCGACTTCCTTTTTGACTGCGTGAAATTCTAAATCGTTAAATGCCATTATCCCTCCCTACCCATCTCATCAGGCCATTGGAATACTAAGACTAACGATCCCAGTAGTGACAGGTTCCACAAATACCAGAGGTCATCAACGACAAATCTTCTTCGACTTGCTGATCGAACCATCTTTGCAGACGAACTTCTCTCCGGAGCAATGAGATATACCGCCCTTCTTACCAGAGCATGGTTTGTTTGCTGCGGTTGCTGTGAATGCAAAAAGTGACAAGCATGCCACCAAAATAACTTTCTTCATGATTTGCCCCTCTATGGGCCCATAGATTTGTTTTATGCCTACTATGCTCAGCTGGCGTTCACATAGCTATACCAAAGTGATCAACGTTCGATCAATGCCACATAAACAAAAGCCTGCTAAAAAACAGGCCTCATCATATAGCTAGCTAATATTTAATAACCAACATCATTTAGTATTCATCTATTATTCCTATCCGCTTAAAGAACTCCATAACCTCTTTGTAACGATACTGCTCACCGCCCCTGATTGGATTAGTGCCAGGGGCTGGGGAAGGGAATGGCGTTCCCTGAGCCTCCCATTGCTGGCGCCGACGCCAGAAGGTAGTTTTCGACATTCCGCCAAGAAGAAACTGAACAGTTTTACGGGTAATCAGTAATGGCTGAAGATTTGTCTGGGTCATCTTTCCCTCTTCTGGTCGGTTTAAAACCCAACGTTGTGTGGGTATAGGAAAGATTAGCCATGAATATTCATAGTGGGAGCGCTGCTTTTGCGGAGAGAATCACGAATTTGTTGGTTCAAAACGCGTATTTTTTGGTTCAGTGTTGGTTCAGAACATAAAATAATTATTATATAGAACAATTACTTTAACATAATGAACCAACTGAACTGACTGAACCAACACACTTACTACGTACGTGAGAAATTACTCTTCTGGTTGTTTCTCCTCGGGCATGTAGTGCAGGACATAGACGTTAACCTGTTGGCCATTCACTCTTGGAGACTTCCTCTGGTAACCACGGCCACTGCTTGGCGGTGTGAGCATGCCGGACTCCAGTAAAACCTTGGCAAAGTGCTTCGCATTGAACCCGGCTGCAATCTCTTTTTCAAACGCAGATTTGAAGGTATGGAACACCATCTTGTCTGTATCGTGCTTGCCACGCTCTCTGTAGCCAGCCATATCGCGAATCATCAGACTTTGCGGATCATAGGGTAACGGTGCAAACCGACTCATGCCAAAGGAGTTCAAGAACGCCTCCGCCTGATCAACGATTTGTTGATGCTCCTTGTTACCCGTGCCGAACTCCTTCACCCAGGCATTAAAGCTGTACTGGATAGCGTCCTGGCAAGTCTTATCATCCCATCCAGTGATGACGCGCCCAAAGCTCAAAGCCGCTTCAAGAATGGCGAACCTCGCTGCTACACGATGAACCTGTTCACCATAGTCACTAGGGACTAATGACCTCCAGCGCTCCTCAGCAGCCCTTACAGCCTCGACCGCTTCCTGCTGGTGGTTGGCCAAATATTTAATCCATTCTCGCCCAGCAGCTCCGTAGTGGCTCTGGTAGGCATCTTTGAGAGCATCAGCATGTTGCTTCCCGGTGTGGAATTCATGAAAGCGTACAGTCTTGCTTAGTGGAATATTCAGCAAGCGCACCAACTGGCCAGCTTTGATACGTCTTCCTGCAGACGCAATGAAAGTTTCCATATCCATTTCACCAGTGCTGATCGCCACCGTACGCCAGCGCTTCAAATCGCGGTTACCGCCTTCTTTGGCTCCCTGGAGCTTCCCTACACCGTTAAACAGGGCATAGGCGGACTGAGCCACACCTGCAGGATCTGCGCCCTGTCCGACCTCATCCAGTGGCATCAACGCATCATTGTGGGCTGCAGCCTCATTGGCTAAGCCGAGAGCAGTTCCGTACCAAGTCAGGCGTAGTAAATCCGGATTACCGTAGAGGCTACTAGCTACGTTGGCGGTAGTGGTTTTACCGGCACTAGACTGCTCGTAGAAATGGATGCCAAACCCATCGGTACCAGACAAGCCAATTAGCGGAGCGGCCAGTGAGGCTGCGATACCCGTCATCATGGAGTAATTGCCAAAAGCCAGGCGAGCCACGTTATCACGCCAGCTATCTGCGGAACCTTTGATGGTATAACCTGCAGCGGCTGAACTTCGGCCATTGAATAACACTGGCATTGTCGGTGCGCCGATGATTTCGCCATCCGGCATGATGTATGCCCCGCACTGCCAGCCAGTCGCATGCGCTACACGCCAAACCTCCCGAGAGCCACTACGCTGTAGCCAGTCAGCCAGGATGGCGCGTAGTGAACCCGTAGTAACGACGTTCACGCCACCAGCCTTGAGAGCTCTCCAACCCTCACGCTCACCAATATCAGCCAGTGGAATAGCTTGGGTCGTTTCAGTCTCAGAACCCTGAGCCAGCCAGCGGAGGATCATGTATTGGTCTTTATCATCACGACCAATACCAACCACACCCAATGGCGAGCATAACCAGCGTTCGTTACTGGTGGTTTTGCCGCTGTCGTTGTCTACCTTTGAGGTGACGTAGAACACGCCACCCTCTCGGCTGATTACGCGTGGTTTTAACGGGTCCTCATCCGGTTGAGCATCGTTACCTCCGTGAATCACTTTTAGCTGTACGGCGACCCCTTCTCCACGCTCAGCCTCCGCCTTAAGTCGAGGAAGTTGATTCGTCCAATCCTCCAGTAGTTCGTAGCTTTCGGAGTAGAGATGCGCCTGAGTCACCCCGGCTAATGCCAAACGTGTCGCAATGGCTGTAACCTGCAGCTCACTTAGCCTCCCTGCACGATAGACACGCACAAAGCGACGCCCCTCATCAACGATACGGATAGCTCCGAGGGAAGAAAGCTCCTTATCAGACAGAACAACAGGAGGAGTAGTATCACGAGCTGGATTCCCCGCCTGCCAATGCTTGGCATGGATCCACGCATCTGAGCCTGCAAATATGACCGCCTCAGTGAAGGTATCAACTGGGATATGCTTGACGTTCGGAGCATTTCTCATGATTGCCCCTCCAGTTTACCGTGAGCCCTTTGCGCATTGAGATCGTCATTAACAACCTTTTCTAAAGCCCTAATAGCATCATGAACAATGCTATGAGCTGTCGAAATTGCCCATCCGTAATCTTCATTTTCGGCATCATTAGGGAGAGCATCAACGACCAGACTGAGCACTGCACGCGCTTTTTTTAGCTGACTTGCCTGCGAGTCGATATCAGTGAAGGAAATAGCCATTATTTGTTCTCCTTCAGTGCTAACTCTTCCACCAGCCAAGCTGCCACATTGCCGGTCAGCTTACCGAGCAGTGAAACAATCGCATCAATCTCATAGGTATCCATCGGGTTTGGGTAATGCTCCAAGATCCGACATATAACTTCCGCCTGACGCGCACGCTCAGTCGCCTGTTCTAAAGTGATATCAGCCATGGCTCACCGCCTGTGCCGCAATACGACTAGCTAGAACAAGGACAAAATCACGCACAAGAATTTTGCGGGCCTCACGCTCAGTACAAGCGGTAACTCGACGTTGTTCGTGCTTCAGTTGTGGGGAGGTACGGCGAATGGCCACGAAAACATAGGTAAACGATGGCTGAGTTTGGGTATGCGTATTCCGCCCTTGCGGGTGTGTGGTATGATTTAACATAGCTGCCTCGATACTTTCTCTATCGTTGGTAGTAAGAGGCCCGGTTAGTGTTGACGCACTGCCGGGCTTCGTTATTTTATGTATTTCTTGTGCCTTACCTGTGGATAAGGTGTGCGCCCACCTTACATTTTGGTGTGCTCCCACGTCAAGAGTTTTACTATGTCTTTTTTTGTTGTATGGTGTGCTACCACCACAAACAGAAATATGAGCACTAGCAATGGCTACAGGAAACACAAATAACAAGTCAGATAAAAAGGCTATACGCTTCCCGCATGAACTTATCGCTGACATAGAGGCCAGCGTAGAACGCGAGAAAGAAGAAAATCCCGGTGCTAGTTTCTCCTCTTGGGTACTAGATGCATGTGGGCGTAAGCTCAAGAACGAACAGCGAAAGAAGCCTAAAGAGTAATTTACCCGCCCGCGTAGCCAACGAGCAGCATTCACTGTGCTGCCCTTTTTTATGGACTCGCAAAACTCTCGACACTTATTGGTCGCGAAACTCGACTGATAAACATTTGTCGCTTCGCCTTTTTTTATGGCCTCCGAAAACTCTGCGCGTGTATTGGTCGCGAAACTCCCCCCATCAAACGAAATGACCGCCGAAAAACCTCCTGCAGTGCCAGCAACATATTTCCCAATGTCTGGTTTTGTGAGGTTCATAGCGCTGAGAACGTCATCATTTGTCATCATTCTCGCTCCCCAAGCGCTTGGTTAACCAACGTTGTGATAGGCGCATTAACTCGGCTTTACGTGGCTCGTAATCCATACCCATATCAATCAGAGTGATGTTGGTACTTTCCAAGTAGGAGAGGTGCTCTAGCTGTTCGGCACTCATGTTGTCACGAGGATCGCCATCTAATCCGTTAGCCAACACCCACTGCTTGGCAGTAATACCTCCCAGGACGATACGAGCAATCATGTTGCTTTCGTTAGTGTAGTGATTCTGAGAGGTTTGCTTGCCCTGTTCGGCACGAGCAGCCTCTAAGGCTGCACACATCGCTTTAAACATATTGGCTGCCCCAATGCGCGTCTTAAGCTGGTGGCGTAAACGTGCGGCTACCTCTGGAACGCTGCGGTATAACTCTTCCTCACACTGGATGAAGTAACGGCGAATGGCTCGGCCCTGGTCGTTGCGCTCAACCATAGCCAGCTCTTTAGCCATGTTCAGAGTGATAGCGTAATCTTTGCTACGTCTGTCGCCACCCCGAGATGTTTGCACTCGCGCCGACTTTACTTGATCGATATTTGGACATTGAAACACCGAAATGGGTGTATCAGACTCAACATAATCAACCGCGCTTTTGAAGTCGTATTCTTCCACTCGCGCATTAAACCAGCTGGAAAAGACGCGCCCTACCCCTAGCGATTTATGCAATGCCTTGGCGCTCACGATATTACTTTCACGCCCACCTATCTGACCGGCAATAACCGGGACCAGAGACGCAAAGTCATTGCTGTTAATAATGCCGAGGCTTTCTTTGGGGTGAGTTTGGCCCCGACCAGTGTTGGCCGTATTTTTCATGTTCATATTGTCAGGCTCCGTTAAGCGGCGGTGAAGGCTTCAGGGTACAAGGTCAGGATGTTGGCTATGTCGCTCTGAGATAGGCCGTGATAGCCACCAGCAGCGGCGTTATGGTTGACCAACTGGATCACGCGCAGAACGTCAGCACAGCTCACAAAGCGATATCGGAAATGGCTGTCGATGCCGTCTGGATTCTTCTCGTCGATACGCTCCAGTTGAATATCAAGACAGCGCTCCAGCTCACTTGCGTAGTTGCGGCCAGATGAGAGGTGGCAATACTTAAGAATGTCATTCTCTGTCCAGCCATTGATGCCGGTTTTCAGCATATAGACGCGAGCACGGTGCTTTTTCGGTGCTGGCTTGATGGTGGGGATAGCTCTATTTTCAGAGGTACCAACCTTCTGACTAGCCTCCTGCTGTACGGGGCGGTTTTTTATTTCCATTACGCGGCCTCCCCACGAGACTCAGCGATACGCTGATTAATCCAGGCATCTACCTCACTTTCGATGAAGGCAATTGAGCGAGTGCCAATCTTAACGGTTGACGGGAAGCGTTTCTGACTGATAAGACGATAAATCCACGCCTTGCTGTAACCTGTACGACGTTGAACTTCTGATATACGAATAAGAGATTGCGTATCTTTCAGCATTCTGCCCACCTGTTTCTGTTAAACGCCCTGAGTGGACGTAAGTAGATGACATGGACATATTCTCTTTAATCGGTATTTGGTGGAAGGCAACATTTTTTATTTTTTTCATACCGGAAAGAAAAAAATCAATTTTCATTCCGGTAATTATTTTGGAATCTTGTCTTCCGCAATAACTTTCTGCATCAGATTATCAAGGCAGTCTCCATCCACAACATCCTGCACTATCGGAATCAGCGTTTTCCTAACTTTTTCGGTAGTATCGACATCATATTCATCAAAGTATAAAGCATCACCGTACTGCTTTAGAGTCGGGCTTTGATGAAAAAATGAAGACAAAATTTTCATATCAAAGTAAGCTAATACACGAAGAACCTTCCATCTTTTTATAAGGGATGGTTTGAAATTACTTTTCACCTTACCTTTACTTACTTTTTTATCAAATACATTCCCATGCATTTCTCGTGCATGACCAATCCAGTTTTTGAAACCTTCAAATAGTATTTCATCGGGGGCGCTAAGATCAATTTCAGCCCAAATTGTAGACTTTCCTATGCCTCCTTCTTCCCATCCATATCCAAAGGGTATCTCTCTAGCTTTCTTCACAGTTTCAATGCTGGCGTTTTCCTTTAGCACATCTCCAATGACCTCATTGTACTCCTTATTATCCATCCCTCCCATAAAACCACCGTATCTATTTAAAAAAGCTATACGAGACATATCAATTGCATTTATTGTCGTCTTAGCTCTCCAATCATTTGCATACTTTAAGTCATCGCTCGTGATTTTTACGGCATCACCATAAAAAATTTTTTCTAAAAATATAGATGTATCCATCAGTTCACGTCTAACATCATCCTTTATTCCATCATAAAAATCCTCTTCTGGAACAGGGTAGGATGTAACATCATCTAAAATTTCATCATCAGTGAAATCAGACAAATACATTTCGTAACTCTCAGAGTCAAGTCTTTTAGCATATTCAATAGATGCTAATATTTCTATTCTTTTCTTAAATGCCACATAAAACTGGATTCCATCAAAATCCTTAGTAATCTCATCATACCTAATGACATCTATATTCTTCAAAACATCCTTTACACCAAAATCAAAACCTCTGATGTAATCAAAAAAATCATAGCTTTCAGTTATATTTTTGCAAACTCTTTCTATTTCCAGGTCCAGTTCTTCTGTACTTCTGAGTTCTGATTTCATTACGCCACCTCACGCCCTCTGAGTTTGGGGGCTATGTCAGCCAGTAGAGGTGTACTGGTTTTCGGGGATCAGCCTAGGCATAGCCTTATTCTTTTACTGTATACCAAAGTCTACTACCGTCCATAGATACTGTCTATTTGTACAGTTACGCACTCTTACCGAATGTGCCGTGAACCACATTATCGCCACGCTCCAGCGCATCCATATAATTGGCATACCATTGGAGCATGTCCCGGCGACCATCCAAGTACTGGGCATGATTGTAGGTACCACGGATAGAGTTTTTATCAACGTGCGCCAGCTGAGTTTCAATCCAGGCGGTGTTATACCCCTGCTCGTGGAGAATAGTACTCATTGTGTGGCGGAAACCGTGCCCGGTAGCGCGTCCGTGATAACCAATACGTTTTATTACCTGGTTGATGCTCGCTTCGCTCATCGGTTTTGTGCTGTCATTCCTCCCTGGGAAGACTAATTTGAAGCGACCAGTTATTTCTTGAAGCTGGTGGAGAAGCACCAGAACCTGCTCTGAAAGCGGCACCAAGTGCGGTCTGCGCATTTTCATTCTGCTTTTAGGCACTTCCCAGAGCCCTTTATCCAAATCGAACTCAGCCCACTCGGCAGCACGGAGTTCAATCGTGCGCACACCCGTCAGCAGGAGCAAACGTGTCGCTATTTTGGTGACAGAACTACCGGTGTAATCATTGAGGCACTGTAGAAACTCAGGAAACTCTGAGGCAACGAGATGGGGGTAATGCTTATGCTTCTGGATAGCCAACGCACCGGCTAATTCGCTGGCCGGGTTATTCTCCGCTCTTCCGGTAACGATGGCATAGCGGAAAGTCTGACTGCAGGCTTGGCGGATCTTACGCATCTTATCCAGAACGCCACGCTTTTCTAACTTGCGTAGCGCCTCCAAAACTTCAAGCGGCTTAATATCAGCGACAGGTCTTCTACCGATGTAAGGGAAGATATCTTTCTCGAAAGACTCCATCAGGTCTTCGGCATAGCCTTTGGACCAGTTGGGTTCTTTATAGGCATGCCATTCTCTGGCCAGCGCTTCGAAGGTGTTTTCAACGCTAACCTTCTTTGCCTGTCTCTCGGTTTTCTTTTCTTCCCCCGGATCTCCACCAGCAGCCAAAAGACGTTTCGCTTCATCTCGTTTGGCCCTGGCATCAGCGAGAGATACATCTGGATATACCCCCACGGCTAAAAGCTTCTCTTTGCCAGCAACGCGGTATTTCAAGCGCCAATAGCGGGCACCGGTAGGGTTAACCAATAAATAGAGGCCACCGCCATCAGAGAGCTTGTAAGGCTTATCCTTCGGCTTGGCAGTATCGACTTGCCTGGCATTGAGCTTCATCTGGGGGTATCTCACTTTATTGAACCTGCGAATACCCCCAAATGTACCCCCACTTGAGTGTAGATTTCAATAGACGTTAGGAGACATTGGTAGAATGAGATTTTTGGAGAATACTAGGATTACTGGGGATGAGTGGACTTTAGTAGACGTTGAGAGAAGTGAAAATGGTACGCCCTACAGGGCTCGAACCTGTGACCTACGGCTTAGAAGGCCGTTGCTCTATCCAACTGAGCTAAGGGCGCATTGGGATGCGGCAACCTGGGGTTGCGGGTGGGATTATACGGTCAGAGATCATTGAGTCAATGCCTTTTCATGACGTTACGGCGGCAGCCGTGCTTTATGGCGTTTTTTCAGCCAGCGGCCGCGCGCCGCCGGGTTAACGCCGTCATTTCACCCAGGCGAAATCCGGCGGCAGGCCAGTTTATTCATCCGCGCAGCCTGCGGCGCAGCGCGTTCAGGCGCATTCGCCATGCGGGCTTGGCCGCGTGCCTGCCGAGCGGGCGCAAAAGCGTCGACTGCGCCGCCTCCGCCGGGTGCAGCGACGAGTCGAACACCGTTTCCCCCACGTGCTTAGGCGGTTCCGGCGGGCTATCCGCCGGGTGATGCAAAGGGTAAAGCCGGGTGATGAGCATCATGATTTGTCCCCCATGACCTTGATGGCAACGATCTCAGCCTACCCAGCCGCAGGTAAAAAAGACGTAGAGGATCATTCTGTTGGTATAAAAAAAGCGTAAATCGACGCCGGCAAACGGCGCCGGGGATGATTCAGAGCCTGACAGCGCGCTCAGCTTCTGACAAAATAGCGCCATCCCCGCTTTTCTTAATTGATGGATTTCCTCACCGATGGCAGCAAAGATTATTGATGGTAAAACGATTGCGCAGCAGGTTAGAAACGAAGTGGCTGAGCAAGTTAAACAACGTCTGGCGGCCGGTAAACGCGCCCCGGGCCTGGCGGTAGTGCTGGTCGGCGAGAACCCGGCCTCGCAGATTTACGTCGCCAGCAAGCGCCGCGCCTGCGATGAAGTGGGCTTTCTCTCCCGCTCCTACGATCTGCCCGCCACCACCAGCGAAGCCGAGCTGCTGGCGCTGATCGACCAGCTGAACGCCGATGCGGAAATCGACGGCATTCTGGTGCAGCTGCCGCTGCCGGCCGGCATCGATAACGTCAAGGTGCTGGAGCGCATCCATCCCGATAAAGACGTCGACGGTTTCCACCCGTACAACGTCGGCCGCCTGTGCCAGCGCGCGCCCAAGCTGCGCCCCTGCACCCCGCGCGGCATCGTCACCCTGCTGGAGCGCTATGACATCGACACCTACGGCCTGAACGCCGTGGTGGTTGGCGCATCCAATATCGTCGGCCGCCCGATGAGCATGGAGCTGCTGCTGGCCGGCTGCACCACCACCGTCACCCACCGTTTCACCAAGGATCTGCGCCATCACGTCGAGAACGCCGATCTGCTGGTGGTGGCGGTTGGCAAGCCGGGCTTTATTCCGGGCGACTGGATCAAACCGGGCGCCATCGTGGTGGACGTCGGCATTAATCGCCTGGAAAGCGGCAAAGTGGTCGGCGACGTGGATTTCGAGGCCGCCAGCGAACGCGCCGCCTACATTACCCCGGTTCCGGGTGGCGTTGGCCCGATGACCGTTGCTACACTGATCCAAAATACCTTGCAGGCCTGCGAGGAATATCACGACGTTCAACCTAAATAAGTAAGGCAGTATGGAAATTTTTAATCTGGATAATCACCCCCACGTCGAACTCTGCGATCTGCTGAAGTTCCAGGGCTGGTGCGAAAGCGGCGGCGCCGCGAAAGAAGTGATTGCCGAAGGGCAGGTTAAGGTCGACGGCAAGGTCGAAACCCGCAAGCGCTGCAAGATCGTCGCCGATCAGGTGGTGGAATTTGCCGGCGGCAAGGTTGTGGTCAAACCCTAATCCCCTGCCATAGAAAAAGGCGCTGAATTCAGCGCCTTTTTTGTTTGCCTGCCGCGCCGAATTACTTGCGGCGCCAGGTGGTGCCCTGCGGGCCGTCTTCCAGCACGATGTTCATCTCGTTCAGCCGATCGCGCGCGGCATCCGCCAGCGCCCAGTCTTTGGCCTTGCGCGCGTCGTTGCGTTGCTTGATCAGCGCTTCGATTTCCGCCACTTCGCCGTCGTCGACCCTGGCGCCGCTTTGCAGGAACTGTTCAGGCTCCTGCTGCAGCAGGCCGAGCACCTTCGCCAGCTTGCGCAGCTCCGCCGCCATGCCGTTGGCCGCCGCCATGTCTTCGTTCTTCAGGCGGTTAACTTCACGCGCCAGATCGAACAGCGCCGAGTAGGCTTCCGGGGTGTTGAAATCGTCGTCCATCGCCTCGCGGAAACGGGCCTCGAAGGCTTCGCCGCCGGCCGGCTGCGCCGTTGCGTCGGTGCCGCGCAGCGCGGTGTACAAACGCTCCAGCGCGGTGCGCGCCTGCTTCAGGTTCTCTTCGCTGTAGTTCAGCTGGCTGCGGTAATGGCCGGACATCAGGAAGTAACGCACCGTTTCGGCATCGTAATGGCCGAGCACGTCGCGGATGGTGAAGAAGTTATCCAGCGATTTGGACATCTTCTCTTTGTCGATCATCACCATGCCGGAGTGCATCCAATAGTTGACGTACGGGCCGTCGTGCGCGCAGCTGGACTGGGCAATCTCGTTCTCGTGGTGCGGGAACATCAGGTCGGAACCGCCGCCGTGGATGTCAAAATGGGTACCGAGCTGCTTGCAGTTCATGGCGGAGCACTCGATATGCCAGCCCGGGCGCCCTGCGCCCCACGGCGACTGCCAGCTCGGTTCGCCCGGCTTGGACATTTTCCACAGCACAAAGTCCATCGGGTTGCGCTTCACGTCGTCGATTTCAACGCGCGCGCCGGCCTGCAGCTGGTCCAGATCCTGGCGCGACAACAGGCCGTATTGCGGATCGCTGTCGATCGAGAACATCACGTCGCCGTTGCTGGCCACGTAGGCGTGATCGCGGTCGATCAGCCGTTGGGTGATCTCGATGATTTCGGCGATATGCTGGGTGGCGCGCGGCTCCAGATCCGGGCGTTCAATCAGCAGCGAATCGAAGTCGGCGTGCATCTCCGCCAGCATGCGCCCGGTCAGTTGATCGCAGGTTTCGCCGTTCTCCGCCGCGCGGCGGATAATTTTGTCGTCGACGTCGGTGACGTTGCGCACGTAGTTCAGCGAGTAACCGAGATAGCGCAGGTAGCGCGCCACCACGTCGAAAGCGACAAAGGTACGCCCGTGGCCGATATGACACAGGTCATAGATGGTTACCCCGCACACGTACATGCCGACTTTTCCGGCATGAATGGGTTTGAATTCCTCTTTTTGACGACTCAGGGTATTAAAAATCTTTAGCATCGGGACATTCCGTGGTGTGCGTGATAACAAAAATGGTAACCAGGCTCAGGTTGTTCACCCGGTAGCGTATTGAAACCCGAAGCCTGATCTAATGCAAGGTTAAGGCCATGCTTTGCCGACTCTGCCGATGGAAAACGGTGAAAAATCAGCGTTCGGCATGAGTGTTATAATATAACAAATTTAGTTTTTCCACAGCCGGCGCGCGGTTTAGCCGCTGCTGACTCGCTCTGGGAGATATGTTATAAGGTCGGTCTGAATGTTCACTCGCTCTACGTGACGTCTCACTTCATCTTGTTAGGACTAAAACTATGGTTACTTTCCACACCAATCACGGCGACATCGTTATCAAGACCTTTGCTGACAAAGCGCCGGTTACCGTTGAAAACTTCCTGAACTACTGCCGCGCAGGCTTCTACGACAACACGATTTTCCACCGTGTCATCAATGGCTTCATGATCCAGGGCGGCGGTTTTGAGCCTGGCATGAACCAGAAAGCCACCAACGCGACCATCAAGAACGAAGCCAACAACGGTCTGAAAAACACCATCGGCACCCTGGCAATGGCGCGCACCAACGATCCGCACTCCGCCACCGCGCAGTTCTTCATCAACGTGGCAGACAACGACTTCCTGAACTTCCGCGGCGAAAACGCGCAGGGTTGGGGCTACTGCGTATTCGCAGAAGTGGTTGAAGGCATGGACGTGGTCAACAAGATCAAAGGCGTGAAAACCGGCCGCAGCGGCATGCACCAGGACGTGCCGGTAGAAGACGTCGTGGTCAACAGCGTTACCGTCAGCGAGTAATCGCGGCTGCATGAGTACGCTGTTCATCGCAGATCTGCACTTGTGCGCACAGGAACCGGCAATCACTGCCGGTTTTCTGCGTTTTTTACGGCGTGAAGCCGTCCACGCCGACGCGCTGTACATCCTCGGCGACCTGTTTGAAGCCTGGATCGGCGATGACGATCCGGAGCCGCTGCACGGTGAAATCGCCGCGGCGCTGAAGGCGCTGCAGCAGACCGGCGTGCCCTGCTACTTCATCCACGGCAACCGCGATTTTCTGTTGGGCAAGCGCTTTGCCCGCGCCAGCGGCATGCAGCTGCTGCCGGAAGAAAAAGTGCTGGAACTGTACGGCCGCAAAATTCTGATCCTGCACGGCGACACCCTGTGCACCGACGATCAGGCCTACCAGCAGTTCCGCCGCAGGGTGCACAATCCGCTGATCCAAAAGCTGTTCCTGGCCCTGCCGCTGCGCTGGCGCCTCAAGATCGCCGCCAAAATGCGCGCCCGCAGCCAGCAAACCAACCGGTACAAGTCGGAAGCCATCATGGACGTCAACCCGCAAGCGGTTGAGCAGGCGATGCGGCGCCACGGCGTGCGCTGGATGATCCACGGCCATACCCATCGGCCGGCGGTGCATCGGCTGAGCCTGAACAACGGCGAAGCCCACCGCGCGGTGCTGGGCGCCTGGCACGTTGAAGGCTCGATGATCAAAGTCAGCGCCGACGCCGTCGAACTGATCCAATTCCCGTTCTAACTCCCTGACTTGCCGCGCGAGTGAAAAAATTCGCGCTTTCGACGGCGAAAACCGGCGACGCAACCGTTTTCCTCGCCGTGCGCTCATGGTATGCTCTACGCCCTCATTCGGCCCCTGCGGCCGACGCTTGCACAATCACAGGAGCCTTACACCCATGGGAGCCAACGCCGCTTCAGCCACCCCCGCTGAGGTTAAAATCGCAATTGTAATGGGATCGAAAAGTGACTGGGCCACCATGCAGTTTGCCGCCGAAGTCCTGACCATGCTCGATGTCCCCTTCCATGTCGACGTCGTTTCCGCTCATCGCACGCCAGATAAACTGTTCAGCTTCGCCGAACAGGCCAGCGCCAACGGTTTTGACGTGATCATCGCCGGCGCGGGCGGTGCGGCGCACCTGCCGGGCATGCTGGCGGCGAAAACCCTGGTTCCGGTGCTGGGTGTGCCGGTACAAAGCGCCGCGCTGAGCGGCGTGGACAGCCTGTATTCCATCGTTCAGATGCCGCGCGGCATCCCGGTCGGCACCCTGGCGATCGGCAAAGCCGGCGCGGCCAACGCCGGGCTGCTGGCGGCGCAGATCCTGGCGCTGCACGACGGCGCACTGGCGCAGCGTCTGGCGGACTGGCGCCGCGCGCAGACCGAAGACGTGCTGAACAACCCGGATCCGCGGGAGGAAGCATGAAGCCGGTTTGCGTACTGGGCAACGGCCAGCTGGGGCGCATGCTGCGCCAGGCCGGCGAACCGCTGGGCATCGCCGTTTATCCGGTCGGCCTCGACGCCGAGCCGGAGGCGGTGCCTTATCAGAACAGCGTCATCACCGCCGAGATCGAGCGCTGGCCGGAAACCGCCTTAACCCGCGAGCTGGCGACCCACGGCAGCTTCGTGAACCGCGACATCTTCCCGCGTCTGGCCGATCGCCTGACGCAAAAACAGCTGCTCGACCAGCTCGGCCTGGCCACCGCGCCCTGGCAACTGCTGGCGAGCGCCGCCGAGTGGCCGCAGGTATTCGCCACCCTGGGCGAACTGGCGATTGTCAAACGCCGCGTTGGCGGTTACGACGGCCGCGGCCAGTGGCGCCTGCGCCCGGGCCAGCAGGCTGAACTGCCGACCGACGCCTACGGTGAATGCATCGTCGAACAGGGCATCAACTTCTCCGGCGAAGTGTCGCTGGTCGGCGCGCGCGGCCACGACGGCAGCGCGGTGTTCTATCCGCTGACCCACAACCTGCATGAAGACGGCATCCTGCGCGCCAGCGTGGCGCTGCCGCAGCCCAATCCGGCGCTGCAGCGGCAGGCCGAGCAGATGCTGGCGGCGATCCTGAACGAGCTGAACTACGTCGGCGTGATGGCGATGGAGTGCTTTATCGTCGGCGATCGCCTGCTGATCAACGAGCTGGCGCCGCGGGTGCACAACAGCGGCCACTGGACGCAAAACGGCGCCTCCATCAGCCAGTTCGAGCTGCACCTGCGCGCCATCCTCGGGCTGCCGCTGCCCAAGCCGGTGGTGAGCACCCCTTCGGCGATGGTCAACCTGATCGGCACCGCGGTGGATCCGCAGTGGCTGGCGCTGCCGCTGGTGCATCTGCACTGGTACCAGAAAGAGGTGCGCGCTGGCCGCAAGGTGGGCCACCTGAACCTGAACGATCCGAGCGCCGCCGCCCTGCGCCAGACGCTGCAGGCACTGGCGCCGCTGCTGCCGGACGAGTATCAGAGCGGCCTGGCCTGGGCGCAGCGGAAGCTGGCTTAAGGTCGGTCGCCGACGAAAGGAAAAGGGTTCAGTTCGCATTCAGAACTGAACCCTTTTTTGTTGCCGCAGAGATCAACGCGAGCCGATTTTACGCAACGGTTTGCCGGCCATCAGATTGCGTTCGATATGTTCCAGCGAGATATTTTTGGTTTCCGGGATCAGCGCCAGCGTGATGAAGATAAACAGCACGTTGAGCGCCGCGTAAACCCAGAAGGTGCAGGCGCTGCCCAACGAATTGAGCATGGTCAGGAAGGTCGCCCCGACGATCATGTTGGCGATCCAGTTGGTGGCGGTAGAACAGGTAATGCCGAAATCGCGGCCTTTCAGCGGCTGGATCTCCGAGCACAGCACCCAGATCAGCGGGCCGGCGCTCATGGCGAAACCGACGATAAACATCAGCAGCATGATGATGGCGAAGTATTGCGTCGCCGGCGTGCTCATGCCGAGGCTCATCATGGTCCCCAATGCGCCCATGCCCACCGCCATTACGATAAAGCCGAGGATCAGCGTCGGTTTACGGCCCCAGCGGTCGACCAGGCCAATCGCGATAAAGGTGGCCAGCACGTTGACCAACCCGACGATCACCGTCCCCCACATCTGCTGCTCGGTGCTGGCGAAGCCCGCCAGGCCAAATATTTTCGGCGCGTAATACATGGTGACGTTCATGCCGGTGAACTGCTGCATCACCTGCAACAGAACGCCAAGGAACACCGCGCGGCGGAAGTTTTTATTGTCTTTGAACAGCGCCCAGCCGCTCTGCTTCAGCTTGAGGCTTTCGCGAATTTCATTCAGCTCATGCTGGGCCTGCGCGCTGCTGTCGCGCAGCTTTTCCAGCACCTGCCGCGCCTGTTCATGGCGATTGCGCGAGGCCAGCCAGCGCGGGCTGTCCGGCAGGAAAAACACGCCGACCAGCAGCAGCCCGGCGGGAATGGTGATGACCCCCAGCATCCAGCGCCAGGCGCCGGTATAGCTGAAGGCGGTGTCAGACAGATAAGCCGCCAAAATGCCGATGGTGATCATCAGCTGATACATGGAAATCATGCTGCCGCGAATTTTCTCCGGCGCAATTTCAGACAGGTAAATCGGCGCGGTATAGGAGGCGATGCCCACCGCCAACCCCAGCAGCACGCGGGAAACGATCAGTATTTCCACGTCGGGCGCGAACGCCGAACAAAGCGACCCCGCCACAAACAGGATCGCGCCGATCATCAGGCTGTATTTGCGCCCCAGGCGGAAGTTCATCCAGCCGCTGCCGACCGCGCCGACCGCCGCCCCAAACATCATTGAGCTGACCACCCACTCCTGCTGGGAGCTGGTGATATTAAACGACTCGGTAATAAACGGCAAAGCGCCCGCAATCACGCCGATATCCAGGCCAAACAGCAACCCGGCTAGCGCAGCCAGAAAACAGACGAAAAAAGTCATACCGGCATTAGCCTGGCCTTTTGCAGCCGGTGCAGCTTTGGCGGTAGCACTCATACAGCCTCCAATAGGTAACGTTCATCAGTTAACGCCATGATAGGAGGCAATCGCCCGACGGTAAGTGAGTGCGATCACATTAGTGGAAACGGTTACATTATTTTTTCTTTGCAAAAAAAACGCCGCATCGGCAAAAAGTAGCCGTAAGTCACTAATAAAATGCCACTTACTTTACTCATGCGGTTTGAAAAATAAACCCCGCGGAACGTCAATCCGGGGCGATTAGCGTATTCCCGGGGCCGATTTCGGTAAACTTGTAAGCGATTTCACTCACATTCCAAGGGCTGCCGGCAGGAAGAACCTGGGATCGGGGGACTCGGGGCGACGGAGCGGAAAGAGGAGCTGAAGCGGATCCGGCCTGGCGACGGGCCGGATCCATGCCGAGGGCGGTTACCCGTCGTAGCTGCGGAACAACGCCCGCCCGCGCAGCAGGCGCACGCCAAGCCAGCCACCGCACAGCGACAGCAACAGCGCGCTGAACAGCGGCAGCGCCCACCACAGCACCGGCGTCGGCGCCCAGGGGAAATCAAACACCTGGCTTTGCAGCAGCCACAGCGCCGCTTCCGCGCCAACCGCCGCGGCGACGCCCGCCACCAGCCCCAGCAAAGCGAATTCACACCACAGCGTGCTGCGCAACAGACGCTTGCCGGCACCCAGCGTTCGGTACACCACCAGCTCCTGTCGCCGCTGCCGCATGCCGACCTGCACCTGCGCCATCAGCAACAGGCCGCCGCACAGCACCACCAGCACCACCATCACCTCCAGCGCACGACTGACCTGCTGCAGCACGCCGCCGACCTGTTTCAGGATCGATCCGATGTCCAGCAGGCTGAGCGTCGGGAACTGGCGGTTAAGCTGGGTCAGCATCTGGCCGTCGCCGTCATAACGGAAGCTGGTCAGCCAGGTTTGCGGCTGGCCGTCCAGCGCGCCCGGCGGGAAAATGAAGTAAAAGTTCGGCTTCAGGCTTTCCCAGTCCACCTGGCGCAGGCTGGTGACTTTGGCGCTGAACGACTGGGTATCGCCGCTGAAGGTCAGCGTGTCGCCCAGCTTGATCTTCAATCGTCCGGCGATGCCTTGATCCATCGACACCTCCCCGGCCTGCGGCGGCCAACTGCCGGCCTGCAGCGGGTTGTGATCCGGCAGCTGCGCCAGCCAGGTCAGGTTCAGCTCGCGGTTGACCGCCTCGCCGCCCGGATCGTCCTCATGCACCCGTTCGGTAGCCACCTGCTGGTTAATCTCGGTCAGACGCACCCGCACGATCGGGTAGTACGTCTCCGGTTTGATCTGCCGTTGCTGCAGGAAAGCCTGCACCTGCGGCACCTGCGCTTCGGTCATGTTGAGCAGGAAGTAGTTCGGACTGTCCGGCGGCAGCTGCTGCTGCCAGCGATCCAACAGATCGCCGCGCAGCACCAGCAACAGGGCCAGCAGCATGAACGACAGCGAAAACGCCGCCAGCTGGCTGACCGTCACCCACGGCTGATGCAGCAAACGGTTAACCGCCAGCCGCAGCGCCAGGTTCTTCAGCTGGATGCGGCGCAGCAGCAACAGGCTGCCCCAGCCAATGCCGCCCAGCAGCAACGCCAGCACCAGAATGCCGGCCAAAATGGCCCACAGCAGCGTGCTGGCGCCCATCAGCGCGGTCAGCAGCGCCACCACGATCACCGCCGTGGCCGGCAGGAAATAGCGCAGCGGCCAGACGTTGGCCACCACGTCGCGGCGCAGCACGCGCAGCGGCTGGGTGGCCAGCAGTTGTCGATACGGCCGCAGCCCGACCAGCAGCGAAATCAGCACCAGCGCGCCCAGCGCCCACAGCCACGGCCAGCCCCCGGCGGCGGGCAACGCCGCCGGCAGCACCGGCGCCAGCAGGCGGATCAGCGCCGCCTCGAAGGCCAAACCTATCGCCCCGCCGCACGCCGCCGCCAGCAGCATTACCGCCAGCCACTGGCCGACGATCAGCTTGCGCAGCGCGCCGCGGCCGGCGCCGAGCGTTTTCAGCACCGCAATCAGATCATAACGGCTGCGGCAGTAGTGGCTCATCGCCACCGCCACCGCGGCGATCGACAGCAGCAGCGTCAATAACGCCGACAGCAGCAGGAACTGTTGAGAACGCTGCAGCGATTTGCCCAGCGCGCTGCCGGACTCCTGCAGCCCGAACCAGCGCTGGTCCGGCTGCAGCTGCGGCGTCAGGCGCGTTTCGTAACCCTGGAGATCCTGCGCCGCACCGGCGAACATGTAACGATAGGTCAGGCGACTGCCCGGCTGCACCGCGCCGGTTTTATCGACGTCCGCCAGGTTGATCATGATGCGCGGCGCGGTCTGGAACGGATTGAAGCCGGAATCCGGCTCCTGAATGATTTCACCGGCGATGCGCAGGCGGGTGTCGCCGACCTCGAGCATGTCCCCGACCTTCACGTTGAGCAGCGCCAGCAGGCGCGGCGCCACCAGCACGGAGCCCGGCTCCGGCTTGACGTTGGCCGGTCGCGTTTCCAGCTTGCCGTACAGCGGATAGGCCAGATCGGTAGCCTTAACGTCCGCCAGCTGCGGCCGATCGCCGGCGTAGGTCATGGTGGTGAACGACAGCTGGCGGCTGAGTTTCAGCCCTTCCTGCTGCGCGTCCAGCAACCACCCCTCCGGCACCGGCCGGGCGCTGCGCAGCACCCGATCGCCGGCGATAAAGTCGCGGCTCTGCTGGCTCAGCCCCTTGTCCATGCGGTCGCTGATGCTGCCCAGCGCCAGCACGCAGGCGACCGACAGCGTCAGCGCCAACCAGACTATCAGCAATGACGGGGAGCGCCATTCCCGCCAAAACCAGCGCCAGATCATGCTTCCTCCCACAGCTTGCCTTCGCGCAGCCGCAGCCGCCGCTGGCAGCGCGCCGCCAGCGTTTCGTCGTGAGTCACCAGTATCAGGGTGGTGGCGAAATCCCGGTTGAGGGTGAACAGCAGGTCGGCGATGCGTTCGCCGGTCTGGCGATCGAGGTTGCCGGTCGGCTCATCGGCGAACAGCACCCGCGGCCGGCCGCTGAAGGCGCGCGCCAACGCTACCCGCTGCTGCTCGCCGCCGGACAGCTGCGCCGGCAGGTGATCGAGCCGCTTGCCCAGCCCCAGCTGTTCCAGCAGTTGCACCGCCTGCTCGCGGCTTTGGCGGTCGCTCTCGCCGCGCAGCAGCGCCGGCAGCTGCACGTTTTCCAGCGCGTTCAGCGTCGGCACCAGCATGAACGACTGGAACACGAAGCCGACGTTTTTGGCGCGCAGCGCGGCGCGGCCCTCTTCATCCAGCGCGGTCAGCGACTCGCCCAGCAGCTGCACCTCCCCTTCGCTGCCGTCGTCCAGCCCGGCGAGGATGCCCAGCAGCGTCGATTTGCCCGAGCCGGATTCGCCGATCAGGGCGATCGTCTGCGCGGGTTTGACAACCAGCTCGACTCCGGTAAGGATGGAGAGCCGATGCTCACCCTGACCAACGTGTTTACTAAGATGATGAACTTCAAGAACGTTTTCCGCTGGCATCTTCCCTTCCTTTTGCTGTTGGGATTATTCAGTTTACGCGCCGTCGCCGCCGATACCTTATTGATTTTGGGCGACAGTTTAAGCGCCGGCTATCGCCTGCCGGTGGCGCAGGCCTGGCCGACGCTGTTGGCCGATCAATGGCAGAAAAAACCGGGCGAGCCGCAGCTGGTCAACGCCAGCATCAGCGGCGACACCGCCGCGCAGGGCCTGGCGCGTCTGCCAGCGCTGCTGAAACAACATCAGCCGCGCTGGGTGCTGATCGAGCTGGGGGCCAACGACGGCCTGCGCGGGTTCCCGGCGCAGGATGTGCAACGCGATCTCGGCCAAATCATCACCCTGGTGCGGCAGGCCGGCGCCCAGCCGCTGCTGATGCAGATCCGCATTCCGCCGAACTACGGCCGCCGCTATACCGAGGCGTTCAGCGCGATTTACCCGACGCTGGCCAAGCAGTTCGATATCCCGCTGCTGCCGTTCTATATGGAGCAGGTGGTGGTGAAAGCGGAATGGATGCAGGATGACGGATTGCACCCCAATCGGGACGCCCAGCCGTTTATCGCCACCTGGATGGCGGAACGTCTGGAACCTCTAGTAAAACATGAGTCTAACTAAATAGGGTTGTACACTAGGTAAAGTTATGCAAAAAGCGGTATTGATAACCGGCTGTTCCAGCGGGATTGGACTGATTGCGGCGCAGGACTTGCGCAACCGCGGTTACCGGGTGCTGGCCGCCTGCCGCAAGCCGCAGGACGTGGAAAACATGCGCCAGCTCGGGCTGGAAGGCATCGAGCTGGATCTCGACGACAGCGCCAGCGTCGAACGCGCCGCGGCGCAGGTGATCGCGCTGACCGAAGGCCGCCTGTACGGCCTGTTCAACAACGGCGGCTTCGGGGTTTACGGCCCGTTGAGCCGCATTTCCCGCCGCCAGCTGGAACGGCAGTTCGCCACCAACCTGTTCGGCACCCATCAGCTGACCCAGCTGCTGCTGCCGGCGATGCTGCCGCACGGCGAGGGGCGCATTATCCAGACCAGTTCGGTGATGGGGCTGGTGTCCAGCGCCGGCCGCGGCGCCTACGCCGCCAGCAAATTCGCGTTGGAAGCCTGGTCCGATGCGCTGCGCATGGAGCTGCACGGCAGCGGCATTCAGGTGAGCCTGATCGAACCGGGGCCCATCGCCACCCACTTTACCCAAAACGTCAATCAGGCGCAGAGCGACAAACCGGTGCATAACCCCGGCATCGCCAAACGCCTGACGCTGCCGCCGGAGGCCATTCTGCCCAAGCTGCGCCACGCGCTGGAAAGCCCGAAGGCCAAATTGCGCTATCCGGTCACCCTGCTGGCGCACGCGCTGAGCGTGCTGCGCCGCATTCTGCCGGGGCGCTGGCTGGACTGGCTGCTGCGCAGCAACGGTTAATTTGGCCGTCGGGGTTGAAGAATGCCGGCGCGCCCCCATCTACAAGCCAATGGCTCCGCAAGATCAGAGAGAAAATACATGCTAGCTCAAGCTGTTGTTGATATTAACGAAACTAACCTGCACCAGACGCTGGAACAGTCGATGTCCATCCCGGTGCTGTTCTACTTCTGGTCGGAGCGCAGCCAACACTGCCTGCAGCTCACCCCGCTGCTGGACAAACTGGCGGCGGAATACGCCGGGCAGTTCGTGCTGGCCAAGGTCGACTGCGACGCCGAACAGATGATCGCCTCCCAGTTCGGGCTGCGATCCATCCCGACGGTGTACCTGTTCAAAGACGGCCAGCCGGTCGACGGCTTCCAGGGCCCGCAGCCGGAAGAGGTGATCCGCGAATTCCTGCAGCGTTTCCTGCCGAAGGAAGAAGATCTGAAGCTGGCGCAGGCGATGGAACTGCTGGCGGACGATAAGGCCGCCGAAGCGCTGCCGCTGTTGAAAGACGCCTGGCAGTCAAGCCAGCAACGCAGCGACATCGGCCTGACGCTGGCCGAGACCCAAATCGCGCTGAACCGCAGCGAAGACGCCGAAGCGGTGCTGGCGACCATTCCGTTGCAGGACCGCGACACCCGTTACCAGGGCCTGGTGGCGCAGATTGAGCTGCTGAAGCAGGCGGCCGACACCCCGGAAATCCAGCAGCTGCAGCAACAGGTTCAGCAGCAGCCGGACAACGTGGATCTGGCGGTGCAGCTGGCGCTGCAGCTGCATCAGGTCGGGCGCAACGAAGAAGCGCTGGAACTGCTGATCGGCCATCTGAAGAAAGATCTGGCCGCCGCCAACGGCAACGCGCGCAAGACGCTGATGGATATTCTGGCCGCGCTGGGCACCGGCGACGCGCTGGCGGCCAAGTATCGCCGTCAGCTGTATTCTTTATTATATTAACCCGCCATCCCCAATGGATTTTTCGTCGCATTTAGGCGGCAAACGCGAGAAGCCCTGGGAGCTTAGATAACTAAGTGACCAGGGTTCGAACGTGCAGCCAACAACGATGCGGCGGGAAAGACGAGGGGGATTAGCGGTAAACCCGAACACCGCCTTCTATACCTTTCGGGCTGAACACCACCTGCCACAGCTGAATGTTGCGCGAGCGAAACGCGCCGGCGCAGGCATTCAGATAGTAAGTGAACATCCGCTCGAAGCGTTCGGAATAGCGCCCTGACAAGGCCGGCCACGCCTGCTTGAAATTCGCCAGCCACGCCATCAGCGTGCGGTCGTAATCCGCGCCGATATTGTGCCAGTCTTCCATCACGAAACGCCCTTCGCTGGCTTCGGCGATGTGCCGCACCGACGGCAAACAGCCGTTGGGGAAAATGTATTTGTCTATCCAGGCGTCGACGTTGAGATCGGTCTGGTTGGAGCCGATGGTGTGCAGCAGGAACAGGCCGTCGGGCTTCAGGTTGCGCGCCGCCACCCTGAAGTAGGTGTCGTAGTTTTTCGGCCCGACGTGTTCGAACATGCCGACCGAAACGATGCGGTCAAACTGACGGTTCAAATCGCGATAATCCTGCAGCAGGATCTCGACGTCCAGCCCGCGGCAGCGTTCCTGCGCCAGCTTTTGCTGCTCGGCCGAAATGGTCACGCCGTGCACCGAAACCCCATAGTGCTGCGCCGCATACTGCGCCAGCCCGCCCCAGCCGCAGCCGATGTCCAACAGCGACATGCCCGGCTTCAGCTGCAGCTTCTCGCAGATCATCTTCAGCTTGTCCTGCTGCGCCTGCTCCAGCGTTTGGGCCTCTTTCCAGTAACCGCAGGAATATTGCATATAGGGATCGAGCATCGCCCGAAACAGGTCGTTGCCGATATCGTAATGCTCTTTGCCCACCTGCCAGGCGCGTTTGCGCGACTGGCGGTTGAACAGCCGGGCATAGGCGATGCGCGCGATGTCGCTCAGGCTTTTCGGCAGCCGCTCATCGACGCCGGCCTGCAATATGCGGGTGAATAACGCATCCAGCCGATCGCAGTCCCACCAGCCGTCCATATAGCTTTCGCCAAAGCCGAGCGAGCCTTCCTGCAGGATGCGCTTGAACAGCGCGGGATTATGCACCCGGATGTCACAGGCGCGATTGCCGTTGATGGCGACGCCGGCTTCCGCCAGCATTTCTTCCACAATGCGATACCAGCGATCTTTTTTTGAGGCGAGTTCATCAACACTGATCGAATCCATAACAATCCTTGGCGCGAGATGTCATTTCAAAAAGCATAGTCGCAAATAAAAATGACAAATATTTGAAGTTAAAAGCGGCGAGACTTTTACTCTAACCAAGCCGGACAACGTCATGAAATGAATTAAAATTATTGGAAACATGCCAATTTGGCATATTCACCGCCAACTCCCCCCTGAATGATTAGTCTTTACCCGGCCGCTGGCGTAATATTCGTTTACATATGTCTGACAGGAGGTTTGCCATGTTTACTTTTATTCCGATCGTGATTGTCGTCGCGCTGATCGTGGTGTTCGCCGGCGTCAAAATTGTGCCGCAGGGGTTCCAATGGACGGTGGAACGCTTCGGCCGCTACACCAAAACGCTGATGCCCGGCCTCAATCTGGTGGTGCCGTTTATGGACCGCATCGGCCGCAAGATCAACATGATGGAACAGGTGCTGGATATTCCTTCGCAGGAAATCATCTCGCGCGATAACGCCAACGTCGCCATCGACGCGGTGTGTTTCATTCAGGTGGTCGATCCGGCGCGCGCCGCCTACGAGGTCAGCAACCTCGAGCAGGCGATCGTCAACCTGACCATGACCAACTTCCGCACCGTGCTCGGCTCGATGGAGCTGGACGAAATGCTGTCGCAGCGTGACAGCATCAACAGCCGCCTGCTGCACATCGTCGACGAAGCCACCAATCCCTGGGGCGTCAAAATCACCCGCATCGAGATCCGCGACGTGCGCCCGCCGGCCGAGCTGATCGCGTCGATGAACGCCCAGATGAAGGCCGAGCGTACCAAACGCGCCGATATTCTGGAGGCCGAAGGGGTACGTCAGGCGGCGATCCTGCGCGCCGAAGGCGACAAACAGTCGCAGATCCTGAAGGCCGAGGGGGAGCGGCAGTCGGCGTTTCTGCAGGCAGAGGCGCGCGAACGCGCGGCCGAAGCCGAAGCGCGCGCCACCCAGCTGGTTTCCGACGCTATCGCCAGCGGCAACATTCAGGCGGTGAACTACTTCGTGGCGCAGAAATACACCGATGCGCTGCAGAAGATCGGTTCGTCCAATAACAGCAAGGTGGTGATGATGCCGCTGGACGCCAGCAGCCTGCTCGGCTCCATCGGCGGCATCGCCGAGCTGTTGAAAGAAAGCAAGGGCAAATAACCATGGTCGAGCTCATTGCGGCAAATCCGCACGGGTTCTGGCTTTCCCTCGGCGGGGTGCTGCTGGCGGCGGAAATGCTCGGGGCCGGCGGCTATCTGTTGTGGAGCGGCGTGGCGGCCCTGCTCGTCGGGGCGCTGGTCTGGCTGCTGCCGCAGCTGCCCTGGGCATGGCAGGGGGCGATCTTCGCCGCGCTGACCGTGCTGGTCGCCTATCTGTGGTGGTACTGGCTGCGTCGGCGGCCGGCCGCCGCCGCCAACGGCTCGCAGGTGCTGAACCAGCGCAACCGCCAGCTGATCGGCACCCGCGCCACCCTGACCGAAGCGATGCACAACGGCATGGGGCGCATCAACATCGGCGACGGCAGCTGGCGCGCGCAGGCCACTGAAGATCTGCCGGTCGGCACCGAGGTGGAAGTGATCGCCGTAGAAGGCGTCACCCTGGTGATCCGCGCCGTCAGCCGTTAAGCCTGCCGGCAGCAACCCGCCAGGTTATCGATGATCGGGCAGTCGGCGCCGTCATCGCCCGGGCATTGTTCCGCCAGCGCCAGCAGGCGTTGGCGCATCTCGCCCAGCTCGCCGATGTGCTTTTCGATTTCCGCCACCTTCTGCAGGGTGCGGGTCTTCACGTCGGCGCTGTGGCGGGCCGGATCGTTGAACAGCGCCACCAGTTCGCGGCACTCGTCCAGATTAAAACCCACCTGCCGCGCCTGGCGCAGCAGCGTCAGCTCTTCGATATGCTTGGCGGAATAACTGCGATAGCCGTTATCGGTGCGGATAGGCGCGGTCACCAGCCCCTTCTCTTCATAAAAACGGATCGCCTTGCTGGTTAAACCAGTTTTTTTCGCCACGTCGCTGATATTCATTTTCGCTCCTTGACCTTCCCCTTGCCGGAAGATCCATTAACCATCAACCAGTTGATTTTAAATCAAATAATCAATTTAGATACTTTAAAGGTCCCCATAAAGACCTCCAAATATGGCGCCGCGTATTTTCATTAACTCGCCAAAATACGAAACGCTACAGGAGACCTTCCACAGTCTCTGCGGCATGAACATTGTAACTTCGCGTTTGTTTCGTTATAACCATTAAAACCACTATCTATCAAGGGATTGAAATTTTGCGGTTAATTTATTTAATTTCAGATGCACTAGAGCCAGAAAAATTCTCACGAATACTCTCACCGCACGATGCGCGATATGAATTAAGTCGAGGTTATCTCTTTGGCGGTACCGCTGGCATGTCAATATGCAGCCGACGGCATATCACGCGCAACACTCAATCCGGCATCGGTGTGTCAAGCTACCAAGAGGACACCCAAATGAAAAGGGCCGTCTTTGACGATATAAACCAGGGAAGTCTGCTTGCTATTGGCAATAGCTTCGGCGCGTGGTCATCTGCAAAACATGTTTTTTACATCGACGCCGACGGCAAGCTGCAACGCTATCCCGGCTCCCACCTTCCTGCGCTATACCCTGTAGCACACGTCATCGAACGCTATGAAGACATGGTACACCGCTACGGGCAACGCCCCAAGCCCACAGTACTCCCCCCACGTCAGAACATCACCCGCCGCCCGCCACTGCAACAGGCGATTGCTACGGCGGCTGCAACAGTAACGGCAACCTTGCAAGCAATGCGTCCCATGACCAAGGCCGAACGCTGGCAAGAACGGCAATACCTGATTGGACGCGGGAAACGCAGTATCTACCCCGATGCCCGTATTGCCGCACAACGGCTGGCCGATAACAACATCGCCGTAGAAAAAGCCAAACTAGCGGAAAACATCTACAAAACCACCGGCCCGCTACAGACAGTGCCAAATGTGCCCGAAGGCTGGAAAGACATCAGCAACAATGAGGCCAGTCTGAATAAAATGGGGTTAAGCAGTAAAATGCTTTATGACGACGATCTTTCACCTGATTTTTTGGCCCGCGTGTACCAGCCGGATGAAGAGATCTTTGGCAAGGCGATGAATCCAACCGTCGTTTTTCGGGGATCCAGAGCTCCGGAATTTCCCGGCCTCAAGGATGCCGCCATGGCACTCGCCAAAGGTGATACACCGGACATCAAGAACTTTGCAGACTGGAGTAATAACCTGACTCAAGGAGGCGGAATGCACTCCGAATACTATAAACGTGCTGTTGAGATTGGCGATAGTATATCGAAGTATCCTGACGTTGACATTGCCGGGCATTCGCTAGGTGGTGGAATGGCGTCCGCCGCGTCCATTGCCAGTGGTAACCCCGCGTGGACCTTCAACGCCGCCGGGCTGCATAAAAACACCGTAGAAATGTACAGTGGTAGCCGGCTCGGCGACACCAGCAATATCCACGCTTACCGCGTCGAAAATGAATTACTCACCACAATTCAGGAAGTGAATTTACCGGCTGATTATCGCCTCGTAAAAGGTAATCTTTTTGCTCTCGCGGCCAAAGAAGCTGTTTCCGTAAACACCCCTAACGCCGCAGGGATAACGTATGCTCTTCCCGGCGGAGCTGGCTCCCTGTTAGATAAGCACGGTATCGACCAAGCCATTAACTGCATTGAAGAACAGAAAGACGATGATATAGCCACCATTAAAGGCCGGATATGAAAAATTTAATCAGTATTGCAGTAATGTTATTTTCAGTGTTAATACTACAAGGATGTAAAGAGGGTATGGATTTGAAACCGCAGGATTATTTTGAAGGTAAGCAGTTAACTATTGCCGAAGTGATTTATCACGGGGATGAAGCAACATTAAAAAAAATACTTCCGACCTTCAGCAAGGAGGAGCTTAACCGTCCGGCGAAAGAAGACATAACGCTGTTATTCTGGGCGCTCAACAATGCAATCTTCGAAAAAAAGACGCCAGAGTACTTGCGGATCATTACAGCATTAGTCAAAGCTGGGGCCGACCCGTTGCAACCCCGTCCAAATGGAGGAAGCTGTCCAGCAGAATTTATGCTGAAAGCCGATGATGGCATCTGGATCAAGGCGATGCTAGACGGCGGGCTATCGCCTAATGCGCTGGATAAAGTTCACAACCAGCCCATTATATTTGAAGCATTCAAAGCCAAAAACATCGAGACACTCAAAGTCATGCTGGAATACGGCGCCGATATTAACACCAAAAATTCATTAGGTAATTCATTGCTTATTGACGCCCTTGATTCCCGAGCCTATGACCATGTTATTTACCTGCTAGACAAAGGGGCTGACAGTAGTATACAAGGCAACTCAGGCTGGACAATGGGCAACCAGTTACAACGTTTTATTAACCGAACCCAAGAAGGGACGGAAACTTGGGATAAACTGGAAGAAATAAAAACAACCTTAATCAAACACGGCGGAGAATGGCCGCCAAAGCCAGTAAAAAAATAACCCCCATTATCTTAAATACAGCAACCAAACTCACCGGTTGCTGTACTCCCCTATGCTCCTTTTAAAAAAACCATTGTAAGTATCTCGCCTAACCGAACTTTACCCGCCCGATACCCGGCGTGATGAACCGGTGATCCTCCATAGGGGCAATCTCAGTAGACAAAAGTAGAATGGTAAAGGGTGTGGTTCCAGTTCTGGCGGGCTTTAAAAGGTAACAAGGTCGACAGTGAATGACGTAGAGATATTTATTTGACCTTCCCCTTGCTGGAAGGTTTAAGCTTCATTCTTAGTGAAAACGGGTCAAGCGGTCAACCTTTAAACACCGCCCTTGAGCGAGGAATCGAATCATGTCACAAACTACCGTGTTGGCATTGCAGGGGCTGTCCTGCATGAACTGCGCGCAGCGGGTGAAACAGGCCCTGGAAAGCCGCAGCGACGTCGAGCAGGCCGAGGTTAACGTGCATTACGCCAAGGTGACCGGCGACGCGCCGGACAGCGCGCTGATCGACAGCGTGGCCGCCGCCGGCTATCAGGCCGAAATCGCGCAGCGGCCCGATACCGCGCTGCAGTTGAGCGGCCTGAGCTGCATGCACTGCGTCGGCAGCACCCGCAAGGCGCTGGAAGCGGTGCCGGGCGTGATCGCCGCCGACGTCAGCCTCGACGCCGCCAAAATCTATGGCGAGGCCGAACCGCAGGCGCTGATCGCCGCGGTGGCGCGGGCCGGCTATCAGGCCAGCCTGGCGGGCGCCATCGCCCCAAAATCTGAGCCGTTGACTGAAGCAACCCCTGAGTTGCCGGACGTTCAGCCAGCGGCGCAGCCTTCCCTTCCGGCAACCGACAGCGATGACGACAGCGTGCAGCTGCTGCTCAGCGGCATGACCTGCGCCAGCTGCGTCAGCAAGGTGCAGCACGCCCTGCAGGGGGTGCCCGGCGTCGAGCAGGCGCGGGTCAACCTGGCGGAGCGCAGCGCGCTGGTGACCGGCGGCGCCGATCCGCAGGCGCTGGTGGCGGCGGTGGAAAAAGCCGGCTACGGCGCCGAGATGATCCAGGACGAAACCGAACGCCGCGAACGCCAGCAGCAGACCGCGCGCGCCAACATGAAGCGCTTTAGCTGGCAGGCGGCGCTGGGGTTGGCGCTGGGCATCCCGCTGATGGCCTGGGGGCTGTTCGGCGGCAGCATGTCGCTGACGCCGGAAACCCAGCGCCCGTGGCTGGTGGTCGGCATTATCACGCTGGCGGTGATGGCGTTCGCCGGCGGGCATTTCTACCGCAACGCCTGGCGCGCGCTGATGAACGGCAGCGCCACCATGGATACCCTGGTGGCGCTGGGTACCGGCGCCGCCTGGCTGTATTCGATCGGCGTCAATATCTGGCCCGATTTCTTCCCGATGGAGGCGCGACACCTGTATTACGAGGCCAGCGCGATGATCATCGGCCTGATCAACCTCGGCCACGCGCTGGAGCAGCGGGCGCGCCAGCGTTCTTCGCAGGCGCTGGAGCGGCTGCTGGATTTGACGCCGCCCACCGCCCGGCGGGTGACCGACGACGGCGAGCGCAATATTCCGCTGGCGGAGGTGCAGTTGGGCATGACGCTGCGCCTGACCACCGGCGATCGGGTGCCGGTCGACGGCGAGATCGTGCAGGGCGAAGCCTGGCTCGACGAAGCGATGCTGACCGGCGAAGCGGTGCCGCAGCAGAAAGGCGCGGGCGATACCGTGCATGCCGGTACGGTGGTGGACGACGGCAGCGTGCTGTTCCGCGCCGCCGCCATCGGCAGCAAAACCACCCTGGCGCGCATCATCAAGCTGGTGCGGCAGGCGCAAAGCAGCAAGCCGGAAATCGGCCAGCTGGCGGACCGCATCTCGGCGGTGTTCGTTCCGACGGTAGTGGCGATCGCGCTGTTCAGCGGCGCCCTCTGGTACTTCTTCGGCCCGCAGCCGCAGCTGGTTTACACGCTGGTGATCGCCACCACGGTGCTGATCATCGCCTGTCCTTGCGCGCTGGGCCTGGCGACGCCGATGTCGATCATTTCCGGCGTCGGCCGGGCGGCGGAGTTCGGCGTGCTGGTGCGCGACGCCGACGCGCTGCAGCAGGCCAGCCAGCTCGACACCCTGGTGTTCGATAAAACCGGCACCCTGACCGAAGGACGCCCGCAGGTGGTGGAGATCCTGACCTTCAATCAGGTCAGCGAACAGCAGGCGCTCGGCTGGGCCGCCGCGCTGGAACAGGGCTCCAACCACCCGCTGGCGCGCGCCATCGTCGAACGCGCCGCCGGGCAGACGCTGCCGCCGGTGGAGCAGTTCCGCACCCTGCGCGGCGCCGGCATCAGCGGCGACGTGGGCGGCGTGAAGCTGCTGCTGGGCAACGCCGCGCTGCTGCAGCAGCATCAGGTGGCCATCGGCGCGCTGGAAGCGCAGATGCGCAACCAGGCCGAACGCGGCGTGACGCCGGTGCTGCTGGCCGCCGACGGCCAACCGGCGGCGCTGTTCGCCATCCGCGATCCGCTGCGCGGCGACAGCGTTGAGGCGTTGCGACGCCTGCACCGCCAGGGCTACCAGTTGGTGATGCTGACCGGCGACAATCCGCTGACCGCCAACGCCATCGCCAAAGAGGCCGGCATCGACCGGGTGATCGCCGGCGTGCTGCCGGACGGCAAGGCGGAAGCGATCAAACGGCTGCAGGCGCAGGGGCGGCGCGTGGCGATGGTCGGCGACGGCATCAACGATGCGCCGGCGCTGGCGCAGGCCGACGTAGGCATCGCGATGGGCGGCGGCAGCGATGTCGCCATCGAAACCGCCGCGATCACCCTGATGCGCCACAGCCTGCACGGCGTGGCCGACGCGGTGGAGCTGTCGAAAGCGACGCTGCGCAATATGAAGCAGAACCTGTTCGGGGCGTTTATCTACAACAGCCTGGGCATCCCGATTGCCGCCGGCCTGCTGTATCCGCTGACCGGCACCCTGCTCAGCCCGGTGGTGGCCGGCGCGGCGATGGCGCTGTCCTCGATTACCGTGGTCAGCAACGCCAACCGGCTGCTGCGCTTCAAACCCAAAGGGTAACCCTCCCGGGGCGCCGCGCGCCGCCGTGGCGCCCCGTTCGTTTTGACATAATTGCTTCACTCTTCAGGCTTTCTTGTGCGGCGGATAGCGTTTAGCATGGGGTTGTCGATATGCCCTCACCTTTCCCCCCGAAAGGCGAACACGTTATTCAGGAGCCACGCCGTATGGGTCAACTGTTACGCCGCATCGCCGCCTTTCTCGGCCTGATCGCCCCGATGCGCTATGCCTACCCGGCGCTGGACATCAGCCTGCCGGGCGATCGTCGGCTGCATCTGGTCGGCAGCATTCATATGGGCACGGTGGACATGTCGCCGCTGCCGGCCAGGCTGGCCGCTCGCCTGCAGCAGGCCGACGCGCTGATCGTCGAGGCCGACATCACCGGCTCCGCCTCGCCGTTCGACCATGCCGAACTGCAGCCGACGCTTGAAGAGCGCCTGTCCAGCGAGGAATTCCACCGGCTGCTGGCGCTGTGCCGGGAGCTGGGCGCCGACGCCCGGTCGTTCTCGACCCTGCCGGGTTGGCAGGTGGCGCTGATGATGCAGGCGCGCCAGGCTCAGCGGCTGGGGCTGCGCGCCGAGTACGGCGTGGACTACCAGCTGCTGCAGGCGGCCAGGGCGCAGGACAAAAAGGTGATAGAACTGGAAGGCGCGCAGCAGCAGCTGGCGATGCTGGAACAGCTGCCGGAAGGCGGCATCGCGCTGTTGCGCGATACGCTGGAGCACTGGCACACCAATGCGCGGCTGCTGCAGACCATGGTGAGCTGGTGGCTCGACGCCAAGCCCAGCGGCGGGTTGGAAACGCTGCCCGCCACCTTCAGCGCCGGGCTGTACGATGTGCTGATGCATCAACGCAACCGCGACTGGCGGCAAAAGCTCGAGGCGTTGCCGGCCGGCGACTACGTGGTGGCGGTAGGCGCATTGCATCTGTACGGCGAGGATAACTTGCCGGCGATGCTGCAGCCGCAGCCGCAGCCATAAAAAAGTGGCCAATATCGCTATTGGCCAGTCAAAGAGGAATTTCTTGTATTCTAGTTATACGCATAGCAACCGTGTTAACGGTTACAAGAGACAGGGTAGCAACCCGGTGAACACCTTGGCAACTCGCTTTATGTAACAGCCGCCCAGCTTGCCGACCGGACGCTATTTTTGTATTTTTACCCTTTACCGCCGCAAGCCCCCCTCGCCGGGGACATTTTGGAAAAAACATCATGACGCCCGCAGTGGTTCTGCTCGAAAAACAACAGGTCGCATTTACCCTTCATCCCTATCACCACGACAGCGACGAAACCCACTTCGGTGACGAAGCGGTGCGCAAGCTGGGGCTGGATGCCGATCGGGTCTATAAAACCTTGCTGGTGGCGCTGAACGGCGACGCCAAGCGCCTGGCGGTGGCGGTCACGCCGGTCGCCACTCAGCTGGATCTGAAAAAGGTCGCCCGCGCCCTCGGCGCCAAGAAGGCCGACATGGCCGATCCGCAGCTGGCGCAGCGCGTCACCGGTTACCTGGTGGGCGGCATCAGCCCGCTGGGGCAGAAGAAACGGCTGCCGACGGTGATCGACAGCCCGGCCCAAACGTTCGCCACCATCTATGTCTCTGGCGGCAAACGCGGGCTCGATATCGAACTGGCGGCCGAGGATCTGTGCCGGCTGTTGGCCGGCAGCTTCGCCGACATCGCCAAGCGCGACTGACCGACGTTAAATCACGCCCGCGCCGCTTAGCGGCACACTACCCTGGCGTCGCAGGCCGCCAGCGTCTCCACCATGCGGTCCTCCAGCGCTTTGATTTCCGCGCCGGATGTCAGGTAGTTGTTATTGATGATGGAAAAGACCAGCGGCCGTCCGGTTGCCGAATCGACATAGCCGCTGAGCGACGACACGCCGGTCAGCGAACCGCTTTTCGCATAGGCTCGCCCCGCGGCCGCGGTCTTCACCATGCGGTTGCGCAGCGAGCCCCCCACCATCAGGCCCGGTTCGCCCGCCACGGGCAAGGCGTTATGCCAGGCCGCAAACCAGGGTTGTTTTCTGGCGGCCAGCAGCAGCGTCGTCAATTGATGCGGCGTCACCTGGTTCATCCGCGACAGCCCGGAACCGTCCACCTGCCGAAACGCCGCCGGGTCAACGCCCAAGCCTTGCACAAAATGGCCGATCGCCCGCAGCCCGCCAGGCCAATCGCCCTTGCCCTGCGTTTTGCGCCCCATGGCCTTGGTGAGGACCTCGCCATAGCCGTTGTTCGACACCTTCAGGAAGGTGACCGCCAACCGGGAAAGCGGCGCCGAGGTTTTGCCGGCCAGCGCCCAGGCCCCGGCAGGCGCCGTCCCCTCGCCCACCCCGCCGCTCAGCGTAATGCCGTGGGCGCGCAACGCCGCCTGCAGCAGCGCGCCCACCGCCTTGGCCGGCGCGTCGATGGTGACAAGTTTTGAATCCGTTGCGGCCCGCATGCCAATGGTACCGCTGACCACAATCCGGTTGCTGCCCGGCCGCCGTTCGAACGCCAGCGCAGTCGTCTCGCCGGTGGTGGTGTCATTGACGATTTCCACCGGGCTGGCGGCGGGATAAAACGCCACCTTGCCCGGCGCGCCCTGCCGGCTGCCCGGCTGCACGTCAACGCGCACCACGTTGATGTCGCCGCCGGGGGTAAAGGCATAGTTCAGCGCCGAGACCGGCGCGGCGAAGGCGAAGGTTTCATCGTCCCAGCTCCAGCCTGCGCCGAAGGGGGCGTTATCGAACGCGCTGGCGTCCAGCATCAAACGCCCGCGGATATGCCTGATGCCGCGCTGCGCCAGCGCCGCGGCAAACCCGTCAATATCGTCCGGATGCAGGCTGGGATCGCCGCTGCCCTGCAGATAAATATCGCCCAGCAGCCGGTCTCCGCGCTGTTTGCCCAGCGTCAGCACGCGGGTTTCGAAACGGTAATCCGCGCCCAGCACCCCAAAGGCCGCCAGAGAGGTGAGCAACTTCATGTTGGAGGCCGGTACCAGACGCCGATCGGCATCGGCCTGATACAGTACGCTGCCGCTGGCGGCGTCGCGCACCATAATGCCGCTCGAAGCCCCCGCCAGCGCCTTATTCTGGCCGATGGCCGCCAGCGCCTCGTTCAGGGTTTGGCCGCGCTGGCCTCCAGGCCCGGAGGCGGAGCACCCCGCCAGCATCATGATGGCGGGCAACAGCCATCCTGCGGTTTTCAACATGTTATCTTCCTGTTTCCTTTATCAAAACGTCGCTATTTATCAGGCTATCACAGGAAGGCGTTGGCGGCGGCGTTTCACTCCGCCTGACGAACAATTTTTTGGTGGCGACAGCGGGCGGTTTATCGCGCGTCGGGCAAGATAAACCGCCTTGGTGGGCATTACTGATAGACGATCTCGCCCTTCGGCTCGTAGGCCGCCGCGTCCAGCGGCGAGTGTTTCTCAATGTATTGCTTCAGCACTTCGGCGTCGATAAAGCCGGTGTTGACGTAGCTCGGCAGCCCATCCAGCTTCGGATAGCCGTCGCCGCCCAGCGCGTTGAAGTTCAGCGTCGCCATGCGGTAGGTTTTGTCCGCCTGCAGCGGCTGGCCGTTGATCTTCACGTTGCGCACGCCCTGGCCGTCCGCCACCAGGCTGACGTTGGCGAACTGGGCGTAGGCGCCGGAATCCACCTTCATATTGGCCACCACCGCCAGATACCGCTCAACCTCGCGGCCTTGCATATCGACATGCACCAGGGTATTGCCGAACGGCTGCACCTTGAGCACGTTTTTGTAGGTGATGTCGCCGCTTTCGATCGAATCGCGCACCCCGCCGCCGCTCATCACCGCGAAGTCGGCGTCGGCGCGCTCCATCTGCGCCGCCAGCATCACCCGCGCCAGATTGGTTTGCACAAAGCGCACCTTGCTGCGGTCGCCCTCCAGCTTGCCGTTAACGCTGCCGATCTTCACTTCCAGCTGCGCTTTGCCTTTATCCTGGAACGGCGTCAATAGCTTCATCATCCCCGGATCTTCCGCAATCCGCTGGGTATAGTAGACGCGTTCGCTGGTGCCGTCGGCCTTCTCCACCTTCTTCTTCAGGTTCACCGGGATCAGCTGATAGTGCACCAGCTTCAGCTCGCCGTTGCGGAACTGGAAGTCGGCGCGACCGACGTATTTGCCCCATTCGTGGGCCTGCACGATCCAGGTGCCGTTCTGACGATCCGGCGAACACGGGGTGCCCGGCACGTAATCGACCTGCTTGTGATTTTCGCCGGCCATGCACACCGGATCCTGCGAGTGGCCGCCGACGATCATATCCAGGTAGCCGGCGGGCAGGCTGCGCGCCATCTCGACGTCGCCCGGCGCGTTGGAGCCGTGGTTGCCGTCGTCGTAGTGGCCCATGTGGGTGGCGGCGATGATCACATCCGGCTTCTCGTCCTGACGCAGCTGTTCCACCACCTGCTTCGCTTCCTGCGCCGGCACGCGGAATTCGATGTCGGTGAAGAATTCCGGGTTGCCGATCTTGGCGGTGTCGTCGGTGGTCAGGCCGATCACCGCAATCTTGATGCCCTGCCTGTCGAACAGCGCATAGGGTTTGAACAACCGCTGCCCGGTGCTTTTCTGATAGATGTTGGCCGACAGCAGCGGGAAGGTCGCCCATTTTTCCTGCTGACGCAGTACGCTGAGCGGGTTGTCGAATTCATGGTTGCCGATCGCCATCGCGTCGTAGCCCACCAGGTTCATGCCGCGGAAATCCGGCTCGGCGTCCTGCAGATCGGACTCCGGCACGCCGGTGTTGATGTCGCCGCCGGAGAGCAGCAACAGGCTGCCGCCCTGGGCCGCCACTTCCTGGCGAATGCCGTCCACCAGCGTTTTCTGCGCGCCCAGGCCATATTCACCGTGATCGTTCTGCCAGAAATGGCCGTGATGATCGTTGGTGTGCAGGATGGTGATGGCGTAGGTTTTATCCTTTTCCCAGGCACTGGCGGTTCCCGACAGGAAAGTCAGGGAAACGGCCAACGCGCATGCGGTGGTCTTCAGCGAAAAGCGCATGGCGGATCTCCGTGTAATTAAGTGACTTTTTTGATGTGGCCGAAATTGTAGCGCGAATCAATAACATCTGATTTCAAATTTTTGCGATGTACGTCAGATTATTTCGGATATGGTAAAAATTGAACAAGCTGCCTAAGATGTCAACTCGGTACTCAACAACTTATCAGGCTAATAATAATATGACCGACAGTAGCCAAAGCGCTGCACCGCCGGCCAAGGGCAGTGCGGTGAAAGGCACCGCGTTTTCCATCCTTGGCGCCATCAGCGTGTCTCACCTGCTCAACGACATGATCCAGTCGCTGATCCTGGCGATTTACCCGATCCTGCAAGCCGACTTCCACCTGAGTTTCGTGCAGATCGGCATGATTACCCTGACCTATCAGCTGACCGCGTCCCTGTTGCAGCCGCTGATCGGTCACTACACCGACAGGCACCCGCAGCCCTACTCCCTGCCGATCGGCATGGGCTTCACCCTGTCGGGCCTGCTGCTGCTGGCGGTCGCCAACACCTTCCCGCTGGTGTTGCTGGCGGCGGCGCTGGTGGGCACCGGTTCCTCGGTGTTCCATCCGGAGTCCTCCCGCGTGGCGCGCATGGCCTCCGGCGGCCGACACGGCCTGGCGCAGTCGTTGTTCCAGGTCGGCGGCAACTTCGGCAGCTCGCTCGGGCCGTTGCTGGCGGCGTTGATCATCGCCCCTTACGGCAAAGGCAACGTCGCCTGGTTCTCGCTGGCGGCGCTGCTGGCGATCGTGGTGCTGCTGCAGGTCAGCAAATGGTATCAGCAACAGCACCGGGCGGCGAAAGGTCAGCCCAAAAGCCCTTCCGCGTTGAAAGCGCTGCCAAAACGTACGGTCGCCTACTCGCTGGGCATCCTGCTGGTGCTGATTTTTTCCAAATACTTCTACTTGGCCAGCATCAGCAGCTATTACACCTTTTATCTGATACATAAGTTCGGCGTTTCGGTGCAGAACGCCCAGATACACCTGTTCGCCTTCCTGTTCGCCGTCGCGGCCGGAACCATCATCGGCGGGCCTCTCGGCGACAAGATAGGGAGAAAATACGTAATTTGGGGCTCAATCCTTGGCGCAGCGCCGTTCACGCTCATTTTACCCTACGCATCGCTCTACTGGACCGGCATTCTGACGGTGATCATCGGGGTAATTCTCGCCTCGGCCTTCTCGGCGATCCTGGTCTACGCACAGGAGCTGATCCCCGGTAAAGTCGGCATGGTTTCCGGTTTATTCTTCGGTTTTGCTTTCGGTATGGGCGGTTTAGGTGCGGCGGTTCTTGGTTATGTCGCAGATTTGACCAGCATCGAGCTGGTCTACCAAATCTGTGCTTTCCTGCCGTTAATCGGCATCATCACCGCACTATTGCCTAATATGGACCATAAAGCGCAGTAATCTCGCAGACGGCCCGGGAGAAATACATTATTCACCCGGGTTATCTACCAGATAAATCAATGTTATTTTAGTTATATAGTGGTAAATCCCCTTATTGGCCCCCGCCAAGTGAAATCCTCTGCCTTTTCACAAAAAGGCTCAATTTAGCCAAGCAAGACGCGAACAAATGCAATAAACTAAATGTATCTTTTCGTAACTTTGTTGCGTTTCTCCCTTGCCGCGATGCATAGCTAGAAGGAGTCTGGATGCATAATTCAACACCGCTAATCACCACCATTGTCGGAGGGTTAGTATTGGCCTTCCTCCTCGGCATGCTGGCGAACCGCCTGCGCATTTCCCCCCTGGTGGGGTACCTGGCCGCAGGGGTGCTCGCCGGCCCGTTTACCCCCGGTTTCGTCGCCGACACCTCACTGGCGCCGGAACTGGCGGAAATCGGTGTGATCCTGTTGATGTTCGGTGTTGGCCTGCATTTCTCTCTGAAAGACCTCCTCGCAGTAAAATCTATCGCTATCCCCGGCGCCGTGGCGCAGATTGCCGTCGCCACCCTGCTCGGCATGGGCCTGTCGAAGCTGTTGGGCTGGGATTTGGTCTCCGGGCTGGTGTTCGGCCTCTGTCTGTCCACCGCCAGCACCGTGGTGCTGCTGCGCGCGCTGGAGGAACGCCAGCTGATCGACAGCCAGCGCGGGCAGATCGCCATCGGCTGGCTGATCGTCGAAGACTTGGCGATGGTGCTGACGCTGGTGTTGCTGCCGGCCTTCGGCAACATGATGGGCAACGACAACGCCAGCAGCGGCCAACTGCTGATCGAGCTGGCGATCACCATCGGCAAGGTTATCGCCTTTATCGCGCTGATGATCGTGGTCGGCCGCCGCCTGGTGCCGTGGATCCTGTCGAAAACCGCCAGCACCGGCTCGCGTGAGCTGTTTACCCTGGCGGTGCTGGCGCTGGCGCTCGGCATCGCCTATGGCGCGGTGAAGCTGTTTGACGTCTCCTTTGCGCTGGGCGCCTTCTTCGCCGGCATGGTGCTGAACGAATCCGAGCTGAGCCACCGCGCCGCCCACGACACGCTGCCGCTGCGCGACGCGTTCGCGGTGCTGTTCTTCGTCTCGGTCGGCATGCTGTTCGACCCGATGATCCTGATCAACGAGCCGCTGGCGGTGCTGGCGACGCTGGCGATCATCGTGTTCGGCAAATCCGCCGCCGCGTTCCTGCTGGTGAAGATGTTCGGCCACTCCAAACGCACCGCGCTGACCATCTCCGCCAGCCTGGCGCAGATTGGCGAGTTCGCCTTTATCCTCGCCGGGTTGGGCATTTCGCTGGGCATGATGTCGGAACACGGCCGCAATCTGGTGCTGGCCGGCGCCATCCTGTCGATCATGCTCAATCCGCTGCTGTTCACCCTGCTGGAGCGTTACCTGGCCAAGACCGAAACCATGGAAGACCAAATCCTGGAAGAGGCGGTGGAGGAAGAAAAGCAGATCCCGGTCGACATGTGCAATCATGCGCTGGTGGTCGGCTATGGCCGCGTGGGCAGCCTGCTGGGCAGCAAGCTGGCCGAGGCCGGCATTCCATTGGTGGTGATCGAGAACTCCCGCCCGCGGGTCGAGGCGCTGCGCGAACAGGGCATCAAGACGGTGCTGGGCAACGCCGCCAATCCCGAGGTGATGGACCTGGCGCGGCTGGACTGCGCGCGCTGGCTGCTGCTGACCATCCCGAACGGCTACGAAGCCGGCGAGATCGTCGCCTCGGCGCGCACCAAGCGGCCGAATATCGAAATCATCGCCCGCGCCCACTACGACGACGAGGTGTCTTACATCTCCGATCGCGGCGCCAATCAGGTGGTGATGGGCGAACGGGAGATAGCCAACAGCATGCTGAATATCCTCAAGCTGGATACGCTGAGCGAAGAAGAGAAATTGGGCGGCTGCCCGATCTGAAGCGGCAATCAATAATCAAAAAGGTCCGGCTTGCCGGACCTTTTGCTTTTAACGTTCCCAGTAAGACTCTTCCAGGCTGTCTTCCCGCTCGGGCAGGCCGCGCGTCAACCGCGGCGAATGCTGGTTCAACACCTGATAGCTGACGCGGTTGGCGTATTTGCACACCTGCGCCAGCGAGGAATAGGTCAGGTAGCTGCGCACGTGCTTGCTGGAATTCGGCACGTTGTTGCGGTGGAAGCCGTTGGCGGCGATATCGTGCAGCAGCGCCGACAGCGCGCCGTCGCCTGCGCCGTTGGTGTTCATGATTTTTTCCGGCCCGCCCATATAAGGGGCGATGTGCGAATAAACGCGGAACGGATTTTCGCAGCTTTCGCGGCGCATGGCGCGGCTGAACTCGTAGCGGTTGAATTCGGCGATATGCCCCGGCAACAGCGGATGCTGGGTTTCGCGCTTGTTGGCCTCTTCGGTGTAGCCCGCCATATACAGGCCGCTCGGCCCGGCGGTGCACAGCACCAGATCCACCCACTCCAGCGCCATATCCGAGGCGGTGAGCGGATCGCTCAGCCCGGTCAGCTCCAGCGCCTCATCTTCGTTCATCGCCAGAATCGACACGTGCTGTTTCAGGAAGTCGCGCCACCACTGCGGGTTGTCGGCAATCACGTATTTGGTGCCCAGCGTCAGCACCACCGGCACGTCGTGCTTTTTGGCGTATTCGATCGCCTGCATGGTGGCGGCCGGCATCGGCTCCCCTTCCTTGCAGCGCACCAGATAAGAGGTCAGCACCAGCGCCGATGCGCCGGCAATCACCTCTTCCGGCACGCTTTCCGGCCGCAGCTGGTTCATCTGCCCGGGGCTGATGGCGAAGGTGCGCTCGCCGCTTTCGTTAATCAGCGTAAAGCAGCGGCCGATCGCGCCATCCACCGCCTGCAGATAGTTGAGGTCGGTGCGGCTCGAGGTGTTGCACAGATAGCGGTAGGCGTAACTGCCGATTTTGACGTTGCTGCACATCACGCCGAGCAGCACCGAGCGGTCGTCCGCCAGCACCGAATAGTTGTGCAGGGTATTGCCGATGGTGCCGCCGGCAAACTGATGGGCGATCAGGTTGTTTTCACTCAGTTCCTGGTACAGCGCCTCGGCGACGGCGTCCTCAATCACCAGCGAATGCCCCAGGCTCAGGCCGTAGCGCTCGACAAAGGCGTCGTCCACCCTGGCCTCGATATCCACCAGCGTCTGGTCGATGCCGACGACATAAGAGGTGCTGACCTCGCTTTCGGGCTGCGTCTGCTGCAAAAGCGGATCGCGGGCGTTCACCGGAAAATAGTGTTTGGACTTGCGTTTACCAGGAAATTTCATGTGATTGGCGGTTGTGGCAGTTAACAGGCAGAGAATGTTAACACATTCCTGCCTGATGATGATGAATGCAATTATGTAGATTATTAGTGATTAAAAACGCTGCGCCACCAGCTGCTGCATCATATCAATATGCGCCGGCTCGTCGTTCAGCGCGGAAATGTACTCAAACTTCTCGCCGCCGGCCTCGAGGAAGATCTCGCGGTTCTGCTCCTTGATCTCCTCCAGCGTTTCCAGGCAATCCGCCGAAAAACCGGGGCAAATGAGCTGAATATGCTTCACGCCCTGCGCCGGCAGGCTTTTCAGCGTTTCGTCGGTATAAGGCGTCAGCCAGGGTTCGCGGCCGAAGCGCGACTGATAGGTCATCATTACCCGGTCCGGCGACAGCGGCAGCGCGGCGCTCAGCGCCCGCAGCGTATCTTCGCAGCGCTGCGAATAATCGTCGCCCAGCCGCACATAACGCTTGGGAATGCCGTGGAACGACAGCACCAGCCGGTCCGGCTGGCCGTGCTCGGCAAACGAACGCTCGACGCTCTGCTGCAGCGCGGCGATATAGGCCGGGTGTTCGGCGTAGTCGCGGATAAACGCGGTCGACGGCAAGCGGCGATACCCCTTGAGGACGCGCGCCACGCCATCCCATACCGCGGCGCTGGTCGAGCACGAGTATTGCGGGTACAGCGGCAGCACCACCAGGTTGGTCACGCCCTGCGCCAACAGCTTGTCGATGGCCTCCGCCAGGCTTGGCGAACCGTAGCTCATGCCCAGCTCCACCGGGGTGTTCGGCATGCGCGCCGCCAGCGCCCGCTGCTGACGACGGCTGTATACCAGCAGCGGCGAGCCTTCCTCCATCCACACCGACTGATAGAGTTTGGCGACGCGCGGCGAACGGATCGGCAGGATCGCGCCGTTGAGGATGGGCCACCACAGCAGCGGTGAGGTATCGACTACGCGGTCGTCACTGAGGAATTCTTTCAGATAGCGTCTTACCGCGGATGAGGTCGGAGCATCTGGCGTGCCCAGGTTCACCAGCAATACGCCGTGTTTCTCTTGCTTCATCTCAGTTCCTCTCGTTTCCTTTCCGGCCGGTATCCCGTTCTGGGTCAGGATGCCGACAGCCACTAATGCGGTCTATTGTAACGGAAAAGCTCTTCGTCGGAACCGATATCAGCAACAGGCGCCGCCCATGACGGCGCCATTCGGCCTCAGCCCTGCGCCAGCCGCCATACCGCCGCTACGTTGCGCGCCGTGACCTCCAGATTGCGCGCCGCGCCCGCCAGCGCTTCCTCCAGCGTGACGATGCGATCGAGCACCGAAAATGCCGCGTCGATGCCGTGCAGGTGCACCACCTGATAATCCGGCGCCAGGCTGCCGGCGATGCCGATCACCGGCAGGCCGTGGCGCTTGGCCACCCGCGCCACGCCGATCGGCGTTTTGCCGTGGATCGACTGGCTGTCCAGCCGACCTTCGCCGGTGATCACCAGGTCGGCGCCGCGCACCGCCTCTTCCAGCCGCAGGGTTTCAATCACGATCTCGATGCCAGGCCGCAGCCGGGCGTCGAGCATGCCGAGCAACGCCGCGCCCATTCCCCCGGCCGCCCCGGCGCCCGGTTGGCGGACGATCTCGCGGCCGATAACCTGCTCCATCAGTTCGCCGTAGTGGCGCAGCGCCGCATCGAGCTGCGCCACCATCTGCGGCGTGGCGCCCTTCTGCGGCCCGAATACCGCCGAAGCGCCCTGCTCGCCGCACAGCGGATTGTCGACGTCGCAGGCGGCGGTGATGCTCAGCTGCCGCAGGCGCGGGTCCAGCCCGGCCAGATCGATATGCGCCAATTGCGCCAGCGCCGCGCCGCCCGGCGGCAGCGGCTGACGCTGCGCATCCAGCAGCCGGGCGCCGAGCGCCTGCATCATGCCGGCGCCACCGTCGTTGGTGGCGCTGCCGCCGATGCCGAGAACGATCGCCTTCACCCCGTGCGCCAGCGCCGCCAGCATCAGTTCACCGGTGCCGTAGCTGGTGGTGATGCGCGGGTCACGCTGGCCGCTCGGCGCCAAATGCAGGCCGGAAGCGGCGGCCATTTCAATCACCGCGGTTTCGCCGTCGCCCAGCAGGCCGTAAAACGCCCGCACCGGCCGCCCCAGCGGCCCGGTCACTTCGAGTTCGATAATTTCGCCGCCGGTGGCCGCCACCATCGATTCCACCGTGCCCTCGCCGCCGTCCGCCATCGGCAGCTTGACATACTGCACCTGCGGGAAGATTTGGCTGAAGCCGCGCTCAATCGCATCGGCCACCTCCAGCGCGCTCAGGCTCTCCTTGAAAGAATCCGGTGCTATGACCACTTTCTTCAGCGTTTTCATTACTATTCCTTATCCCGCCAGATTAAATACGCCAAACATCAGCGCCGAGACCGCCGCGATGGTAAAACCCACCAGCGTTTCGTACGGCAACAGTTTCAACCGCGCGTGCACCGCCATATTGACGCTGCCGCCGGTCGCATGGAAGAAGCTGCCGTGCGGCAGGTGGTCCAGCACGGTGGCGCCGGCGTGGATCATCGCCGCGCCGGCCAGCCCGCTGACGCCCAGCTCCAGCAGCGTGCCGCTGAATACGCCGGAGGCCACCGCGGTGCCGGCGGTGGTCGAGGCGGTGGCCATCGACATCAGCGCGCCGGACAGCGGCGCCAGCAGCCAGGCCGGCAGGCCGGTGTGCGTCAGGCCGGTGATCAGCGCGTCCTTCAGCGCCGAATTGGCGATGATGCCCGCCAGCGTGCCGGTGCCGAGCAGCATGATCGCCACCGGCGCCATGCGGCTGAGGCCGGAGACCATAAACTGGTTGCACTGACGGATGCGCCCCATCAGCAGCGCCCCCGCCAGGCCGCCGACCGGCAGCGCGATCAGCGGATCGACCGCGATGCCGGCAATCGGCCGCAGTGACAGCAGCAAAATCGCCACCAGCGGTGCGCCGATCGCCGCGGCAAACCGCGGCCGCGCGCCTTCGGCGTGCTGCGTCAGCTCTTCCTCCATCACCCGGTCGCCCTTGTCGCTCAGGCGCCGGGCCAGCAGATAAGCCACCGCCAGCCCGCACAGCCCCGGCACGATACCGGCGAGCATCACCGAGGTGAGCGGCACGTGAAAGTTGTCGGCCGCCGCGATGGTATTGGGGTTCGGCGACATCACGTTGCCGGCTTTGCCGCCGCCGATCATCGCCAGCAGGATCGCCGCGCGCGAGATCCCGGCCTTCTGCGCGATGGACAGCGCGATCGGCGCCACGGTAATCACCGCCACGTCGATAAACACGCCCACCGCCGTCAGGATCAGTGTAGCTATCGCCAGCGCCAGCAGCGCCCGGGTTTCACCGACTTTGCGCACGATGGTTTCGGCGATGGTGTGCGCCGCGCCGGATTCGATCAGCACCCCGGCCAACACGCCGGCCGCCAGAATGCGCATCACGGCGTTGGTGATGCCCTGCGCGCCGCCGATCATCAGCGTAACGGTCTGCACCAGATCGGCGCCGCCGCACAGCCCGCCCGCCAGCGCCCCGGCAATCATGCCGTAGGCCGGCGGAACCTTGCGCAAGATCAGGACGATGGCGACGGCTAACGCCACCAGCGCCCCCAGAGTGGATACGGTTGTCATTGTTGTTTTCCCCGTGGTTGATGTGCCGGCAACCTTATCCCGGCCGCCGGCCATAAGCCTGAGAGGAAACGACAAAAAACCGCCGGCAAAACGGCGGCGAAATTGTGGGTTGGCACAACTCAGTCGTGCATCAGCATGCCGATATACAGCCGCAACGAGTCGGTTAACTGATTGATTTTTAGTCCGGTAATCGCTTCGATCCGCTGCAGCCGGTAGCGCAGGGTATTGACGTGGATATGCAGCTGCGCGGCAGTCTGCGTGTGATCACAATTTTGCGAAAAATAGTGCCGCAGGGTGGCGCGCAGCACCCCTTTTTCATCCTGCGCGCCCAAGATCTGCCAGGGGCGACCCAGCTCCTGCGCACGCCAGTCTTCACCCAGATCGCACAACAGCGCCGGCAGCGGGTAGTCATGATAAAACAGCGTGGCGTGACGCAGCTTCAGCCGCTGCGCCAGCGCCTGGGTGGCGCGCGCCGTCAGGTTTGAACGACAGGCCCCCTGCTCGCCGGCAAAAAAACCGCCGACGATCAGGCGTACCCGGAAACGTTGCTTCAACCGGCTCTGCAGCGCCTGAGCCTGCTGCCGCTCCAGCTTCGGGCTCCACGCCCCCTGCGCCATGCAGGCCGGGCGCAGCAGGATCATCTCGTCGAATCCGGTGATGGCGATCAGCGCCTCGCGCTGGGCCGTCTCCAGCTCGGTCAGCAGTTCGCGCAACCGCTGCGGCTGCGACTCCTGCAGCTCGACAATCCAGACGATGCGCGGCTGCTGGAGCTCCAGCCCCAGGTAGGCCGCCATCGCCTCCAGCGACGCCGTGTTCGCCTGCGGCTGCAGCAGCTGGTTCGCCAACTCTTCCCGGTAGCGTTTTTCCCATTGGTTCTGATCCAGCAACGCCGCCTGCTCCACCATCAGTTCCGCCGCCATCTTCACCAGTTCAGCATAGGCGCGCACCTCGGTCGGCTCGCCGGATATGCCGATCACCCCCACCCGCTGGTTGCGAAAACTGAACGGCAGATTGATGCCGGGGCGCACGCCTTTCAGGTGCTCGGCGGTGACGTTGTCGATCTCCACCACCCGGTTTTCCGTCAGCGCCAGCACCGCCCCTTCATGGCGCTGAAACAGGCGCGACGGGTTGCCGGAGGCGATGATCACGCCGTTGCTGTCCATCACGTTGACGGAGTGGCTGATGATGCCCATCGCCCGCTGCACGATCTGGCGCGCGGTGGCCTCCGCCAGAAAATTGGTCTGTCCGAACATACCCTGCTCCCTGCTGCTGATGAAAATGCAGGCAGTTATACGCCATTTGCCGCGGGATATTAAAGGGCGCGGCCGCAACAAGCTGCGGCGATCACAATTCGGTGGAAGAATGGCAAAAAAAAACGCCAGACCTGAGGTCTGGCGCTATGCAAGCAACGACATCGATCAGCCGAGGATGGTCGCCAGCTCGGCGCTCACTTCGCTCACCTTGCGGGTGCCGTCGATTTTACGATAAGCGGTGTTGCCCGCTTCAGCTTCTTTGCTGTAGTAGGAAATCAGCGGCGCGGTCATCTGATGGTATTCCACCAGGCGCTTGCGCACGGTTTCTTCCTGGTCGTCCTTACGGGTGGTCAGCTCTTCGCCGGTCACGTCGTCTTTGCCTTCCACCTGCGGCGGATTGAATTTCACGTGGTACACGCGACCGGATGGCGCATGCACGCGACGGCCGACGATGCGATCGACGATCAGTTCGTCCGGCACGTCGAACTCCAGCACGTAATCCACCTTGATGCCGGCTTCTTTCATCGCGTCGGCCTGTGGAATGGTGCGTGGGAAACCGTCCAGCAGGAAGCCGTTGCGGCAATCTTCCTGGGCGATGCGTTCTTTGACCAGCGCGATGACCAACTCATCGGTCACCAGCTTGCCGGCGTCCATGATTTCTTTCGCCTGCTTGCCCAGTTCACTGCCGGCCTTCACGGCTGCGCGCAACATATCACCGGTGGAGATCTGCGGAATGCCGTATTTCTCCATGATGAATTGAGCCTGAGTACCTTTACCAGCGCCCGGAGCGCCCAGCAGAATGATACGCATTGCGTAAATCCCCTTGCTATTATTCCCTTCATCTTTCAAACCGCAGCGCCGTTGGCTGGCCGCAATTTGAAATTTTTTGGGTATTAAGTTTTTATAAAATTGCGAAAACGCTCAACCATACCATTTCAGAGGGGGGCGGCTCAAGATACGCGAGGAAATCGATTGCGGATCCCGCGGGACAAAAATGCGGCTAAAAGAGGTGAAAATGCAGAAAAAAGCGAGAAATACGCCCCTAACCTGCAGATTAAGGGCGTATAAATTCGGAATTATGCGGACAGCAACTTATTCATTCGGCGGATGAACTGGTTCGGATCCTCCAGCGTGCCGCGTTCAGCCAGCAGCGCCTGATCCAATAACAGGTCGACCCATTCAGCGAATTGTTCGTTATCACCCACGTCGGATGCGCGTTTGACCAGCGCATGCTCCGGATTCAGCTCGAAAATGTATTTCACCTCCGGCGCCTGCTGGCCGGCAGCGGCGAACAGCTTCGCCATTTGGGTGCTCATCTCGTCGGCGTCGGTGACGACGATCGCCGGCGTATCGGTCAGGCGATGCGTTAAACGCACGTCCTTCACTCGCTCGCCCAGCAACGTCTTCACCCGGTCGATAAACGGCTCCAGCTGCTTCTCGGCGGCCTTCTGCTCTTCGGTTTCATCCGCCAGCTTGTCCAGCGCCTCATCGGCCTTGCTCACCGACTGGAACGGCTTGCCGTCGAACTCGGTCAGGTAGCTCATCATCCACTCGTCGATGCGATCGGACAACAGCAGCACTTCGATGCCTTTTTTGCGGAACAGCTCCAGGTGCGGGCTGCTCTTGGCGGCGGCGTAGCTGTCGGCGGTGATGTAGTAAATCTTTTCCTGCCCTTCAGCCATGCGGCCGACGTACTCCTCCAGCGACAGGGTTTGCGCCGAGCTGTCGCCGCGGGTGGAGGCGAAGCGCAACAGCCTGGCGATCGCTTCCTGATTGCCGTTGTCTTCCGCCGGGCCTTCTTTCAGCACCAGGCCGAACTGCTGCCAGAACTTCTGGTAGCCTTCGGCGTCGTCTTTCGCCAGCTTGTCGAGCATCTGCAGCACGCGCTTGGTCAGCGCGCCGCGCAGGTTCTGGGTCACGCGGCTGTCCTGCAGGATTTCACGCGAGACGTTCAGCGGCAGATCGTTGGAATCTATCAGGCCGCGCACGAAACGCAGGTAGTTCGGCATGAACTGCTCGGCGTCGTCCATGATGAACACGCGCTGCACGTACAGCTTCAGGCCGTGTTTGTGATCGCGGTTCCACATGTCCCACGGCGCCTGGGCCGGGATATACAGCAGGCTGGTGTACTCCTGCTTGCCTTCCACCCGGTTGTGGCTCCAGCTCAACGGATCGGTGAAGTCGTGGGCGACGTGCTTGTAGAACTCTTTGTACTCTTCGTCGGTCACGTCAGCCTTGCTGCGGGTCCACAGCGCCTGGGCCTTGTTGATTTTTTCCCAGGTGACGGTGCCGTCTTCTTCGTTTTTGCTCTCGATTTCCACCGGCAAGGCGATGTGATCGGAGTATTTGCCGATCACCGAGCGCAGGCGCCAGGCGTCGAGGTACTCATCTTCGCCTTCGCGCAGATGCAGGGTGATTTCGGTGCCGCGGGTTTCTTTGCCGATGTCGGCGATGCGGTAGTCGCCCTCGCCCTCGGACTCCCAGAACACGCCCTCATCGGCGGCGGCGCCCGCTGCGCGCGTGCGCACCGTCACTTTGTCCGCCACGATGAACGCGGAGTAGAAACCGACGCCGAACTGGCCGATCAGCTGGCTGTCTTTGGCCTGATCGGAGCCGATGGATTCGAGGAAGGCCTTGGTGCCTGATTTGGCGATGGTGCCGAGGTTCTCGATCACTTCCTCGCGGCGCATGCCGATGCCGTTATCGGCAATGGTCAGCGTGCGCTGCTCTTTATCGAACGACAGACGCACGCGCAGCTCGCCGTCGCCCTCATACAGATCCGGCGCGGACAGCGCGCGGAAACGCAGCTTGTCGGCGGCGTCCGAGGCGTTGGAGATCAGCTCGCGCAGGAAAATTTCTTTGTTGGAGTACAGCGAATGAATCATCAAATGAAGCAGTTGTTTTACTTCAGACTGGAACCCGCGGGTTTCTTGACCTTTCATACTCATTGATTACCTCAAAGACAATTGCTACCAAAAGCGGACAATGAGGATCAGGTGGGGGTCAGGGCATTGTTTTTCAAGCGGCTGGCGGGAAATTTTTGCGAAATGACTAACGGGGCCGCACGGCCCCGCCAGGGGAAAACATCAGAACTTGATGGCGTGACGCCCGGCCAGAGAGTGCGACAACGTGGTGCCGTCGACCATCTCCAGCTCGCCGCCCACCGGTACGCCGTGGGCGATGCGGCTGGCGAGCACCCCGTACTGGCCGCACATCTCGGCGATGTAGTTGGCCGTCGCATCCCCTTCCACCGTCGGATTGGTGGCGAGGATCACTTCGGTAATGCTTTCCTTTTCCAGCCGTTGCTCCAGCCGATCCAGGCCGATATCGCCTGGCCCGATGCCGTCCAGCGGCGACAGGTGGCCCATCAGCACAAAGTAGCGCCCGGCGAACTGGCCGGTCTGCTCGATGGCGTGAATATCGGCCGGCGTCTCCACCACGCAAATCTGGCCGTTTTGCTGACGGCGCGGATTGGCGCAGATGGTGCAGATGTCCTGCTCGGTAAAGGTACGGCAGTCGGCGCAGTGGCCGATTTCCGACATGGCGCGCGTCAGCGCCTGCGCCAGGCGCATGCCGCCGCTGCGATCGCGCTGCAGCAGCTGAAACGCCATGCGCTGCGCCGACTTCGGGCCGACGCCCGGCAGGCAGCGCAGCGCCTCCATCAATGACTCAAGGAGCGGGCTGGTTTGCATCAGAACGGCATCTTGAAGCCAGGCGGCAACTGCATGCCGCTGGAAACGGACGCCATTTTCTCTTTCTGGGTTTCGTCGATGCGGCGCGCGGCGTCGTTAAACGCGGCGGCGATCAGGTCTTCCAGCATATCCTTGTCGTCTTCCATCAGGCTGGGATCGATCTCCACGCGACGGCAGTTGTGCGCACCGTTGATGGTCACTTTCACCAGGCCCGCGCCAGATTCGCCAGTCACTTCCAATTTGGCGACTTCTTCCTGCATCTGCTGCATTTTTTCCTGCATTTGCTGGGCTTGCTTCATCAGGTTGCCCAGACCGCCTTTACCAAACATAGTCGTCTCTCGTCGCTAGGGCCGCGCACTTTGCGCAGCGTTTAAATGGGGCGAATACTCTCTTCATCCAGATCCGCGTCAAAGAAACGACGCAGCGTCTGGATGTTGGTATCCGCAACGATGGACTGGCGCGCCTGCGCCAGCTTTTCTTCATAAATGGCTTGCCGCCATTCCAGCGGAGTCCGCTCCGCCGGGTTATCGTCTTCCACCACGGTCAGTTCGACCGGGCCGCCGTACAGCTCGCCGAGCGCGTCGGCCAGCGTCTTCTGCGCCGACGGCGAATTCAGATGGCGCTGCGAAGGCCGCAGGTGGAGACAAATCTTGCCCGCTTCCGGCTGCTGCTTAAAGGCGTTCAACGCCAGCTGCTGCACCAGCTTCGGGATCTTCAGCTTATCGATTTCCGCCGCCCAGGGATCGCGCTCCAGCGACTCCACCACCAGCTTGGCCGACAGTTCCGGGGTCTTCTCGTGCTCCAGCGCGGTGCGCAGCGCCTTCGGCGTCGCCAGCGGCTCCGGCGCGGCCTCCGGTTCGCTCAGGGCGCGCCAGCGGTAGGCCTCCGGCTTGGCCGGTTTTTCCGGCACGATCTTTTCCGCCTGGCGCTGCTGGCTGCGCTCAGTCACGGAAGCTAATCGCTCCAGCGCTGAGTTTGCCGGCCGCGCTCTTCCTGGCGCCGCCGGCTCACTCTTTTTTGGCGTGGATGCTCCCTGCCGCAACAGCTGGGTTCGCGCTTTCAACAGCTGGGCGGTGGCATCCGGTAAATTCGTCGATTGATGATTTTGCGGCGCGGCGGCCTGCCCTAACGGCGGCGGCGCGTCCTGAAACTGCGGCTGTTGAGCCGGCTGCGCCAACGGCGCCGGCGCGGTCTGCACCAGCGCCACCGGCTCCGGGATCACCGCTTTCGGGTGAAACGCCAGGGCGCGCAGCAGGGTCATTTCCACCCCCATGCGGCGATCCGGCGCGTAAGCCAGCTCTTTGCGGCCAATCAGCAGCGTCTGGTAATAAAGCTGCACGTCCGCCGGCGGCAAGGTGCGCGCCAGCTCACGCAGCCGCTGTTCAACGGCGGCGTAGTGGTTGTCGAGCATCGAAGGCAGCAGTTGCACCATCGCAATGCGGTGCAGCAGCGCCAGCGTCTCCACCAACAGGTTTTCCCAGTCCACGCCGCGCGAGGCGGCCTGCGCGACCTGCGCCATCACCTTCTCGCCGTCGGCGCTGACCAGCGCTTCGAGGATCGCCAGCGGCTGTTCGTCATCGAGGGTGCCGAGCATCTGGCTGACGGTGGCGGCGGTGACCTGCCCCTGCCCCATGGCGATCGCCTGGTCGGTCAGGCTCAGCGCGTCGCGCATGCTGCCGTCGGCGGCGCGCGCCAGCAGCTGCAGCGCGCGGGCGTCGCTGGTTATCTGCTCAGCCTGCAGTACCGTTTCAAGCTGGTGGCGGATCTGATCGACGTCCAGCGCCTTGAGATGGAACTGCAGACAGCGGGACAAAATGGTGACCGGCAATTTTTGCGGATCGGTGGTGGCCAACAGGAATTTGACGTGCGCCGGCGGCTCTTCCAGCGTCTTCAACAGCGCGTTGAAGCTGTGACGCGAGAGCATGTGCACTTCATCGATCAGGTAGACCTTGAAGCGGCCGCGGGCCGGCGCGTACTGCACGTTGTCCAGCAGATCGCGGGTGTCTTCCACCTTGGTTCTGGACGCGGCGTCGATCTCGATCAGATCGACAAAACGCCCCTGCTCAATCTCGCGGCAGTTGTCGCATTGGCCGCACGGCGTGGCGGTGATGCCGGTTTCACAGTTCAGGCCTTTGGCCAGCAGGCGCGCAATGGTGGTTTTACCCACGCCGCGCGTGCCCGAGAACAGATAGGCGTGATGGATCCGCCCCAGCGAGAGGCCGTTAGCCAGTGCGGTCAGAACATGTTCCTGTCCGACGACATCTGCAAACGTTTGAGGGCGCCACTTACGGGCAAGAACCTGATAGCTCATTAATACCGGAGAAGTCGAGTAATCTGGAGGGTCATGCTAACACAGCCCCGCGGCGATCCGCGAGGCCGTTGTGGTAATGCGCTACGGCAGTATCAGTGACCGGCGAAGTCGACCAGGCAGTAGCATTCGATGCCCAGCCGGTTCAAACGCGCTTCACCGCCCAGATCAGGCAGGTTGATAATGAAAGCGGCGTCTTTCACTTCACCGCCCAGACGGCGGATCAGCTTGGTGGTGGCTTCGATGGTGCCGCCGGTGGCCAGCAGATCGTCGACCACCAGCACCTTGTCGCCGGCGACGATGGCGTCGGTGTGGATCTCCAGCCGATCGGTGCCGTATTCCAGCTCATAGCTTTCGCTGAGGGTGGCGCGCGGCAGTTTGCCCGGTTTGCGCACCGGCACAAAGCCGACGCCCAGCGCCAACGCGACGGGCGCGCCGAACAGGAAACCGCGCGCTTCGGTACCCACCACCTTGGTCACGCCCGCTTCGCGATAGCGCTCAACCAGCAGTTCGATGCTGGCGGCGTAAGCCAACGGATTTTCCAGCAGGCTGGTCACGTCGCGGAACAGGATGCCCGGCTTTGGGTAATCCGGGATGGTTTTGATACTGTCTTTAATAAACTGAAGCTGCTGCGCGGTAGCGGTCATAATTGTTGCCTGATAAAACTGCCTGAAAACTGGCGCGCAGGCCGCCCGAAGTCCCGCTTCACCCTCAGGCGAAGTCCGTCAAACTGGAATAAGGGAGGCAACCCGCACACGAAAACGCCCAAATCTATGCAAACTGGCTCAAGAATGCAACTCTCCCCTGCATCTTTTAAGGTACGATCAGCGCCGTTTTTGTTGCGACAGGTCAATAACCGGCAGGCGCAGCATAAAGAGCAGCAAAACGGCCATCATCAGCAACAGCAGCGCACGCACCCACCAGATTTTCACCAGCCACAGCGATACCGCAAAGGTCAGTACGATCGCCAGCACCGCCTTCCATTTCGCCCCCGGCGGCAGGGCACGATGCTGCTGCCAGTGGCGCAGATAAGAACCGAACCAGGAGCGGTACAGCAGCCAATGATGAAACCGCGGCGACGAGCGCGCGAAGCACCAGGCGGCCAGCAGCAAGAACGGCGTGGTCGGCAACAGCGGCAGCACCACGCCCAGCGTCGCCAGCACCACCGACAGCCACCCGAGGATTATCAATAGCCAACGCGTCATGCCCAACCTTTATCCCGCTATCCATTGCCGGCCACTTTACCACCGGCATCCCCCTCGTCACCAGCCGCCGCGGCGGAATATGCGCGCGACGCTTGTTTCACGGCGGGATCGCGGGCAAGCTTAGGCCTGTTAACGTCATGATGGAGCCTATGTGAGCACTCAGCGTCTATTACAGCTGTTGGAACAACAAATTGCGGCCTTGGCCGCCGAGGTGACGCCGCGCGGCGACGCCCCGATCCCGCAGGCGCGCTTCGACGCCGCGCTGTTCGCCAACCGCGGCACGCGGCTGCGCGATTATCTGACCGAGGTGCAAAAGAACTTCGCCCAGCTGCAAACCGCCGCCAACGGCAGCCGCACCAGCCAGGTGGCCTTTTTGGCCGAGAAGCTGGTGGCGCAGATCGCCGCGCTGCAGCGCGAACTGGCGACCCAGGCGCTGCGCCGTAAAAATCAGCCGAAAGAAGCGGTGGCGGTCGATCTGTACCATAAACTGGCCGAGCATCAAGATTATGAACGCCGGCTCATCTCCATGATTCAGGATCGGGAGAGCCTGTTGGGGCGCCAAACCACGCTGGCGGCGCAGCAAAAGCTGCAGCACGAACTGGCGGCGCTGGAGGGCCGGCTGATGCGTTGCCGCCAGGCGTTGGCGCGCATCGAGCGCAGCATCGAACGAAAAGAAAACGGTTTTTGAAGATTTATCACATTATTTTAATGAATATTCCCCACGCTACACCTTGTTCACTATACTCAGCGATGCACGCCTCTATTCATTCATCTCAATACTAATGCGGGTTTTATGTCTCTGGAAAACGCCTCACCGGAATTACAGCTGGCGGTAGATTTGATTTACCTGCTGGAATGCAACGAAATAGATCCGGCCACCGCGCTGGCGGCGCTGGATATCGTCAAACGGGACTATCAGGAAAAGCTGCAGCGCACCGGCGTCACCTCCCCTTACCTGCCAACCGGCCAATAAGCAGGGCCAGCGTCGGCCGCCCCTTGTCGCCCGCGCTTTTTATCCCGCCGACGGGCAACGAACAACCACGCGCTGCCGATGACCGGCCGCCGCAAAGCATCAGAAGGTCAGCACTTTCTCCGCCGCCAGCGTCCATTGCGCCAGCTCCACCAGCGTGCCGATGGTGACGCCGTCCGCCAGCGGCAGCCGGCTGACGCCGCGCGCGTCGGCGCAGGTTTTGCACAGTTTGACCGGCACCTGCTGCGCGGTGAGGATTTCGAGCATCTGCTGCAGATGGTAGCCTTCGTGCGGCTGTTGCCCGGCGAGGCCGGCCACCACCGCATCGGACATCAGGAACAGCCGCAGATCGAGCTCTGCCTGCTGCTCTTTCAGCGCGATGGCCAGGCGCAGGGCATTGAACAACGATTCCTGGCCGTAGGCGGCGCCGTTGGCGATCATGACGACTGATGACATGCTGTCTCTCCTTGATGATGAGGTGGCGGGTTAGCCGGCCGTCTGCTCTTCCGGCCGGAGCCGCAGCGTCGGACAAAACTGCAGCATTTCGAGGAAGCTGTCCACCAGCGCGCCGGCTTCAGCCCGCAGGTCAAAGCTTTCGGGCATAAACAGCCAGTTTTCCATCAGGCCGCTGATATAGGCGCGCAGGATCACCGCCGCGCGGCGGGTGTGAAGGTCGACGGGCAGTTGGCCGTGATGCACGCAATTATACAACACCGCCTCGATGCGCTCGTAGCCGGCAAGGTACAGCACTTTTCGCGAGTCCAGCAGCGGCATCATTTCGCCAACAAATTCACATTTGTGGAATATAATTTCCATCAAGGCTCTGCGGCGCGCGTCTTCAACCGTAGACGTCAGAATGTAAATCAGAATTTCTCTGATAACGCGCAGTGGATTATCCGGGTACTTTGCCTGATACTCTGTTTCGAGTTCGTCTATTTTCGGCTCTGTAGATTCCCAAACTTCATTAAACAGGTCTACCTTATTCTTGAAGTGCCAGTAAATTGCACCACGCGTAACCCCGGCAGCGGTGGCAATATCTGTCAGTGACGTTGCAGAAACGCCACGCTCAGAGAATTCTCTCACCGCAGCATCAAGAATATGCTGTCGAGTTTCTTGCGCCTGCTGTTTGGTTTTTCGTGCCATGACGTCGTCATTTAGGGGGAGTGTGATTTACATACATTCGCGAATGTATGTACCATAGCACGCACATATAATTAACGCAGCAATGGGTTTTAAAGCTTGTGATCCATTGATCATTTTGAAATCGGACACTTGAGGTTTTTCTATGAACAAAAACAGAGGGTTAACGCCTCTGGCGGCAGTTCTGATGCTTTCAGGCAGCTTAGTGCTAACAGGATGTAACGATAAAGAAACCCAACAGCAAGGCGCCCAACAACCGGCTCCCGAAGTGGGCGTAGTGACCTTGAAGGCAGAGCCCCTCAACATTACTACCGATCTTCCTGGCCGTACTGCTGCGTATCGTATCGCCGAAGTTCGCCCTCAGGTCAGCGGCATCATCCTGAAGCGCAACTTCGTTGAAGGTAGCGACATCAAAGCCGGCACTTCCCTGTATCAAATCGATCCTGCCACCTATCAGGCCACCTACGACAGCGCCAAAGGCGACCTGGCCAAGGCGCAGGCCAGCGCGTCGATCGCGCGTACCACGGTGAACCGCTACAAGCCGTTGCTGGGCACCAGCTACATCAGCAAACAGGATTACGATACCGCCGTGTCCAACCTGCAGCAGGCTGACGCCGCCGTAGTGGCCGCGAAAGCCGCGGTGGAAACCGCGCGCATCAACCTGGCCTACACCAAGGTGACCTCCCCGATCTCCGGCCGCATCGGCAAATCCGCCGTGACCGAAGGCGCGCTGGTCAGCAACGGCCAGACCACCGCGCTGTCGACCGTGCAGCAGCTGGATCCGATGTACGTCGACGTGACCCAATCGAGCAACGATTTCCTGCGCCTGAAGCAGGAACTGGCCAGCGGCTCCCTGAAACAGGAAAACGGCAAGGCCAAGGTGAAACTGCTGCTGGAGAACGGTGCGGAGTATGCGCAGGAAGGCACGCTGGAATTCTCTGACGTCACCGTCGACGAGACCACCGGCTCCATCACCATCCGCGCCTTGTTCCCTAACCCGAACGATACGCTGCTGCCGGGCATGTTCGTACGCGCCCGCCTGGACGAAGGCGTGCGCAGCGATGCGCTGCTGGTGCCGCAGCAGGGTGTGACGCGCAACCCGCGCGGCGAAGCGACCGCCATGGTGGTGGGTGCAGACGATAAGGTCGAACTGCGCACGCTGAAGGCGGATCAGGCGATTGGCGACAAATGGCTGGTAACCGACGGCCTGAAAGCCGGCGACCGCGTGATTGTCACCGGCCTGATGAAGGTTCGCCCGGGCGCCCAGGTAAAAGCGCAGGAAGTTGACACTCAGGCGCAAAAACAGCCGCAGGCTGAAGCGCAGAAGTCATAAAAAGGAGCCGGTAATACATGGCTAAGTTCTTTATAGATCGCCCGATTTTCGCCTGGGTAATCGCCATCATCGTCATGTTGGCGGGGGTGCTTGCAATAATGAAACTGCCGATCGCGCAGTATCCCACTATTGCACCACCGGCGGTGAGTATTTCCGCCACCTACCCGGGCGCAGATGCCACGACGGTGCAGGACACCGTGACGCAGATTATCGAACAGAACATGAACGGTATCGATAATCTGATGTACATGTCCTCCACCAGTGATTCCTCTGGTAGCGTCACCATTACCCTGACGTTTGACTCCGGCACCGATCCTGACATCGCGCAGGTGCAGGTCCAGAACAAACTGTCGTTGGCCACCCCGCTGTTGCCGCAGGAAGTGCAGCAACAGGGCCTGAAAGTAGAAAAATCCAGCAGCAGCTTCCTGATGGTGGCCGGCTTCGTTTCCGACGATCCGAGCATGACTCAGGATGACATTGCGGACTACGTGGCCTCCAACATCAAGGATCCCATCAGCCGTTCGTCCGGCGTGGGTGAAGTGCAGCTGTTCGGCGCCCAGTACGCCATGCGCATCTGGCTGGACCCGAACAAGCTGAATAACTTCCAGCTGACCACCACCGACGTGACCTCGGCCATCACCGAGCAGAACAACCAGATCGCCGCAGGGCAGCTGGGCGGCATGCCGCCGGTGCCGGGGCAGCAGCTTAACGCCTCGATCATCGCGCAGACCCGCCTGACCTCGCCGGAAGAGTTCGGCAAGATCCTGCTGAAGGTGAACGCCGACGGTTCTCAGGTTCGCCTGCGTGACGTGGCGCGCATTGAGCGCGGCGGTGAAAGCTATGCCGTAACCGCGCGTTACAACGGCAAACCGGCTGCCGGCCTGGGTATCAAACTGGCCACCGGCGCCAACGCCCTGAACACCGCCCAAGGTGTGAAAGACGCGCTGACCAAGATGCAACCTTTCTTCCCGCAGGGGATGAAAGTGGTTTATCCGTACGACACTACGCCGTTCGTTAAAATCTCCATCAACGAAGTAGTGAAAACGCTGATCGAAGCCATCATCCTGGTGTTCCTGGTGATGTATCTGTTCCTGCAGAACTTCCGCGCCACGCTGATCCCGACCATCGCGGTGCCGGTGGTGCTGCTGGGGACCTTTGCGATCCTGGCGGCGTTCGGCTTCTCGATAAACACCCTGACGATGTTCGGCATGGTGCTGGCGATAGGCCTGTTGGTGGACGACGCCATCGTGGTGGTGGAAAACGTCGAGCGCGTGATGTCCGAAGAGGGGCTGCCGCCGAAAGAAGCCACCCGCAAATCGATGGGCCAGATCCAGGGCGCGCTGGTGGGCATCGCCATGGTGCTGTCGGCGGTATTTATCCCGATGGCGTTCTTCGGCGGCTCCACCGGCGCCATCTACCGTCAGTTCTCGATCACCATCGTTTCCGCGATGGCGCTGTCGGTGCTGGTGGCGATGATCCTGACGCCGGCGCTGTGCGCCACCATGCTGAAACCTATCCCGAAAGGCGACCACGGGGTTAAAACCGGCTTCTTCGGCTGGTTCAACCGCATGTTCGAAAAGAGCACCCACCACTACACCGACAGCGTGGGCAGCATTCTGCGCAGCACCGGCCGTTATCTGGTGATCTACCTGCTGATCGTGGTTGGCATGGGGCTGCTGTTCCTGCGCCTGCCTTCCTCGTTCCTGCCGGACGAAGACCAGGGCATCCTGCTGACCATGGTGCAGCTGCCTGCCGGCGCCACCGAGGCCCGTACCTCCAAGGTGCTGGAAGAAGTCACCGACTACTTCCTGACCAAGGAAAAGGACAACGTGGTGTC